>CAXTDB010000038.1:0-22476 GCA_964242045.1 uncultured Leptolyngbya sp. | reverse complement strand
AAGTTCTCCATTGCGATCGCGAGTTCCGGTGAATCTGTCATCTGGATCGAATCGCAGATAATAAAGGTTCCACCCGGTTTCACGACGCGAAACGCTTCATTGATCACGTTCTGGCGCGCTTGGGCAGGCAGTTCGTGAAACAGGAACACACTCGTCACGGCATGGAAGTAGTTATCCAAATAAGGAAGCTCTTCTCCGTTCGCTTGCGCCAATTGAGGCAGTGTGCCAGGAACTTGAGACAGCAATTGATTTGCCTTTCGCAAATAAGCAGCAGACAAATCAACGCCATACAGAGAAGCTTTCGGCAACATTCCCCGAATGTTTCTCAGAGTGCGTCCGGTTCCGCAGGCAACATCGAGAATTTTGATTTGATTCGGGGGCACATCACTGAACGCTTTTAAGCCTTCTTTGAGTGGAGCCAGTACTCGTCGCCGCATCGGATCAGCCGTACCGTTGAACAAAATTTCGACCTGCAAATCATACAGATTCGCAGACTCATCGCTTAAGTAGCCATTCGTTTGATGATGGAAATTCTGAACGTAGTAGCTCGGTAAGCCTTGCGTTTCGAGTTTAGAATCAAAGTCTTGGTAGCGCTTTTGATTCACGCGCTGCCACATTTCCGGCATATCAAGCCAAATGGCGGGATAGTAGCGGAAGAAATCATCCCAAGGATTGTCAAACAACAGACTCGCGGGATAAACTCCCTTTTCGACATCTTGCCAATCGGTTTCGAGAATTTCATCCATCCGTCTCTGAATCGTTTGAATCAAAGACAGAGTGAGCGGGGCGGGATTCGGCTTTGTCTCGACTGGAGCGGGTGCAACTATATTCAGCAGTTGAGTGCTGACGGCTTTATGCACCAAACCGAAGTAACTTTTACCTTGCTGAACGGTTTGATATGCCAGCTTTGTTAATGTATCGGGCATGATGATGATGAAACAGCAATCTACGACTATTAATAAGTGTAACGAATTCTTATTAATGAGAGTCGTCGCAGATCAAACGATTTTGCATCGAAAAAGCGATCGCACCCATGCCGCAAGTTACTTGATCGAATTCACAGGATTAAAGCTAAAAGGAAGCGATCGAGTTAACTAGCTCGATCGCTCCTTAATTCAAACCAAGAACGGTTTAGCAGTCGTAGTAGAGCATGAACTCATATGGATGCGGGCGAATGCTCATCGGGATGACTTCTCGATCGAGCTTGTAGCTAATCCAGCTTTCGATGAAGTCTTCGGTAAACACCCCACCCGAAGTCAGGTAAGAGTGATCGGTTTCCAAATTCTTTAGCGCTTCAGCCAGAGATCCAGGAGTTGAAGGCACTTTCGCCAACTCTTCCGGGCTAAGTTCATAAATATCTACATCCAACGGTGAACCTGGATCGATTTGGTTCTTAATGCCATCGATTCCAGCACAGAGCATTGCAGCAAACGCCAAGTAAGGATTCGAGGTTGCATCTGGGCAACGGAACTCTAAGCGTTTTGCTTTCGGATTAGTTCCAGAAAGCGGAATCCGCACCGATGCAGAACGATTACCTTGCGAGTATGCCAAGTTCACCGGAGCTTCAAAACCTGGAACCAGACGCTTGTAAGAGTTCGTGGTTGGGTTGGTGAATGCTAAGAGTGAAGGCGCGTGTTTCAGAATGCCACCGATGTACCAAAGTGCGTTTTGGCTCAATCCAGCATATCCATCGCCTGCAAAGGTCGGTTCGCCCTTGTTCCAAATCGACTGGTGACAGTGCATTCCAGAACCGTTGTCACCGAAGACAGGTTTTGGCATAAAGGTGATCGACTTGCCGTACTTGCGACCAACGTTTTTGATCACATACTTGTAAGTCATCAACCAGTCTGCCGCTTGAACTAAAGTTCCGAACCGGAAGCCGAGTTCGCACTGTCCGCCCGTTGCTACTTCATGGTGATGCTTCTCGATCGGCACTCCGCACTTTTGCATTGTCAGCAGCATTTCCGATCGCATGTCTTGCGAAGTATCGGTCGGTGCAACCGGGAAGTAGCCTTCTTTGTTGCGCGGCTTGTATCCCAAGTTGCCGCCGACTTCTTGACGACCAGAGTTCCAAATTCCTTCAGCGCTATCTACGTGATAATAGCCTTCGTGCTGATTTTGGTCGTAGCGGACATCATCAAAAATGAAGAACTCAGCTTCAGGTCCAAAGAAAGCGGTGTCACCGAGTCCCGTTGTTTTGAGGTATTCGATCGCTTTTTGGGCAATCGATCGCGGATCGCGGCTGTAGGGCTGTCCGGTACGCGGCTCTTTGATCGAGCAAATCATGCTCAGCGTTGGGTGTTCCATGAACGGATCGATCCAAGCGCTATCTGGATCGGGGACCATCGCCATATCAGACTCATTGATCGATTTCCAACCCCGAATACTCGACCCATCGAAGGGAACGCCGTCGGTGAAGCTGCTTTCGTCAATTTGGCTTTTGTGCAGGGTGAGATGTTGCCAAATTCCCGGCGTATCAATAAATTTGAGATCAATCAGTTCAATTTTCTCGTCATTGATCTTCGCCAAGATCTCTTGTGGGGTCGCCATGAAATACTCCTAAGTAAGTCGCGTAACTTGCTCAACGCTGAGCGCAGGATCGAATCAGGATCAACATGGTTTTGATGATGTCGATCGCTGACCTCAATCTGTTCTGAATCATGGTAGGAACAGGTTTGACGCAGTTTTGTATCTAAAACTACAAATTCATTTGTGTTCGTCAGAATTAAGCATTGATTAAGGATCACAAAGGCTACCGCTGTCGAACGAGAATTAAAAATTGTAACGATCGTCTCATTTAGCGCCAGCTTCCAAAGTACGGTTCAAAAAGGCTCAAGCCTGCGTGGTAAACTGAGCTTAAATCTTTTATCGGTACGAACCCGCCAAAAAGCTTGCTGTGGGACGGGATATTCGGCAAAACTCAAATTGAGCCAACTTTTGGGAGAAGACTTTCATGCGGGACGCAGTGACAAGCCTGATTAGAAACTACGACATTACAGGGCGGTATTTGGATCGCAATGCGATCGACAGCCTAAAATCTTATTTTGATACCGGAATGGCGCGCATTCAGGCGGCTGCAATCATTAATTCGGATGCCGCCGGGATTGTGCGTCAAGCCGGATTGCAGTTGTTTGACGAAAATCCTGAGTTGATTCGTCCGGGCGGAAATGCCTACACGACTCGTCGCTATGCGGCTTGTCTACGCGATATGGACTATTATTTGCGCTATGCGACTTATGCGCTGGTTGCAGGCGATAACGATGTTCTCGACGAGCGCGTTTTAGAAGGATTGCGGGAAACTTACAATTCGTTGGGCGTTCCTTGCGGTCCGACTGTGCGCGGAATTCAGATCATGAAAGAAATCGTCAAGGGGCAAGTTGCCGCTGCGGGGGTTTCGGATACTCGCTTTTTGGATCAGCCGTTTGATTACATGGCGCGGGAATTAGGCGAGAAGGATCTGTAGATTCTCTCTTAAAGTGAAACGGGCAGAGGATCGAGGTTCTCTGCCCGTTTTTGTTATGCCTGAATCGAGGCTTCAGATTCTAAGACCCAAATCGCCCACGCAAGCTCATGTTTTGTGATACGGGCAGCGTGTCCTTTACCAGATAACCGTTCAGCAAGTTCGATCGCTTGCGTCTGCTCACGCACGGTTCTGAGGTGGCTGA
Organism: uncultured Leptolyngbya sp.; assembly: GCA_964242045.1. Lineage (GTDB taxonomy): Bacteria > Cyanobacteriota > Cyanobacteriia > Leptolyngbyales > Leptolyngbyaceae > Leptolyngbya. The sequence goes on along the minus strand of CAXTDB010000038.1, from coordinate 18,811 downwards.
AGTATTGTCGATCGCTATAAATTGCCGCCATCGGTTTCGCGACATCCGGGACGCGAATTTGACAGGGACGATACTCGCACTCTGAATCTAAGATTTTCCACAATCCTGAATTTGAAGCCGCAACGCGATGCGATGTGAGCGGTGTTGCTTTTGTTTCTCTCGCCTCTGGTTCATAAATCCAAATCGCATCGCCTTTTACCGTGCGAGTCGTCGCCACTTCATCGCCTCGATAAACGAGCTTTGCTGCGGTTTGCAGGGCTTTTTGCGAATCTTTCACCAGTTTGAAAAAACTGTAATAACGATCGTTGACGACGATCGCGGCAAGGCGTTTTTCAGAATCGGGCACGTGGACATGGCAAGTGCGATACTGATCGCGCGACTCTAGAAATTTGCAGCGGGATAAATGGTCGATCGACTGTGCGGAAACTGGGTGAACTGGGAGAGACATAGATGCGGCTGGATTGTAACGATTTCTATATGAACATTCTGCAAAGATAGTCTGAAGCTTCAGAACCGTATATTTCCCGAAAATCAGCACTCGCGGACAAACCTGCCATCAAGATTGCGTCAGTGCGGCTTATGCTAAAAGTGGTCTTGAGACTTCCTATTGATTCTTATGCCTACTCCTTGTCACATCATCGTCGAAGGAAATCCCGCGATCGTCTATGCCAGTCGGAACGGTGCGCCTGAGAAGATGCTACCGATTTTAGAGTCGTTTTTAGATACGTTTTGGCAAGAGCGGGATGCCTTGGGTGAAACGCAAGATACGCCAGAATGTTTGGTGGCTCAAGTCGTGGTGCGGTTTGGGTTTGAGATTTGCGAAGATGATTTCTCGAATTTGAAAGTGGGATTGAAATACGATCCGAATGCGGCTTATCTGTATTTCATTTCAACCGAGCGACAATTGAGCGTGTGGAGTCCGAGCGAGGAATATCGATCGAATCCAGCTTTAGGATTGAAAGCGTGTGATCAAATGAGAACCGTATCGATCGGTTGAGGAGTGCGAGAATTAAGTATTCGCGCTAGCTACGCTGCACAAGGTGTTTGTTCTAAAAACTTTTATGACAACGATTTGGGAACTCGATTACTATTCGCGTCCGATTCTGGATGAGCAAAATAAAAAAGTTTGGGAAGTGCTGATTTGTGAAAGTCCAACGACGGTCGATGCTCAACCGGAAAAGCTGTTTCAGTTTTCAAAATATTGTCCAAGTACCGAAGTAAATTCAGGTTGGTTGAAAGACGCGATCGAGTCCGCAATTTCCAGCGCCCCGAATCCACCAGATAAGATCCGCTTTTTTCGACAAGCGATGAGCAATATGATCACAACCGCTTGCAAAGGGTTGGATCTGCCTGCTTCACTCAGTCGCCGCACCTTTGCGCTCACGACTTGGATGAACGATCGTGCTCAAAATGTCTACCCAAAACAGCCGGGATATCAGCCATCGATCAATCCGTCTGTCGTATTTCCAGTAACACCGCCGCAAGTTCTGCCCGATGCGTTAGAGGGTGAGAAATGGACGTTCGCGACTTTGCCGCTAGAAGCATTCGCGGAAATGGGAGAATGGTCGATCGATTTCGGGGAAGCGTTTTCGCTGAGTTTGACGCAGCTTGAACCGGATGCGCCTGTTCCGGGTTTGATTATTTTCTCGAAACGGGCGATCGCGATGGCGGCTTGGATGTCGGGACTAGAGATTGCAGCGGTGAAGTATGATCCGGAACTGCCGAATCGATTGCTGCTTGAAACGGGAGTGAACGATCGATGGTTTTTAACGACGTTGGATCGAAAAGCGATTCCGGAAGCAAAGCAGTTTGAAGCGGCGAAGGAGCGATCGGATCAGGTGCATTTTTTAGCAATTCAAGAGAGTCCGGAGGTAGAAGCATTCGCCGGATTTTGGTTAATGCAGGAGATGTCGCTTTAGAAATTTTTTGCAGGGTGGACACTAATTTTGCTGAAAAGCGACTGTGCCAAGCTAAATAATTAGACAAAAACGTTCTGCCTAATCCCCAAATTTGGAACGTTAGACTGACAATTCTTGATCTAATCGCCAACCTTAAAGACTTAGAGGGATGAAATTCTGCATAACTACACTAATTCGGGATCTTAGGCGGAAATTTTCTGTCTAAGAATAATTATGCTGCTAAATCTGTCGGTGAGGGCGGTAGTTGCAAGTCCTCGGTGGGGCAATTAGAGTTAAATTGGCGTTAGGCTCGGTTGTCGTTGGGGCAAATCTCTGATGGTGAACCAACTTGAATTAAACGATTACAAGCAAAGGGTAGCGGATTCTTACGATCGCAGAAGTCAAACCTATGACAATAGCGAATGGCACGTTCAAATTTGCCATCGTCTGCTTGAATATTCACAGGTTAGTGCTGGACAAACAGTTTTAGATATTGGAACAGGAACAGGTCACCTTGCGATCGCGGCGGCTCAAATCGTCGGTGATCAGGGGCAGGTGATTGGAATCGATATTTCTGCCGGAATGCTAGAGCAAGCACAGCGCAAAGTTAACGCATTGGGACTCGGTAACGTGGAGTTCCAACTTGCAGATGCTGAAGTGCTCGATTATCCAGTCAATCATTTCGACCATATTTTGTGTGCAAACACATTTCCCTGGATGGAAGATAAGGAAGCGACGTTGCGGCTGTGGCATCGGTTTCTCAACCCTGGTGGTCGAATTGGGATTCATACTCCCGCTGATACAGCCTATGTTGGGGCTGTTATCTTACGAAAAGTGTTTGCCAAGTATGGCGTTTCGCTAGAAGCTAGCAATCGGATTGGTTCTATTCAGCAGTGCCAAGATTTATTTCTCAATGCTGGGTTTGAGGCAGTTGAAATCAAAACAGAGCAGCACGGCAGCTACACGACCCTAGAGAAAGCAACAGCAACTTGGGAAGGGGTTGTTGTGCGTCCCTCATCTACCTCCCTCAAGGTATTAGGCAATGGGTTGTCGCAACTTTCATCAGCACAGTTGGCGCAAGCCAAAGTGGAATTTGATGCAGAACTAGAATCTCTTCAAACTGAGGAGAGAATCTGGGATGATCTTACGACTTTGTATGTATTGGGTCGTAAAGCTGGAAATAGAAGTAGTCGTTGATCGCCGTATAACAATTCCAATGCACCGGACGGTTGAGAACTGCTGGTGTTGAGTTCGAGATTATCTGCCACCGCTAATTTGAACCGTTACCTTCTCGTTTTCCCAATTGGGACTTTTGCATCTGATACCAAGACTTATGTTCACTCAGTTGAATTGTAAGTCTTAGCAACTTGCAATCATTTGGCAAATCGCCGTACCGCCAACACACTTCCAATGAATCCCACAACTCCACCAAACACCAGCAAAATCAGCGGTAGCGTTATCGCCTCGATCGACCCAGATGCCCCCGTTGTCAAAAACTGAACAAACTCCGCTTGTCCGCTGAGTTGATGCCGAATGAACTTTTGAATCGCTTGAATTAGCGTAAATGCGATCGCTGCTCCAGCAATCCCAAACATCACTCCCTGCGACAAAAACGGCAAATAAATCCAGCTTCGAGTTGCGCCCACAAGCTGCATGACTTCGATTTCTTTTCGACGCGCCAACACAATCAATCGAATTGTGGTGTTAATCACTGCGATCGCGGTTGCCGTCAGTAACCCGATCATCGCCGTACTGATCCAGTTGAAGCCTCGATTCAGTTGAGCAATTCGCTGAACCGCTTCGTTGACATATTGAACTTCATCGATTCCACGAATTTTCTTCAATTTTTCTGCCAGAACCGGAACGGCTTCCGACGATCGCGCTTTCACTTTCAACTCATCCACTAGCGGATTGCCTTCTAGCTGTTGAGTCGCATCTTTCAGGTTTGACAAGCCGAGTTCTTGAACTAAATTACTCCAAGCTTGCTCTTTCGAGACATCTTGAACCGAAGCGACTTCGGGCAGTTTTTCGACGGTCGATCGCAATACATCCGCTGATACTCCCGTTTCGAGATAAGCGGACACTTCAAGTTGACTGCCGAACTGAGTCAGCAAGCTTTCTAACTGCCACGATGCTTGTAAACTAATGCCAAACAAGAATAACAGTACCGTTACCATACTCACTGCCGCCCAATTCATCCAGCCGCCGCGCCGCAGTCCCAACACCGTTTCGCGAAACAAGTAATCAAATTTTGTCAAAAACCGAGTCATTGCTTTTCTCCCTTACTGCGCGAAGACCCTTGTAGCATTCAGAATCAAAACCAGCATCCGGAACACCCGCTGAATTCGGCTTTGATTCGCTAAAATGGAACTAACACGGAATCAATCCGACCTTTGATCTCATTTTTTAGGTGAACCCTCCCATGCCCTCTACAGTTCTGGTCGAAAAGAAAAAACTAAAAGATCCACCGTTAAAGATGCACCATATAGGCGATCGCGTGTTGCGTCAGCCTGCGAAACGAGTGGCGAAGGTGGATGATGAAGTGCGTGAAATTGCCCGTCAAATGCTGCAAACTATGTACAGCGAAGATGGAATCGGTTTGGCGGCTCCCCAAGTCGGGATTCACAAACAAATCATCGTCATAGATACCGAGCCAGAGAAGCCCGAAGTTCCACCGATGGTGCTGATCAACCCGGTGATCAAAAAATTCGGAACGCAGACTTGTGCTGGACAAGAAGGCTGTCTCAGTATTCCAGGTGTGTATCTTGATGTTGAGCGTCCTGATGCGATCGAAGTCTCTTTCAAAGACGAAACCGGACGACTCCGCACGCTTAGCACTGATGGATTACTGTCGCGCGTGATTCAGCACGAAATCGATCACTTAAACGGCGTACTGTTTGTCGATCGTGTGGAAAACCAGCTTGCCTTAAATCAAGAACTACAAAAACGCGGCTTCTCTGCAAATGATGTCCGCTCCATCCGATAATAAAGACTAAACGAACCGTCAGCGAATCTGGCGGTTTTTCAGTCTTTGAGGAAAACAGATTATGATCATGACACCCAAAAGCGGTATCTTTCTTGGTGCATCGTGTGTGGCAGCGATCGCGGCAGTCGGATGCGTCTTTGAACTGACATCGGGAAATCCTGAATACGGCAGTTTGGTGACAGGAATTATTTTGGCAATCAGCGCGCCGTTAACGATCGTGTGTTTTATCGCAGCGGTCGCGGATGCACGCGCGAACAATCAATAAAAACATGAAGATTTCTACGGGCTTCCTGCTAGCTGCGATATAAACGTGATAGAGATCCTGAGATGTGTATCAAATGTTGCGCTAGAAATTCTGCGCGTTTCTCTGTTTTTACCGTATGCTAAGCGCGAACGCTCACTGCTCGAACTCCTTCCATGACGAGCGAAATTAGTGCCATTGCTTGCCTTCGGCAATTGTCGATCGGCAATCCTTCTGACCCAAAATTATTGGTACATGATTTATCGATCGATGAAGCCACCGCGATCGGACGCGATCCTCGCTGTCAAGTCGTCGTCGATCCGCTTTTGTTCGCGTCGGTGTCGCGTCGTCACGCAGAAGTCCGTCCGAGCGATCAGGCTGAATCAGAACGCCCGACTTGGTGGATTTGCGATCTCAATAGTTCTAACGGCACATATTTGAACGGAAAGCGATTACGTGGTTGTCAACTTTTGCAGTCGGGCGATCGTATTACTTTGGGCAATGATGGTCCTGATTACATTTTTGAATATCTGGTAGATTTCGATCGCGAAGTTGCCTCTGTCGTGGATCAAGATGTACCTGCGCCTGCACCGAGTACCGCCGATTCTGTGACGTTGACGCAACTGTTTCCGATCGTTTCTACCGGGCGAGAACTGACGCGAAAAGCCTTCTTAGTTCCGAGTGTAATCACGATCGTCTTTGTCGTTTCCTTATTTGTTGCAGTTGGACAACCTTTATTATTTAACCGACTATTAGCAGGCTATATTGCACTGGTTGGATTTTATTTTGTTTATCGACTTTGTGGAAAGCGCAAACCCTGGTGGGTGATGGTTCTCGCTGCAATGGGAACGTATTTCTTATTACGAAGTCCCGCTTTACCGCTGTTTGTTGAACTGTTTCGGAGCGTGTTACCGGGTCAAGTTCCAACCCCTGGAGAGCCGATTAATCCCTTTACTTTATTGGTGCGAATGTTCTTCGGGGCGGGACTGATGGAAGAACTGCTAAAAGCGATTCCGCTGGCGGTTCTGTTTTTGATCGGGCGGTTTTTGCCTGCACCGTGGAACGATCGCGTCGGCATTTGGGAGCCGCTCGACGGAATTTTATTAGGAGCAGCATCCGCAGTTGGATTTACTTTAGTTGAAACACTAGGTCAATACGTTCCCGATATGATTCAAACCACTTCACTCCAGTTAGGAACAGGTTGGGATCAGCTTCGAGGCTTGCAAGTTTTGATTCCGCGCTTGTTGGGCGCGATTTCGGGACACATGGCATACAGCGGATATTTTGGGTACTTCATCGGGCTTGCGGTTCTGAAACCCCGGCAAAGCTGGATGATCCTGCTCATTGGGTATTTGACCGCATCTGGACTTCACGCGCTTTGGAACGTAATGGGAAGCGTGAGCGAAATTCTTTTAGCGTTAGTCGGTATGGTTTCTTATGCCTTTCTTGCTGCGGCGATTTTGAAAGCTCGAAGTTTATCGCCGACGCGATCGCAAAACTTTGCCACCCGACTAAAATCCTAGCTTTGCGAAAAATTCTGTCTTCCGAGAGACATCATCTTGAACTTTAGTAAGAAGTGGTTGGCAACTCTGATCATTACGCTCGGAGGGTAGGCATTCGATCGCCTCGATTCACATTAGAACCAATTGTTAATCATTCGACTATGACTTTGAATTCACGACCTAAGACAGCGCTAAAACTCTTTTTACCGCTGACCATTATCTCGATCGCGCTCGTATCAGGCGAACTCAAAGCGAATGCAAAAGAGCCAGGTACCGTCAAAACTGCTTCTAACACCGCAACGACAAAAGGCGCGGCACTGTTGGGTCAGCCTTCGATCGATATCAATCAAAACGCTGCACTCCAAGAGTTTAGTACAAACTCTCGCTTTACCGTGGCACAAACCACTCCGTCCACTCCCAGCGATGTCGCTCCAGGTCGTGCGGTTCCAGGAAACACACCTTCTGGCAGTCCAACTAATCCGGCGAACACGACTCCAAGCAATACAACTCCAAGCAATACAACACCCACGACTCCAAGCAATACAACACCGACGACACCCAGCACAACACCCACGACTCCTGAAACAACGTCACCAACCACAACACCGACAACACCAAATACAACAACGCCAAGCACAACGCCGACGACACCAGATACAACAGCTCCAACAACTCCCGGAACAACACCGACCCAGGAGCTTTCACCGGGTCGCGCGACTCGTTCTGGCTCCAGCTACTTTGGAGTTGGCGGCAACATTGGAATCGGAAACGGTGACATTCCACTAGGACAAGGTAGTTTCGCGCTGATTAGCAAAATTGGACTGACCCGCGATTTCTCGGTTCGTCCGTCACTGCTGTTTAGCAATAATGTCGCTATTCTTCTACCGATCACCTACGATTTCCGTTTTGGTGAAGGTCCGACTAGCGGACTTGGCTTCACGGCGGCTCCCTATCTAGGACTTGGTGCAGCGATTTCTACAGGCGGCGGCAGCAGTGTTGGTTTGTTGCTAACGGGTGGAATTGATGTTCCAATCTCATCGCAATTTACAGCGACTGCTGCGGTGAATGCTTCGGTTACAGGTCAATCCGCAGTGGGAGTTCTGCTCGGAGTCGGCTACAACTTCGCAGGCTTCTAATTCAAGCGAAACTGATATTCGCTCTCTAAGTTTTCTTCAAAATTTAGAGGGCGAAGTTTTTATTTAAAGCGTAAATTCAGCAAACTCATCATCGGTTGTTTGCGATGTTGCCGTTACAGATTGATACTGTTGGGGATCGATCGTCTGTTGAAATTTAAGCTGTGGATTTTGTTGTAATAGATTTAACGCCGTCATAAAGTCGCGGATAATTTCGCCCGGTGTTAAGCGCGTCTCGGTTCCGACTCTACCTCTGCGTACCGCAACGATGAACTGGGAAATTTCACTAGAAGTAATCTGCTTTCGCAATTCATAGTGAGTACAAAAAACGATCGCAATTCTCTGCAATAAGATCTGAAGTTCAGCATCGCTCAGCGGATCGAGATGAATTACTGGAGCGCTGGTGTCGATCGTATCGGTTTGCACCACTCGACTTTGAGCAGTTCGACGCTGCCAGGCTGGATCGCTATACAATCCGCGCCTCGGATCTTCTAAAAACTGCGGTGTTCCTCCAATTAAAGTCCCTAAGTGGCTGACTTTCCCTTGCATCGCATCATTGAACATTGCCAAAAGCTTATCGTAATTATTTTGACGGGCGATCGCAGTTGGAATCTTCGACAAATGCACCACTTCATCGAGAATCACAATCAAGCCTTTGTAATCAATGTCTGCTGCAAATCTGGCAATTAATTTAATGTAGTCATACCAGGAATCGTCATCAATGATGACGCGAACACCTAACGCCGCTTTTGCTTCGGTTTTAGTCGAGAACTCACCTCTTAACCAGCGCATTGCTGATTCTTTTTTGGTTTCATCGTCCGATCGATACCCCATCCAATACGCAATAATCACGGTTGCGAAATCAAACCCATTCACTAAATCCGCAACATCCTGAGTCACCAATCGAATTCTCGCTTCAACGTGCTGATCAAAACCTGCTTCATTCGGCTTCATTCCAGTTTCTTGTGCAACCTGAGATTGAATCGCCGCGATCCAGCGCTCTAGAATGATGGTTAATGCGCCCCCTTCGGGGCGGCTTTTTGTCGCCAAATTTCGCATCAGTTCCCGATAGGTAGCGACTCCTGCACCTTGGCTGCCTGTTAAACGTCGATCGGGTGTAATATCTGCATCCGCCACGACGAATCCGTTTTCCATCGCCAAATTGCGGATTAATTGCAGCGTAAAGCTTTTTCCGGCTCCATACCGTCCAATCACAAACCGAAACACCGCGCCCCCATTGGCAATATGTTCAAAATCTTGCTGAATGGCAGCGATTTCCTTTTCTCGTCCCACAGCAATATGCTCTAAACCGACTCGTGGCACAACGCCTGCACTGAGAGCATTGACGAGGGCGGTTGAGACACGCTTGGTAAGTTTAGGCTGAGACATAAGATCGCGGTGAATTTCAGAGTCTTAGAGTAGCACTAAAGACTGCGATCGGTGAATCTTGCTCGATCGCACTCTCCAAAAAAGCACACAACTTTTCTATGAGTGTCCGGTTGTTAAAGGGATCAATTGAACGGCTTGCTGGCTAAAAATCGCAGTCTAACGTAATCAGCAAACCATCGACCAGAAGCATCATAGAGGGCGGGTTTTAAAAGAGCGATCGTTTCTTCTAAGAAAGCCTCACGTTCAGAAAATGCGATCGCGCTGATGAACGGATTCGCGAAGGTCGAAAGCCATCCTTCAATCTCTGTGGGCAGTTCGGTAGGGCGAGGAATCAGAACAATCTTGTGAACATGAAATCCTCTCGCTTCCAATCGGGATTGATACGCTTCGACGGTTGGAAAGTACCAAGGATTGATTGTATCTGAGTCGATGCCCCGCTTTTTTAATGCTGTATGTAGCGCTGTGGTAATCGTTGCAACATTACGATCGCCGCCAAACTCACCGACAAACCTTCCTCCCGGCTTTAACGATCGCCAGACTCCATCAATCACTTGATCCGGTTGCTTCATCCAGTGCAAAGCAGCATTGGTAAATACTGCGTCAAATTCATGGCTGAAATCGAGGTGGTGAGCATCGAGAAGACGGGCATCGAGTCCAAGCAATTTTGCCGTATCAACGAAGTCTGGACTAGAATCAACGCCAATCACTTCACATCCAGCCTCTCGCAACCTTATAGTTAATGCGCCATCTCCACAGCCCAAATCTAAAATTCTCTCTCCTGCTGTCGGGTTAAGCCATTCCACAACGGGCATTCCTAAGTCAGAGACGAAGCGGGCGTTCTTGGCGTAGCTTTCAGAATTCCAAGTCTGTTCCATAGATTTAATCCGGAAGAAAGTCATCGTTCAGAATCGAGGGCGCATCGTAAGGGCACTCAGTTGGAAAGGTAGAAAGCGGTAAACCTGTCTTAACTTTTACTTGTTTTGTTGCTCGGACATACAACTCAGCAAGAACGCTTTCAAAGTAAGGCTGAAGACTGGGAGAATTTTCAAGGTCATCTCGAAGGCGATACCGATGCTCTAATAAGCTCGATTCCCAACTACTCTGCTTTTCGGGCTGATACTGCCACTTCAGAAGATGCAGCAACACAATGATTAAGTTGCTCCTTAATCTGCGTCGCTGGCTTCTTGCCATATCTTCGATCTCATCAATCAAGTTGTCCCAGTCAATACTGTCGTAGTCACCCTTTCGTAGGCGATCGATTGTTGTTTCAATCCACTGCAAATAGTCTGTTTCGTAAAGCAGCTTTGCCTGGGTCATAATTTATTCGGGTTGTTGAAGTTGGCGTTGGATACGATCGCTGAGTTGACTATGTTTCGAGGCGAGTCGCGCTTTTCCGGCAGCCGCCCAGTCTTGCAGAAAATCAATTTGTTCTTTGGCGGTGCGGGCAAGTGGGACGATCTGACTCGCAGATTCGAGAATGTCATCGGTGGTAAAGTCGCGATTTTGACTAAATCCAATGTGCATTGCTTCGATCAAAGTCTGCTCGATTTCGGCTCCAGAGAAGTCCGGAGTTTCATAAGCCAATCGATCGAGATCATACTGCTTCAGATTATGCGGACGCAGGCGAGAAAGATGAACGGAAAAGATCGATCGACGTTCTTCCTGACTCGGCAATCCCACAAAGAAGATTTCATCAAATCGCCCTTTTCTCAGCATTTCCGGCGGCAGCGATTGAATATTATTCGCGGTTGCCACCACGAATACAGGCGATTTCTTCTCTGCCATCCAAGTAATAAAGGTTCCGAACACGCGGCTAGTCGTTCCCGAATCGCTCCGACCATCCACCCCCGAAAACGCTTTATCAATTTCATCGATCCACAACACACAGGGCGCAAGCGCTTCGGCAAGCTGGATCATTTGACGAGTCCGCGATTCTGACTCCCCGACTAACCCCCCAAACAACCGTCCGACATCTAATCGCAATAATGGTAAATGCCAATGATGCGCGATCGCTTTTGCCGTCAATGATTTCCCTGTGCCTTGAATTCCCACCAGCATCAAGCCTTTCGGATGCGGCAGTCCGTATTGGCGCGCGCGATCGCTAAATGATCCACCGCGTCTGAGCAACCAATCTTTTAAGTTATCCAATCCACCGATGTCTGAGATGTCTTCTTTTGCCGGATAGAAATCTAAAATTTGAGTTTGGCGAATTGTTTGGCGTTTTTCTTCGAGAATCAGTTCAACATCATCGGGGCGAAGCTCTCCATGTAGCGCAAAGGCTCGTGCAAGAACGCGGCGAATTCGCTCGATCGATAATCCTTGACACGATCGGACTAATTCGTCTAGATTCTTGCCTTCAAGTCGCTGTCCGGTCGCACTAAGAAGCCGTTCGATTTCAAGCTTAATCTCTGCTGCACCCGGAAGCGGAAATTCCAGCACTGTTAGCACTTCGCTTAGATCATCGGGAATCGAAATCTGAGACGATAGCAACACTAAGTTTTTGGGCTGAGATTTCAGCAATCGAACTAGATTTCTCAGCTTGCGCGAAATCGAAATGTCTTCTAGAAATCGATGGAAGTCCCGCAGAATAAAAATTGCGGGCGCGCTCATCGGCAGTTTTTCAACGAATTCGAGTGCTTGAAGCGGATTGCGTTTGCCGAATCCGACATCGTTGGGATTGCCTTGATAACCATCAACAAAATCCCAGGTGTACACCGCGCGATCGCCTTGGAATTTAGCAGACTGTGCGATCGCGGCTTCGACTCGTTCTTCTTCGCGAGTTGGGATGTAGATAATCGGATAGCGCGCCCGGATGAGTAAATTGAATTCGTCGCTAAAACTCATAAATAGCTTTTCTTAAAATACGGTCTTTCTACTACCGTACAACATGAAGCTAATTGAGATGTCCTTTCAGTGCTTGCAAGGCTGCCCATCGCTGATCGATTCCAGGACTCTTAATATCGTCTGCAACTTCGATTCCACCGCAGTCTTGCTCACAGAGTTGACGCTGAGGAATTTCGAGCGAAAGTTGTTCGTACAGCCAAGCCTCCGGATCGAAATAACCATGCGGCGACAAGGTTTCGACTAAATCATCCATTGACAGATCCCGATCGAGCGGTAATTCATCTAACTGATCGGCAGTTTCATCCAGCCAAATCAACTCACTCGGCTCGATCGCCAATCGATGATTAAACTGCTGCAAGCAGCGATGGCAAGTTAGAGTGACGATCGTTTCTGCTTTGGCTGAAATTTCGAGAAAATTGCCTTGGTGAGTCACTTTGATCCAACCTTGAACCGGAGTCAGAGTTTTCAGGTTTTTGAGGAACGTTTTAAATTCGATCGTTTTGGTCTGCTGAGGACACTGAAGCAAGCGAGGAATATGAATAGCTTCCATACGGTTTCATGCTGAAGAGGTCGATCGTGATTTAAAGTTCACGATTCACACTTAACAAACTGAAAGCGGAAGACTTGTTGCGTAAAACACAGCATCTCCCGCTTCTTTCAGTTTATCGAAATTTAGAACCAACTAGGGTGCTTCTGAGGTTGAACCTGCAAGCTTGACGACTAACCGTCGATCAGGTTCTTGACCCCGACTGTAGGTTTCAATATCTTCGCTGCTTTGAAGAATTGAATGCACTTGTCTACGTTCGGCGGAAGAAAGCGATTTAATTTCGTACTCTTCCCCAGTTTCCCGCACTCTATCCGCAGCATTTTCAGCGATCGTAGTGAGTTCCTTCAGCCGTCGATCGCGATATCCATCGAGTTCGATCGTGTAAGCGATCTGCTCGTCTTGCCCGATGTTCAGAATCGAACTTGCTAAGTATTGAATCGAATCGAGAACCGCACCGTTGTTACTCAGTAAAGCCTCGATTTGAGCAGGCTGGAGGGAAGTATGGTCGATCGTCAACCAGCAACTTTTCTCAGCAAAGGTATTTCGCACTTCAGTGCTTACAGTTGCAGGAAAAGCAGCCAGCTTCAAAAAGGTTTCGAGCCACTGCTGACCCCGTTGCTGTAATTGAGTTTCAGCCATACGTCCCAACTATGCTTTCTTCTTACGACCGGGTTCAAACGGAAGAGAATCGTCTCCACCTGACTTTGCAGTACTTCCGCCACTGGTTTTTGCGGTTGTCGCCGCTTCCGCATCCACCAATTTTTGAAGATTTTCGGGCAGTGGCTCACGCGACAAAATGAAGGTTTGAGCCGTTTGGAAAATGTTCGCCAGCACCATATACATCAGTACACCTGCGGGCAACGGGAAAAACAAGAACATCCCAGAGAAAAGCACTGGCGTAATTTTGTTCACCGTGTCTTGCTGAGGATTGCCCGTTGAACCCTGTCCCGAAATCAACTGACTGATATAGAGGCTGAGTCCAAAGAACACGACCATACCGATGATGTCCCAGTGAAACGTGCCATCGGGATCAACCGCGCCGACTCGCCCAAGCTGATCAATGAACAGGAATCCTTTATCTGCGGCAAGTCCAGGAATAAATGCCTGAATGGTGGCATCTCCCGGTTGCAGCGCTTCGATCGTGCCGTCGTCATTAATCTTGATTCGCTCTGCCCCAACCGTTGCTTTGAATCTCGGAGTCAGTTTGCTGTCAGGATATTCCGCTTGCAGTTCCGAGAACGGCTTGCCCTCAGCAGTTTGAAACTCGATCTTCGTTTTTTCACCGACGGTTAGCTTTGTGCCACTCGGAGCGATCGCGCTAATTTTCGAGTGAACTCCATCTGCTACATAAATATTTTGAGGCGGCGTAACAAAAGCTTGCGGTGCAACTTGTTCGACTTGAGCTTGCGGCGCAATCTGAAAATTCACCGTGTAAGGCACATCCGAAAAGGGTGAACCCCGCAGCGTTGCAAATAGCGCAAACAGAATCGGCATCTGTAAAACAACAGGCAAACATCCCGCGAGCGGATTGCCGAATTCTTTATAAATGCCGCTCATTTCTTCCTGCTGTTTTGCAGGATCATTTTTATAGCGTTCCTGAACTTCCTTTACGCGCTTTTGCATCACAGGCTGAGTCACCTTCATGCGGCGCATACTGCGGATTGAACCTGCACTGAGCGGGTAGAGGGCAAAGCGAATGACTAGAGTCAACGCTACGATCGCCAACCCATAGCTCGGCACGATCCCGTAGAAGAAATCCAGGATCGGCAGCATCACGTTATTGGATAAGAAGCTTACACCAAAGTCCATTCGCTTTACATTTACCTAATAGGGTCTAGTGAGTATGGCATTTTGATCTAGATCGAAAATGCCAAATCCAGTGTAGCGCTCAGGGCGCAAAATTACGGTTGACTTCCGAGGCTGCCGCTGACTTTTTTTGCTCTTTCAGACAAGCGCTCATTGATAAAGTCGTAGACTTCTCGAAATCTCGGAATCGCCCGCAGTTCTAAGCGGCTTCCGTCTCGCAGCGTCAATACCATATCGCCGTAAGTTCCAATACCGCGCGGCACGGTCACAACCTTGGTAATTTCGGAGTAAATCACGTCAGACCGATCGCGTCCTCGCCATCCGCCGACAACGCTAATCCGGCGGTTAGTAATGCGATACCGCAACCAAAACGCCCGCACGATCGCGCCCACGGTCAGCGGTAAGCAAATTACCGTGAACCCCAAGAGAACGTTAATAATCAAATCCCCAATGTGAGGCCCACCTTCGTAGAAGACTTCTTCTTTAACTGCCATTCAGCACCTCGGCTTTAACCAATAACTGCTCTAATTCTTGCAGATATTGGGGATAATCACACTCCGTTGCCTCGATTCGCACGCCAATGACGATCGAGAATCCCGGTTTTGTTCGCGGGAGAAAGCTTCGCAATATCGATCGAACCTGCCGCTTAATGCGGTTGCGAACGACAGCGCGCTTGCTCACTTTGCGACTAATCGAGATTCCAATTCTGGTTGGCTGCTCAGGCTGTCTTAGCACTCTTAGTGTAAAGCAGCGTGAACCGCGATGAAGTCCGCGCTGATACACAGCATCGAAATCGCGTCGATGTTTCAGGCGATTTTCTTGCGGCAGCAAAACCGTGATCAGGAAGTCGAAACCGAAAGGCGCAACCGTCCTTTTCTGCGGCGAGCCTGAATTACTTTCTGTCCATTTTTCGTTCGCATTCGGGCGCGAAATCCTGATACCCGTCTACGTTTGCGGCTTGTTCCGCCTAAAGTGCGCTTCGTCATGTCCGTGGCTCCAGTGAATCAATGAATTCCCAAGCAAAAAAATCAGTAGACTGCGGGAAAAGTCACAGTCTACTAGCGTATCACGCTTTTCGATTACTGAATCGTGACGATCCAGGTTCCAACATCTCGCAGCAGCGGCACATCTCCGGGCGAGAGAACACGGCAGTTGAAGTAGAACATGCCGCCGCTATTGGGATTTCGCACGTTCGAGAAGATTAGTTCAACGTTTGAGCCAGCCGGAACAGGTTCTTGAGGAAAAATCTCGATCACGTAGTTTTCTTTCTGCCACTTCACTTCTTGAAGTGCGACTTTCTTGTCGTTGACCATCAGTTCAACGTTTTTGGGATCGAATGTGCCTTTGTAGTAGTTGGGATAATCGATCGAGAATTGAGCGATCGCGACTTTCACTTTGTCGCGCGGAACTCGGAAGCGATAGCGATCCCAAGAATTCGTTTGTCCGCCAAAATCGAGTCTATAGCTCAGTTGTTTTTTTGCTTCAACGCCACTGAAGAGGGTCAAACCCGGCAAACCTTGAGCAAACGCAATCAGTGGCACACTAGCGATAAGGCTCCCTGCGATCGCACAAACAGAAACCGCGCGGCGAATCGAACTTCTTTTCAGCAACATAAAAGGAAATAAGTAAGGGGTTAAGTGCATTAATACTGAGAGTAGCAGGAACGCGCGTGAGGAGCTACGAAGCGGTGACGCGATCGACGATCGTTTTGTTCCTAAAAGCTAGGAAATACGATCCGGATCAATTCCCAATTCACGCAGTTTAGCCGCTAAGAGCGCCGCTCGTTGTTCTGCGTCATTTGCTCGCTGCTCTGCTTCATCCGCCCGTTCTTCCGCTTGTTCTGCCCGTTCTTCTGCGGCTTCTTCGGGTAAGGGAACGAGCAATCCGTTTTCGGTGAACAGACGGAGTTGTCGATCGTGAATGCCTAGACAAAACCCAAGCTCTTGACTCCACAGATGACTTTGAGGATTCGGAATCAAAGGTTCGTAATGCCCGTGAATCAGTTGAAAGCCCTGAAACTCTAATGTCACTGGATCGAACCAGAAATATTCTGGAACTCGCCAGATCGATTGATAAATTTCTTTTTTCTCGCCTCGATCGACATCAGCAGTCGAGTCCGATAGCAGTTCGATGATGATGTTCGGATACTGCCCGCCTTCGTGCCAAACTGTCCAACTGCGACGACGACGGGGATCAGTGCCCAGAACGGCGAAGACATCAGGGCCGCGAAAAAATTCTGATTTTTTCTGGTTGGGACTGTAGTAGACGGTCAAATTGCCAGCAACATAGACATCGTTGCGCCCTCCAATCCCATCGGGGCGAAATATCCAGCGAATCAGGCGAACCAATAGATCGATCTGGTCACGATGTAAGTCACTTTCCAAGGAAGGTTCGTCGCTCCATAAATCGGGCGGTGGGAAAGACGGTGTATCGTCAGCCAGCAATGTCACCTTCGGAATAGCTTGTGTCATGGTAATATCCCAAACACCAGTACTGGTAATTTTAGCAGAGACTTAAGAAAGTTTTGAATCACGATCGATTTAATTATTAAGCTGGTTAAACTTAAATTTCAAGTTATAAAGCAACGCAGGTTTTTCTGATATTTATTCATCTAATTTGGCAAAAACTTTAAGAATTGAAACTTACAAAATCTTCAATCTTTTCTCGTACAAACTGACTTTATAATTCCTGAGAAGCTTGTCTCATTGATTACTTTTTGAAACAGAAGAGCGCTAGTTTCTTTTGCTTTCAAGTATGAATGAGAATGAAACGAATCGCCATTAAAAAGCGCCATATTCAGGAGAAAGCATGACGATCGCGATCGACAAAGAATCAGGGGCGGAGCGCTCACCGAATCAGCATCCCGCCACATATAAGAAAATTGGGATTCCAAAAGAAATTTATGCGGGAGAATGTCGAGTCGCCGCAACACCAGACACCGCCAAGATTTTGCAGAAATACGGCTTTGAAGTATTAATAGAAGCTGGAGCCGGAGAAGCCGCGAATTTTTCAAACGAAGCCTATCTAGAAGCAGGTTGTCGCATTATTGCTGATACTGAAACGCTTTGGTCGTACGCAGATTTGATTCTAAAGGTTCGCCCCCCCATTTGGAATTCGCAACTCAACAAACATGAAGCAGATTTGCTGCACGAAGGCACAACGTTAATTAGTTTCATTTGGGCAGCACAGAACCCCGAACTAGTTGAGCATTTGGCACACCGCAAGGCGACTGTATTGGCAATGGATGCAGTTCCTCGAATTAGTCGCGCTCAGAAATTGGACGCGCTGAGTTCGATGGCGAATATTGCGGGATATCGAGCCGTGATTGAAGCTGCACAGCAATTTGGGCGATTTTTCACCGGACAGATTACCGCAGCGGGAAAAGTTCCACCTGCAAAAGTTTTGGTAATCGGGGCGGGAGTTGCGGGATTGGCAGCGGTGGGAACGGCTCGATCGCTCGGTGCGATCGTTCGCGCATTTGATACTCGTCCGGTCGTCAAAGAACAAGTTCAAAGCTTAGGTGCAGAATTCCTAGAACTGCAATTCGAGGAAGATGGAACCGGACAAGGGGGATATGCGAAAACCATGAGTCCTGAGTTCATCAAAGCAGAAATGGAACTGTTCGCGGCTCAAGCAAAAGAGGTTGATATCATCATTACCACTGCGCTGATCCCAGGCAAGAAAGCTCCAACCTTGATCACAAAAGACATGGTTGAGAGCATGAAAGAAGGCTCTGTTGTCGTTGATTTAGCAGCAGAACAAGGTGGAAACTGCGAAGTTACGAAACCGGGTGAAATCTCGCGGCATCATGGCGTAACGATCATTGGATTAACCGACTTACCGAGTCGAATGGCGGCTCAAGCCAGTCAGCTTTACGGCAAGAATTTGTGTCATTTGCTCGATGATATGGGGCGAAATGATCACTATCGCGTTGATTTAAATGATGAAGTGATTCGAGGGGCGATAGTTCTACATCAAGGTGCAACCGTTGCACCTTTACCGAAATCGGCGGCGGCTCCAGTTCCGACACTACAAAAAGCTGAAACGCCTGTGGTTGAAGTTCCGATTGTGAGTCGATCGACACCGACTTGGATCTGGACAGTTCTTTTAGGTGCAGGATTGTTAGGCATTGGCACGATCGCGCCTCCATCTTTTCTCAGTCACTTCACAGTATTCGTTCTTGCTTGCTTTGTGGGTTGGCAAGTAATTTGGAACGTGAAACCTGCGCTGCATACACCTTTGATGAGTGTGACCAATGCAATTAGCGGCATTATCATCCTGGGTGGAATGCTGCAAATTTCGGGAACTCCGACTTCTGCGACTACAATCTTAGGCGCGATCGCAATTCTGATCGGCACGATTAACATCGCAGGTGGCTTTCTCGTGACTCAGCGAATGCTCAAAATGTTCCAAAAACAATAGAGGTGTGCAATGTTTGACAGTCTTTCTAATGTGGCTTACATTG
>CAXTDB010000037.1:0-22935 GCA_964242045.1 uncultured Leptolyngbya sp. | reverse complement strand
CGTGAAGATAAAGCCTTTGAGCGCTTTATTTTTCTCGATCATCGCATCGACATAGAATAGCGTACTTGCAGGCGCTTCAAATACAGTTTGGATATCGTCTTTTTCAAGCCCGATCGTGCCTGCATCGGTAATGATCGCAGATTTCAAAATTCGTCCACCCGTCGATCGCTGGGTGATTTGAATGTTTTGAATCGTTTTGAAGTTTGCCAAAGGATGTCGCACCGCTTTTAAGTATTCGCGTAGTTCTTGATTGAGTTGAGCGAGTGGCACTTCGTAACGCCAGCGAAACATATCTGTGCCATCTTCGTTAAAGCCTTTTTTCTGATTGATAAAGGCGCGGAAGTTGCGTTCGTCGGATAAGTTGCGGGCTTGCAAATCCCAAACCGGATTCACCGAGTCAACCACGGCTTTGAGATAGGGACGATCCCAACCGTGCCAAATATCGTTAAAGCCTGCGGTGACACCTCCACTGGTCGAGGAATATACTGCGTCCACGAGTTCGTTTTGGTAAGTGAGAACGAGTCCACGAGTGGCCGCGATCGCGCGATCGGTCGAGGCTTCTGCTCCGTCTAATCCGCGATACACCTGACATTGTGTAGTGGCACACATTTGATAGTTATCAATCACGAATCGCCGCACATTTCGCAATGCGTAAGTTCGAGCCAGAATCGCTTGCGCTTCTAAAACAGGTTGAGGTGCCCAAGTTCCGATCTCATGGGGAACAACGCCTCTGAGGTACGTTTCAATCCCGACAAAATTGACTAACGTATAGTTGCCGTAAGCGTTCGGTTGGATTCGCAGCGCACCCCCGTAAGGGCGATTCGGATTGTCGTCTTTTTCTCGCTCGACTTGTATCACGCCTGATCCTGCTGAGATGTCGACTACATCGCGCGTATACCGAAACCCATTCAACACCCAACTCGGACGCGGTACTTCTCGAATCACTTTGCTTTCAATTCGTGCCGTTTGAATGCCTTTCGCCTGCAAACTTTTCAGCAACAAGCGCCGCAGTAACGGAGTGTTATAGACATCGCGTTTTGCCCAAACCTGCCAGCGTTCCGGTTGAGCGATTTCGACTTCAATGCCTTGGGCTTTCCATTCTTGCGCTTGGTCTTCTGCGGTTTCAAAACTGCGGTGAGTGCTAAAAACAACGCGCTCCTCGACCACAGGCTGAGAAAGCTGCTGCATTGTGGTTTCGAGCTTGACTTCTGAGGCGGTTAAAGTTTCAGGTTTGCCGTTGGTATCAAAGCGCAGCGTTAAGCGATCGCCCGAATTTGCCTTTAAATTGATCGTGTCTTTGGTGCGATCGCCAAACCGCTGAACAATTCCCACCTGAATCCCAACATCCGGCTGAGGATTCGCAGATACAGAGGTCGCACCGACTAAGCAAGTGAAGCCAAGAACGATCGGGGTGAAAGGATTGAGTTTAGTCAATGTCAGAGCCAAGGGAGTCAAGCCTCTTTCTATTCAAGAAGGGAACGTGCGGCAGAGGTGAAAACCTGTGTCTGATTGTAGTAGCAATTTTACGGATCAGATTGTTTCGATCGAGCAATTTTACGTGATTAAGTTTCGCAACCGTATTTCACAATTTTTGAGAGGAATGTGAGATCTTGGCTAAGCGCTGTAGCTGAGACTTGTAGGACGCTTTTAAGGTTTACAAGCTATTTCCAATCAGCGTAAAGGGTGCCCAGTAGTAAGGGTGAGCATAGTTTGTCGGCGGATCTTGACGCGGTTGAGTTCCTGGTGAAGGTTGAATAATGATATCCCGCTGCTTTGCATCTTTAGTGTTAGAACGGTGTCCATGCAGAAGAGAAAGTTGAGCCTGACGGAGTGCCTCGGCTTCTGATATTGTGTCTGAACTTGCAATCTGCTGATAGAAAGCTTGCATTGCTTGAGGAGTACTGGAGTCATTGACCTTCCACAGTGTAGCGAGAACACTTTTCGCTTTGCCTAAGAAGTAGCTGCTCACTCCCTGAATTTCTAGCCCGTCTGGGTTGAGCGCACCACCAAGGGCAGTTTCGCAGGCAGAAAGCGTAATCAAATGAACGTTAGAAAGTCCTTGCATCGATTCAACATTGCGAATGGTAAAAGGCTGTCCATCACCGAGCAAAATAAATGAGCTTTCAGGTCGATCGCCAATAAATACACCATGCGTTGCTAAGTGAACAATTTGATGCCCGTCCAAATTATCGCGCAAGCTATCCAGCGTAAAGCTCTGATTGAGAAACCGCTGTCCGGCAAAGATTCCTGATTCGCCGCGATTTTGCCGCACGATCGCATTAAGTTCTGGGGAAACACCGTTGAGGGCATCAAAGCTGGCGGAGATCGGCTGAGTAATGGTGGCTTGATTCGAGAGTCCCATGCCCAAAACTTTGATTGATCGCCGATCGTTAGGGAGCCGAGAGGTAAAGTCTGTCTTTGCCGCAGAGAGAATGTTGGCAACCGAGTAGCGTTCGATCAGGTATTGTTTGCCGTCGTATAGGGCTGCCATGGGGATGTATCGGGTGACGCGATCGAGCGCAAAGACGAGGTGATGCACTTGGGCAGCTTGTAGCTCTTTTTCTAAAGGCTGAATCAGCCAACTATAAAGCTTTTGGCTCGTTTGTTTTAGCAGTTTGTCTGAGCTAGGTTGCTGAAGAAAATTACGAAAATCTTCTACTGTTTGAGTCAATTCTTTGCGATCGACCGGAACTTCAAACTTTTGCAGCAGATCTCCTTTAGATGCCATGAGAAGAAAGAGTTTATCGTCTTGAACGAGAATATAGACCAATGCAGAATCCGGTTGTTGCTGAAGAAGTTCTCTTGCTTTACTGCCGAATTCGCTGCGAGGATCAAGGAATTCTCGATCTTTACCTCGGCGATCGTCGAGTTGAGCATCAATACTGTGAACCGTATCATAGTACTGTTGCGCTGCTTGATCGCGATCGCGAATCAGTGGGCTGCAAGATTGCTTGGACTGTTGGCATTCTGTTAGTTTTTGTCCGAGGGCGACGAGGGTTCCGTACTTCTGCCGTAGTCGTTCTTCTTCGGGCGTGAGTCCGATTTGGGGTTTAGGAGCAGTTTCGGTCGATCGAGTTTCTTTGAGTTCTTGGTCGGTGAGTAGTTCTCGGACTTGTTGCGCTTCGGAGAGGCGACCCTGCTTCAGCAGAAGATCGGCGAGTTCGCGGTAGATATCAGAAACCTTTCGCTGGTTGAAGCCGATATTAGCTTGTAGGAAGGAGGCTTTGAGACTTGGAGGTAAGCCCTGGAGGTTTTGGCGGACTTGTTTGATCGCGTTAATCGATTGTTTGTAGTGCGCGATCGCTTCGGTGGTTTTACCTGCGTCGCGCTCGATTTGGGCGAGTCCGGCATAGATGTAAGCATCTGCACCAATCGAGTCGCGATCGCTCTGAATTGCCAGAGCTTGATTGTAAGTCGCGATCGCTTGATCGTTGCGTCCAAACTTGGCGTGGAGTTCGGTAACTAGAGTGAGGGCAAGTTTTTCCCAAGCAGGATTGCGGTTGTTGCGGGTGAAGGTGAGAAAAGCTTGCGCGGCAGTCATCGATCTGGCATCGTCGCTGAGTTGTCCGTATCCGATCGCAATCATGCGTTGAGCAAAGGCTGCGAGTCGGGGTTCTTTGATTGCTTCAGCCAGAGCAAGGCTCTCTTTTGCTTGTTCAACAGCTTGCTTGGGATTGTTCTGCTTAAAGGAAACCTCCGCCAAATTGAGCAGCATCTCAGACTGTCCGTTGCGATTGCTCGTTTGTTTGAATGTTTCAAAAGCTCGTTGATAAGCATCTTGGCTCTTCGTATAGTCTCCTAAGCTGTTGTAGATTAGCCCCAGATAATTGAGCGATCGCGTTTGTAGAGCGGGACTGTTGAAGGACTGAACAAGCTGTAAGCTTTGTTGGGCGAGTTCTAGTGCTTTTGAATAATCGCCGCGATCGGAATACACACCCGTTAAGTTATTCAACACCTGAGATTCAAGAACTGGATTTTTGAGATCACGAGCGATCGCGAGTCCTTGTTCGACCATTGCTTTGCCTTTAGCAGAATCACCAAGCTTGCTGTAGGAGAAACCGAGGAATGAGAGATATCGTGCTTCTAGAGGGCGATTTCTGCGTTCTTGCACCTTGGGCAACTGGGGTTCGATCACTTCTACAAGCTTTTGATAGTCGCCTAATGCTTCATAAATTGCTGCTAGGTCTTGAGAACCATCGAATTGAAAGTTGCCCGTTTGGGTTGCGAGTTGCATCGCGCCTTGTAAAGCTGCAATGCCTTGATTGTATTCTCCGCGCAACTTGTAGACCTGCCCTAAACCAAGCAATGCTAATGTTTTAGTTACTGTATTGTTTGTACGTTTACCGAGTGCTGACTGTTGTTGAACGGTATCATAAGCGTGTTGCGTATCTCCTAATGCAATATATCGTAGAAATAGACTTCCCAGGGCAGTCGATTCATATGACGGAAGCTTCTGTTGCGTCAGTGTTACAAGCTGCTGAGCAACTGTCAGTGCTTGTTTCAGATTGCCCTGATCTTGATAGGTTTCACTCAAAAGATAAAGACCGTGCCACTCAATCGTTGGATTGTCATACTGCTTAGCAATCTGCAAAATCTGGTTTTCAGCCTTCAGTGCAGGTGCATACTGTCCTAGCTTTTGATAGCCTTTTGCGATCTTCTGAAGTGCTTCAGATTCAAGGCTGGGATCTTGAAGCTGTTGGGCGATCGGTAAAGCTTGCCGCGCTGTTTCGATCCCTTTGGTTGGATCGTTGGCATTGTTGTTGTAAAGCTCTGCCAGTGCAATCAACCCTTCTGCTTCTGAATCTGGCTTTTTCAAATCTTGAGCCGTTTTAATCCGCTGAGTTGCAATCTCGATCGCTTGCTCAAATGCTCCTCTACTCGCATAGCTCCTACTAAGTCCACCCATCGCCTTCAATTCTAGATTTAGCCAATCGTCTCTTAGTGCTGTCGCGAGTTGTTCAGGCTTAATCTGACGATAAGCTGCTAAAGCTTGCTGAAACGTCTCGATCGCTGATTGTGAGTTGCCGATGTTGAGATACGAGAAACCTAAACTAGACAAGTTACTTGCCAGTCTTGGTGTATCATTCCGTGCTTTAGCGATTTCGGCTTGACGTGAGTAAATCTCAATCTCTTTAAAGAGGTTGCCCTGATTTCCGTAAATTGATCCAAGTGCATCCAGTGCACTCTGTTCAGCACCTAAGTTCTTAATTGACCGAGCAATTTGCAAGCTCTGCTGAGCCGCGATTTCTGCTTTCTGCATATCTTCTAACCAGTAATAGGCAAATGCAATATTCTGCAAAACATCGGATTCAACGATCGAATCTTTTAACTCTCGCGCCAAGGGCAAAGCCGCTTGTCCAATTTCAAGCATACGAGTAGAATCCGCTTTAGCTTGAGAATTCGACCCTTTTGCCATAGCTATAGAAGCATCTTGACGGTACATCAGCAACAAATTGTGCATAGAGTCTAATTCTTGTGGGCGAAGTTGATGCTGACGTGCAAACGTGAGAGATTGCTGATCAACCTCGATCGCCTTGCTAAGATTGCTCTGATAGCTGAAGCCGATCAACTGAATTACTTGATGTTCTCTTGCATAAATCTCTAGCTGATGAACGATCGATATTGCTTGCTGATATTGCTGCCGCGCTAAGTCAAACTGATTTTGATATTGGTAGATTGAGCCAAGAACAATGAGCGCAGTTGCTTCTTGATTACGATCGCGAATCTCACGACTTAGCACTAGCGCTTTTTGCGCCCACTCCAATGCTTTAGGGTAATCTCCCGCATTTCGGTAAGCAGTCGCAATGTATGATACAGTCCGGTTTTTCTGAAATGAATCTCCTAGCTTTTCTTGAATTGCTAGAGCTTGTTGAAGCGTTTCTAGCGCTTTGGCATATTGGTTAAAGCCAAAGGTGTAAAGCCCTCCCAAATTCTTCAGCGTCTTCGCTTCACCGAGCGAGTCTTTAACTTCCCGACGAATTGCAAGTGCCTGCTGCAAAATTTCCAGTGCCTTATCGTACTGATTCTTCTGAAACGTTGCAAAACCGATGGTATCGAGTGTTTCACCTTCACTTGCTCGATCGTTCAACTGTCGCCGCATCGTTAACGCCTGCTGCAACACTTCTAAGGCTTTGTCATAGTCCATTAGTCCAATGTAGGTTTCTCCCAAGCCGTTCAGCGCTTGAGCAATACCCGCCTGATTCTTTTTCGCCTGTTGAAGAGTAAGCAGCTTTTGATACGTCTGCAAGGCAGGTCGATATGATCCCTGACGATAGTACTGTACGGCTTGCTGCAAGAGTTGAGTCGCTTCTTGATCCGGAGCCGCCGATTGCGCGATCGAAATCTGGCGTTCTGGCGATCGGTTCTCAGCCGACAGCGCGATCGAACTCGAACCCAACAGCATCAGCGATAAACCCAACCCAATTGAACGACGCATAGCAACGGAATCCTCTTCAACTTGTAGTGCTCAAGCTCCAACAGAAAATCTTAAGCAGTGAGCTTGTCAAAATCAGCACAACGCAACAGAAATCTTAAGATTATGTGCGATCGCGTTGTGCCGACTGCGACTAGCGACTCTATCCGTTGAATCCTGTTTAGCCCTCGGTAAAGTCTTGTATTTCGCAGCAGTTTCTGGTTATGCACACCGACAATTAGGCGGTGTTCTCGTATTTCGCAGCATAAGCTTGCCAAGTCGTGCACTACAAGACAGTAGAAGCATAGAAATGCAGCAAATAGCGAGACTCGGAGCAGTTTAAATGTCTTCGTCCTGCTCTGAATTATCAAGTTTTACCGAATCTCTGACACTCACTGCATAGATTTCTTACTGTTGTCTTTTGAGAAAAAAGGTTCTCTCCGATCAGCGCGAAATTGATTTCAGCACCGAGCAGAATCGAAGCGAGAGAACTCGCCAAAGTCACGTTTAAACGGGTTCGTATACCATTTGCGGCACAAGTACACTATCCGCCCGACGTTCACCAATTCCCAAAAACCGCTCACTTTTCACCCGCACCATTCCGAATTGCTCAAATTCCATTGCAATTTTCTGCCCTTGACACCACCGCCGCGCGATCGCGTCCTCTAAAACCACTTCCGGTAAATGCAACAACGCCGCTTCTGGCTCGACTAAAGCAACCGGAAGTTCTTCGATCGTTGAACTCTCCTTTAGTTCAAATCCGCTGCTCTCGGTTCTGAGCAGTTTCGCCAAGGTTGCCCCCGTTCCCAGTTCTGCCCCTAGGTCGCGCGCGATCGACCGAATATACGTGCCGCTTCCACAAGCGATCGCTAAATCGAGTTCGGGAAAATCACCCGATCGGAACGCTAAAATCCGTAAATCGTAGATCTCAACGGTGCGGACAGGAGCTTCGATCGCTTGACCCGATCGTGCTAAATCATACAGCCGCTGCCCTTGCACTTGGATTGCACTATAGTTCGGCGGAATCTGCTGAATCACACCTTGGAACAGCGGTAATTTTTCCTGAATTTGCTCGATGTTCAACTGCGGAACGGCTTGCTGAGTGAGAATTTCACCTTCGAGATCATCGGTTGCGGTCGTCATACCAAACCGAATTGTGGCTTGATAAGCTTTATCGTGGCGCAAATATTGTAAAAGTCGAGTCGCACGACCGATCGCGATCGGTAAAACACCCGTCGCTGCCGGATCAAGCGTTCCTGCATGACCCACTTTTTTCAGCTTGTAAATCCGCCGAACTTTCGCCACGCAATCATGCGACGTGAACCCAAACGGTTTATTGAGATTTAGAAAACCATCCACGCAATGTTTACCAACTTAAATGTCTACCAACTTAAATGTCTACCGATTTAACTGTGCCAAAGTTAAAGACTGTACCAAACTTAACCGTAGCGGATCTTGAGACAGCGCACGTGCATAAGTCGCCGAAAGATACGGACGATAGCGCGGTTGATTCGCAATGTAAGTCTCAAAAAACGCCAAACTTAACGCATTCACATAGCGACGAGCCAGCGTCGGAGCTGGGCCAATCACTTCTGGCGGTACGGGAACCCCTTGTTCGTCGCCTTCTTGCAGCGCAGAAAAATGTGTTCCACGATCGATCACCGCCAAATAGCGATCAACATTCTGCAACCAAGTAAACGGCTGAATCTGTTCAGGTAAAGCAGGTGCAACCGTATCTGCATTTCCAGCCATAATCAGCGTAGGCGTTCTAATTTGGCTGATCGAAGCTTGTCCAAAAACACTACTTGAGATCGGGTTAATTGCAATAATCGCTTTCACCCGCGGATCGCTTAAGTTGTAGTTGATCGGGGGCAGTCCAACCGCACGACATTGCAGCAACACTGAAAGATTTAAGGTGCGATCGATTTCTGTGGGCTGACACGATTGTTGCAGTTGCTGAAAATTGATCGGCGCGCCTGCGAGTGCGAATACGGTATAGCCCCCGAATGACTGTCCCAAAACGCCGACTTGTTTGAGATTCAAACTGCGATATCGCGGATCAGATTTGGCTCGGCGCTCTAAGTCATCGAGTAGATATTTGATATCTAAGGGTCGATCGACAAATTCGCTCGGATTGGTGACTTCGTTCACTACGCCATCGACTAGCGCTTGCAGTTGTTTCGCATTGCTTCCGGGATGTTCGGGAACGGCAACAGCAAATCCGTGTGAAGCTAAGTGTTCTGCCAAATATCGAAACGTTCCGCGATCGGAGCCGAGTCCGTGTGAAATCACAACCACAGGAATCGAAGCAGGCAGCGCTTGACGACGCGCGATCGGTAAATAAACATCGACGGGAAAGACCCGCTCTCGCCCCAAAGCTTGCACAAATCCCCGCGATCGATCTACTAATTTCAGCGTTTGCTTCTCAAATCCATAAGCGCCACGAGCCGCGAGATCGGGAATATTGCCTCCGGGTAGCGGCGTGTTTTCTGTATTGGCAAGTTCAGTGATCGTTTGAGTTGCGCGCGCGGTTTGATTGATCAAATCGCCAAAATCTCCAGCAATATCTAAACTGCGCTGCAAATCGATCCGCAGTCCGCGTGTGGGAAATTTGCGAAAGACATTTAGTAAAGTGAGTCCTTCCGGGTCAGCCGATGCCAGAATCAGCGCGCCGCGAATCGCAAAAAATCCGGTATCGCGCGATTCAGGCTGAATCACTTCTCCCAACCGTCGTAAGAGGATTTCGCCTTGCTGCGTGTAGAGAAATTGAGACACGGCGATCGGGGTAATATCCGCGCGGGTGACTAGCGCGCGTCGCAGCGTTTGAAGCCGTTGCGGCGTGATGTACTGCGAATAAATATAAAGATCGCTATCGAGTGTGCCAGTGCGGGCGTACGTTTCTAGTGCCGACACCGAAATCGATCGCTCTAGAATTCCATACGATAAAAAGACGCGCTCTGCACTGTAGGCAGGACGACTAAGCAGGGCGATCGACATCACTCCCCCGATCGCGTGAACCGCGAATTTTAACCGCTTAAACTGCCGCATATTAGGCTTTCTCAAATCGTGCTGAAATGATCGCTACTGGATGTTCGACTGCCTCATTCTGACGCACAGACCCACAAGCGACAAGATGACCCCAATTGCCGAAATCTGTCTTATGGCAAATGGCAAAATCGCTACATCCGTTTTAAGTTCTAGTTATTGCACGATGAGTTACAGTATCTAAAGATTTTCAACCGAGTTGCTGAAAGTGCGATCGTCGAATATAAAGTAGCTGAACTAACTTTAATGCGAGATGGGTGGCGCACTTGTCCTTAAGCAGGCAAGAGTCCTGCCCCACAAATGCAGCTATTAAATGTAACTATTATAAGTGCAACCATTCTTGCCCAGCGATCTACCATCCCTTGATCAAACGATCGCGGCGCTTTTCCATCGTTTTTGCAGCACGAAGCATCATGACAGCATTTTGGAGTCAGTTTTTTGATTCAAGTTCTTTTATCCCACATGGACATTGTTACCTTTGGCAAAGCGGCTTAGTCTGGCTGCATATTACAGGCGATGCGCTGATTGCATTAGCATACTACTCGATTCCGCTGACGCTGTTCTTTTTCGTGCGGAACCGTCGTGATCTGCCATTTAACTGGATCTTTTCGCTGTTTGGGGCATTTATCATTTTCTGCGGAACAGGTCACATTCTCGATATTTGGACATTGTGGCATCCCGACTATTGGATTTCGGGTGGGTTAAAAGCGGCTACTGCGATCGTTTCAGTTTTAACAGCCGTTGAACTTTATCCCTTGATTCCAAAGGCGTTAGCGCTTCCGAGTCCCACTCAACTTAGCTTGCTTAATCAATCGCTTCAAATTCAAATCGGAGAGCGTCGTCAGGCAGAAATCCAACTGAAGCGCGAACAAGATCAGCTCGAAGAATTAGTCGCTCAGCGCACCGCAGAACTGACTCGAATCAATGCTCAGCTTCAAGAAGAAATCATCGAACGGCAGCGCATTCAAGAAGAACGGGAATTGCTGTTGCAGCGAGAGCAACAGGCGCGCGAACAAGCAGAAGCCGCGAATCGAGTCAAAGACGAATTTCTAGCCGTCCTGTCGCATGAACTCAGAACGCCGCTGAATCCGATTTTGGGCTGGACAAAACTTCTACAGAGACAGCAGTTGAAACCAGAAAAAACCGCGATCGCGCTAAATACGATCGAGCGCAACGCCAAACACCAAGCGCAGTTAATCGAAGATCTGCTCGATATTTCCCGAATTATGCGCGGTAAGTTGAGTCTGAATACCGGAACGATGGACTTAGAAGCCGTGGTTGTAGCAGCGATCGCCACGATTTCTCTCGCGGCTGAAGCAAAACAAATCCAGATTGAAACACGAATCGAAGCAGAAATCGGTCAGTTTTTGGGCGATGCCAGTCGGTTACAGCAAGTTGTGTGGAATTTGCTCTCGAATGCGGTGAAGTTTACGCCAGAAGGCGGACGGGTTGAAGTTTGTCTAACCGAAGAAGCGCCGAGTTTTGCCAAGATTATCGTTTGCGATAGCGGGAAAGGAATTGCTGCGGACGCTCTGCCGTTTGTGTTCGATCGCTTTTGGCAAGAAGACAGCACCAATACTCGTGGGTTCGGCGGGTTGGGAATCGGGCTTGCCATCAGTCGCCAAATTGTCGAGCTTCACGGCGGCACGATCGCTGCCGAAAGCGCGGGTGAAGGGCAAGGCGCAACGTTTACAGTAAAACTGCCGCTGCGCGCTTCGGTTCCTGTTTCTACTCCGGTGCGATCGGATGCTTCAGAAGATTCGACTTTAGCAGGGCTGCGAGTGCTGGTGATCGATGATAGTCCCGATTCGGGTGAGTATGCCGCGTTTGTTTTAAGCGAGGCGGGATCAGAAGTGACCGTGGTTGATTCTGCGGCATCTGCACTAGACGCGCTTTCTCAGCAGTTACCCGATGTGATTGTCTGCGATATTGGACTCCCCGAAATTAATGGCTACGAACTGATTCGGCAAATTCGATCGCGTCCGATTGAGCAAGGCGGTGAAATTCTCGCGATCGCGCTCACTTCTTATGCGGGAGATTACGATCAAAAGCAAGCAATCGCCGCTGGATTTCAACATCACCTTTCTAAACCCGTCGAACCAGAACACTTGGTGAAAACGATTGCTGCAATTCGTGCATCCCGCGCGCTAAAAAACCAGGCGGAATTGAACTGAATGATCGAGCGCTGTCTGTATAAAGTTAAATGCGATCGTCGAAGTAAGCCGTATTTGTACGCACATTCTTCAAGATTGCGACTTTCGATCGACATCGAGTTCACAATTTAGTCGTATAACAATCCATACGGCATTTCTTATTCTGATTTTTTTTCGGAAGTCACACTTAGTCTAATTTTTAGTGATAGGATGAACTCCCCGAATCCCTGTTTTTTACTCTAATGAAGGTCATTGAGATGGCAGTCTTACCATCCGAAGTCGAAATCGATCAGCAATTGGAAACAGTGAACTCAGAGCGGTCTGACTCGCAACTGATTCGCTATCTCCAAGAAGAATTGGCAGTTTCAGAAGACTCGATCGAGCTTGCGCTGCGTCACTGCAAACAAGAGCGCGGCACTTTGCCAATGGTGTTGTGGCGCTATGGCTTTGTGTCGATCGATCAACTGAATCAACTTTTCGACTGGATGGCACGCTGAATTACTGTTTGCTCATTTTGTTTAGCAGCCAGAGCGAAGTCGAAATCGCCACAAACTGAGCCAAGATCACATTAATGCTGGCTTGCACGACGAGAATATCGATCGGTTGAATAAACTTTGCCGGGTCAACATTCACGAATCCTGCAAATCCTTGATTGACCGCTTTGCCAAAGAGGAGTCCCACGATCGCTTCTGCACCCAAGAGCGCAATCAGAATTCCAATTAAGCTCGCAATCAGTCCGATCCGAATCGTTTGAATCGCTTCTGCCTTTTTCGGTCGCGTTGCTGCTGTGCCATTGAGCTGCCGTCCGATTACGACATATCGCGCCAGCGACCAGAACATATTAAATCCTAAAACGGCAATTCCACAAACCGTTAGCACGACTCCAACCCCGGTTCCTGGGTTGTTGCCCGTTGGAGTCCGAGTCGAAACCGCTGCAAACAGCAAAATCGCGCTAGAAATCACCGTCAGCACTAGCTGAAACCAAAAACTAAACCAGCCTGCAAATCGAAACGTGCTTGCAATTTCTCTTAGGGTGGGAGGAGCATCAGATTTCGCCATAAGAAGATCACACAGAAGCTAGTTCCAGCTTATATCAACAAAGAACGATCGCAGAAATGCAGTAGGGTTGAAATACGATCGTGTTCTAGCCGACATTCACCCGTATCATCCTTTACGGTAGGATGAATTTATGCCTACTATCTCTATTTCGGGAGTTCCTCACGTCTACGATCTGACGGCTCCCACCTCAAACCCTGAAGTTCTGGTATTCGTTCACGGTTGGATGCTAAGCCGCAACTACTGGAAGCCCCTAATCGATCAACTGTCGGTTGATTATCAGTGCTTGTCCTACGATTTACGCGGGTTTGGTCAGTCTCAGCCGCATCGAATTGCCCCCTTATCTAGAGTCAACGATCGTGCTTCTAGCGCGGTGACGGTGGCGGCACAAACCGCGATCGCACAATACAGCTTACTTTCGTATGCCAGAGATTTAGGAATGCTGTTAAGGCAGCTACAGATTTCTAAAGCTTGGTTGGTTGGACATTCGCTCGGTGGCTATGTGGCGTTGTGGGCAGCGGATCAACTGCCAGAACAAATTGAAGGCGTGATTTGCCTGAATTCTGGGGGTGGAATATATCTAAAAGAAGCGTTTGAGCGATTTCGATCGGCAGGACAGAAAATGGTGAAATTGCGCCCGAAATGGTTGCCGCAAGTGCCTTGTTTGGATCTGTTGTTTACGCGAGCGAATGTGGTAAGCGCGATCGAGCGATCGTGGGGACGGCAGCGGGTGATCGATTTTGTCAGCGCTGATCCAGATGCCGCAGTTGGAACGCTGTTAGATTCAACGACTGAAGCAGAGGTGCATCGTTTACCGCAAGTCGTAGCCCGATTGTCACAGCCGCTTCATTTTATTGCTGGGGCAAAAGATACGGTGATGGAACCGAAGTATGTTCGCCATTTAGCCAGCTTTCATCCTTTGTTTGGCGATTGTGCAGATAATGTAATAGAAATTCCCGATTGCGGGCATTTATCGATGTTAGAGAAAACCGATGTCGTCGAATCGCACATTCGCACCATTTTGCAGTAGAGCGAGGTTTAATTTCAGCCTACTTACCGAAACTTGGGTTCCAATTTTATGCCCTCGGTGCGACTTTTCAAGTGGCTCGTTCCATGTCACACTACCGCATGATTTGATCTTGGATTGAGTGCATGAACGACCAGAGTGATGTGCCAGAGAAAAAACGATCGACAAAATTAGCGTTCGTTTTTGCGATCGTGTGGGTTCTGGCACTCGGTGGAATTACGTTTTTCAACCAGTTGGGCAGCATTGGATTGGTTGATGAAACGGAGCCGCTGTTTGTCGAGGCGGCGCGGCAAATGACAGTGACCGGAAACTGGATTACGCCGTATTTTAATCAGGTGACTCGGTTTGATAAACCGCCATTAATTTACTGGCTGATGGCGATCGCGTTTCAAACGATCGGGGTAAATGAGTGGGCGGCTCGGTTGCCGTCTGCGATCGCGGGAACTGTTTTAGTTGGATTCTGTTTTTATACGATTCAGCGATTTGTTCCGTCGAGAATTGCGCCGTATTTGGGATCAGCGATCGTGGCGTTCAATCTGATCACGCTGTTTTTTGGGCGGTTGGGCTACTCGGATATGTTGCTGAGTGCCTGTTTTGGAGGATCACTGCTGGCGTTTTTTCTGGGTTATGCTGAGTCGAATCAACGGTGGTATCGAGCGTTTTATGGACTGATGGGATTGGCGGTTTTAACCAAAGGGCCTGTTGGAGTGGTGTTGCCGAGTGCGATCGTCATTCTCTTTCTATTGTGGGCGGGAAGACTGCGCGAAGTGCTGCGGGAAATGAAGCCGCTCCAAGGAATCGGGATTTTTTTATTCATCAGTGTGCCTTGGTATTTGTTGGCTTATCTTCAAAACGGCAAAGCATTTATCGATTCATTCTTCGGAGTGCATAATGTCGATCGCTTTACCAGCGTGGTGAATCAGCATTCTGGAGCTTGGTACTATCATTTGATCATTGTGCTGGTCGGGTTTTTTCCTTGGTCGCTGTGTTTACCTGCTGCGATTGTTTCTGTTTTAATGCAATCGAAATGGAAGCAAGAACCGCGATCGCAGCATTTGAGAAAGTTTGCGCTAGTCTGGTTTGCAGTCGTGCTGATCTTTTTTACGATCGCTGTGACAAAATATATTACCTATACGTTACCGCTTTATCCTGCTGCGGCGATTCTCGTTATGTTATGGTTTGTGCGTTATTTCTCACAGCCGCGACAATCAAACGGGTTTAAATTTACTGTGTATCTGAGCATTATTGCTGCGATCGCGCTTGGAGTTTGCATTTATTACAGTCCAGATTGGCTTAACCGTGATCCGGCAATGCCCAATTTAGGATTGAGAATGCAGCAATCTGGATTACAACATATCGGTGCATCGATTTGGATCACATCCGCGATCGCTGGATTAATTTTAGCGGTGCAGTATCGATTGCGCTGGTATTGGGCAGTGAATCTCGTTACGTTTGCTGCATTTATTCTCTTTTTTATTACGCCTGCGGTTGGAATAATTGATTCGGTTCGACAGTTACCGCTGCGTCAGATTGCTCAAGGCACGATCGAAGATCGACGACCGAATGAACCGATCGTGATGGCGACCGATGCGTTTGAGAAACCAAGCTTGGTGTTTTACACTCGTCAGCCGATTATTTTTCTCAATCGTGCTTATATGATCCAGCCGTATTTCGAGAAGTTGCGGCGAGAAGGGAAAACAAACTCGATCGTCATGATCACGACTTCCACTGCACTGCAAGAAGGGAATGTGAAACTAAATCAGTACCAACCGCTTCAACAGTATAGTCAGTACCAACTCGTGCGCGTTCCGATTCGCGCTGTGAAATAACGCTATGCAATTGAAATGGTGGAAAGACCGAACGAATCAGCAAGTCAGCGCAATGTTGTTAGCAGGACTCTTGTTTCGCGGCTTGATTGCGTTCTGGTTGCCTCCCGGATTCGATGAAGCGTATTACTACATTTACACGCTGAATCCGGCACTGAGCTATTTTGATCATCCGCCACTGGTTGCACTTGTGACTGCGATCGGCATTTGGCTCACAGGCGATGTCTCTCAATTTAGTATTCGTATTGGTAGTTTATTACTATTTCCGTTTACGTTATATTTTCTATACCGCGCAACGGTTTATTTATTCTCAGTTCGAGTGGGATTGCTGACGTTAGCGATCGCATCAATGATTCCAATTTTTCAACTGGGATTCGGCACATTCACACTACCGGATTCGCCGTTGATGCTATTTTGGGCATTAACTTTATGGGTAGGCGCGATCGAGTTTTTCCCCCGCAATCAAGCTTATATTCCCTCGTCTCGAATTGCATTAATCGGGCTACTGGTGGGATTAGCTTGCCTGGGAAAATATCACGGATTTCTGCTTGGATTTGGACTGCTGGGATTTTGCATCACCAGTCGGCGGCACTGGGCAGTATTTCGATCGCCTTGGACAATACTAAGTTTCTTACTGTTTCTAATCGCGTTCTCGCCCGTATTGTACTGGAACAGTCAACACGAATGGATTTCATTTGTTTTTCAAGGAAACCGCAGCGTTCCCGATCGCACTTACAGCCTTCTCAGCGCGTTCAATGTTGCGTTAATGGCTGCATTGTATCTATTTCCGACGTTTGGTTTACCGCTTTGGTTTGTCAGCATTCGAGAAATTATCTCGGTTATCCGATTGCGCTTTTCAAATTCGATTCACTCGTTTATTTTGTGGAATTCTGCGCCCGTATTTCTCATCTTTACGTTAATTGGTGGATATCAGCAGATTTTACCGGGTTGGACAATGCCCGGATTTTTCGCGGTTTCGCCTTTACTCGGTTTAGCGGCATCTCGTTGGCGATCGAAAACACTAAAACGCTGGCTGATTGGATCAGCAATTGCGATCGCAACATTAATGCTCCTGGCTTTATCACACATCGCGATCGGAACGCTACAAAAACCAGGACAGTATGCAATCTTTGGTGGCGTTGTTGCCCCACAGAATGATGCGTCGATTCAACTAATTGATATCAAACAACTCCGGCGAGAATTTTCTCGATCGCCCCAACTGCTCGCGGCTCTGAAAAATGCTGACTTCATGTTTAGCAACCGATTTCACCTCGCAGGACACATTGCAATGGCACTGACACCGATCAATTCAACGCCGATCACTTGCTTTGATCGACGAGATTTGCGCGGCTTCGCTTTTTGGTCAACGGCAACGCAATGGGTCGGCAAAACCGCGCTCTACATCACCACCGATGAGTTCCAAACGCAGGAAGACTCTGCTGCGGAATTCATGCCGTATTTTGAGAAATTCACTAAACTTGGAGAAGTCGCACTGCGTCGCGGCGGGGTGGTGATCGATCGCATTCATGTGTTTCAAGGAACAAATTTACTGAAGCCATTTCCACGTCCGTACTGAGTCAAAATGCTTACTACTGAAGTTTCATATACGAATTTAACGATTCAGCCTAAATCTTTAATTTGCAAATAAGCATTAATTCGATTGCGTAATTCCACCAGTTATGAAATATAATCTGAACGAGACTTAAAGATAAGCAATATTTTCTAGAAAAATTAAGCCTAATTTGAAATTTCTTTAAAGCGACTTAAATCTAGGTACAGCGGGGCATATAGAACTTCCTACGTAATTTATTTGAGGAATTCGTATCGAACATCACTTGCGTTGGTCGCTCGATCGGGTTAAGGTCTTCATCAAGACTTCACACCAGGAGAGATACGTAATGCTGAACTTCACCTTTAGCAAAACCGTGCAAACCTTGGCAATGTCAATTGGCATTGTGGCAGCGGGATTGATCGGCAGCACAATTCAAACACAAGCCCAGAACCTACCTCCAGGTGTGACAGCATCTCAAGATTTAGCGCTTCAGATTTCTACAGCTCAAGATTCCGGTTTCCAGATTGCTCAGGCAAGTTCGATCGCGGAAATGGAACGCACAATTTTTAGTCGCCTCAACGAATACCGTGCCAGTAAAGGCTTACCGCCACTGGTCTGGAACGACGAAATTGCGAAACAAGCGCGCGATCACAGCCGCGACATGGCAAAGAAAATCATTCCGTTCGGGCATCAAGGGTTTGAACAGCGCGCCAAAGCCCTGAATAACAGCGTTCAATCGCGCGGAACCGGAGAAAACGTCGCTTGGGTCATGAGTCGTCGCGACCCCGCTGGGCAAGCCGTAGAAGCCTGGATTAAGAGCCAAAAGCATCGCGATAATATCGAAGGCAACTTTAGCATGACCGGGATCGGCATCGGTTTGAGCGCGATGGGTGAATATTACTTCACACAAGATTTTGTGCGGAAGTAATGGCATTGTCATGCCGCAGGAGCTGCGAGTTCTGGGCAAACGCTGTGAGTCAGATCATTAACTACATACAGACTATATACAGATGTAGTGATTTGATAATCGCGTTTGATTAGAAGCAGCGATCGGTTTAGGAGCATGAATAAAATCATCTGCACGATCGCATCTAACTCACTTTGCCGCCGCCCATTAGATATAAAAGCGCCATCCGCACCGCTACCCCACTCGTCACTTGTTGAGAAATCAAACTCAGCACCGGATCATCCATCAAGTCCGAGCTAATCTCGACCCCGCGATTGACCGGACCTGGATGCAGCACTCTCACCTCTGGCTGACACAACTTCAAGCGATCGCGCGTGATGCCAAACTGCTGATGATACTCCCGCAAACTCGGCAATAAGTAACTCGTCATTCGTTCCTTCTGCAATCGCAGCGTCATTACAAAATCCGCATCGATTAGCGCTGGCTCTAACGTCCAATGCACAAATAACTTTCGAGAAATCGCTGGATCGCTCTCCTTCACAAACGCTGCAAATTCTTTTGGCAGTAGCGTTGGAGGTGCGGCTAAATGCACTTCTGCCCCGCTCGCAGTCAGGCTCCAAATATTCGATCGAGCTACCCGCGAATGCAAAATGTCCCCGACGATCGCGATTTTCTTTCCGATTAATAAGGTCGATCGTGGCTTTTCCAAATCAATCAGCGAACAGATCGTAAACAAATCTAACAACGCCTGTGAGGGATGCTCATGCTGTCCATCGCCCGCATTCAACACACCTACTTTCACGTTTAATCGATCCATTTCATCTGCGATCGCTTGTGGCACTCCCGCTTCTTGATGTCGAATCACCATCATATCCGTTCCCATTGCCAGATATGTTTTCGCTGTATCGAGAATGGTTTCACCTTTCGTAATCGAAGAAGTACTGGCTGCAAAGTTCAATGTATCCGCTGATAATCGTTTTGCTGCAAGCTCAAAACTACTGCGAGTGCGCGTCGATGGCTCAAAAAACAGATTTGCAACCACCTGCCCTTGCAAAGTTGGAACCTTTTTTGTTCGGCGTGTCAAAACTTCACGGAAACTACTCGCCGTTTGCAAAACGGTATCGTATTCCGCTGGCGAGAAATCAGCAAGCGATAGAACGTGACGACGGTTCCAACTCATAGGTATACCCAACGAGCGCACGACTCACTATTCATACCGCAAAATGTCCCTGACAAGCGCGATCGGGTAACAGTAAGATTAGATCAAAATGAAAAATATTAGGATGCGTTAAGTTCTGCTATAGTATGAATTCTGTGGCTTAAAAAAGTTGCACGTTTGGAGAGATGGCCGAGCGGTTTAAGGCGCAGCACTGGAAATGCTGTGATGGGGTGACTTATCCGAGGGTTCGAATCCCTCTCTCTCCGTTCTAAAACCTCGATATATCAAAGCTTTTGAAGAACCCTCGAAAATTTCGGGGGTTCTTTTTTGCGCGATCGATTGGGTAATTTTGGACGCTTTTAGACACCTTTTGACTATCAGTTGACTATCCAAATTTGAGCGGTATAGTTGGTTCAACGCGGAATTAGTACCGCCGTATGCTTTATTTTGAGAATTGGTATGTACAGCAAAGCTAACCCAGGCAAGTCGCCCAAGGGTTTCTGTTGGTGTGGAAACTTATCGAGAACAGTTACGGTTGCGGCTTCCTCGGCAGTTGTTCGCAGGCAAACAAAAGTATTTGGCTTTGGAACTGCCCGACACCGATCTGAACCGTAAGATGGCTGAGGCAAAAGCAAAACTGATCGGTGAGAACCCCTTCGCTGAGATGCGCGAGGATTTCAGATACAACGATTCTAAGCAGTTGGAAGACATTGACAGCTTCTCAAAAGAAGAGATGGAAACCGTGATTGCTGCCTTCGAGAACCATCGGCATTTCAAACACTATGCTCCATTTGTCAAATTCCTATTCTGGACAGGCGCGAGAACCTCTGAAGCCGCCTGGCTGAAGTGGAAGCACATTACTCCTGATTTTCAGCACATCACCTTCACAGAAGCCGTGGTGAACGTTTCTTTCAAGAACATCAGAAAATGCACCAAGACCAAGAAAGCCAGAAAGTTTCCGCTGTTCTCGCTGCCCAAGCTGGTTGAATTGTTGCAGAGTATCAACCCTGCGGATTGCGATCTGGAGGCTCCTGTCTTCACATCCGTCACTGGGGAATTGATCAACTCGCATTCATTCAACGCGAATGTTTGAAAAGGCTGCAAGAATCACGGCAAGCGGTTTGATGGCATGCTTATTGAAAGTTCCATTGAACCGTTCGAGCAGAACGATGCAACGATATTTGAATGAGTAATCTGTTTCCAATCATTGAAGTTCCAGTTGATGCAGCCGAAGCTGAAGAAGCAATGGGCACAAAATTCAAGTTCTGGTTTGAGCATCCAGAATTGGGAAATTGCCTCTTTAAACAGGCACGATCGAATACGAGTGAAGATTGGGCAGAAAAGATTAAATATGTTCTGATCGAGATATTTCTTAGATAACTGGAGATCTTGTGAAACCTGAGTATGTTCTGGATGGTCGTCTTACTACAACCCTAAGAGCTTTCTACGCCGAGATTAGCCGAGTCTTGTTAGCAGGGCAGGCGTGGGGCGAGACTCTTGATGACCTCGACCAA
The DNA here is from genome assembly GCA_964242045.1 of uncultured Leptolyngbya sp. Lineage (GTDB taxonomy): Bacteria > Cyanobacteriota > Cyanobacteriia > Leptolyngbyales > Leptolyngbyaceae > Leptolyngbya. The sequence goes on along the minus strand of CAXTDB010000037.1, from coordinate 2,284 downwards.
ATTCTGTGCGGCAACTACGGACTGGTGCCTCCAACGTTTCGATTGATTTGGACTCATGCAGAAATCGCACGATCAGCGCTGGGCTATGCCGAAACTGTGGAACAACTCACGCAACGATTACGAGATTGCCACCCTACCGTGTTGATTAAAACCGCTTGGGCGTTGCGCTCCGCGTTGCGAGAGCAAGGACCGACGGTGTACGACTGGCTGGTGGAGTTGATGGGCAAATACCCGAACGTCGAACTGGTTCTGATTGAGTCAGAGATTAGGAGTGATGGTTAATCGCTCCTGCCAAGACAACAAGCGATTTAGATGACTTATTTCAACTACAGGCTCCACAGCTAGGGCAAATAAAACCTTTAGCGCCTTCATGACAAGGAATTGCTAACACATCTCTACCAAAGATACGATCGACACATCCCGTCTGTTACTGTCGAGAATTGTCATGACGAGACTTCGCTTGGTTAATCAATTGTGAGAGGCAGCTATCAAAGCCAGCTCTTTCTTCTTGCTGAGGTGGGCAGTATAACTTATGCTGTCTTTCCTCCTTGAGTATCCACGAACTATTGTTTAACCTGAGTCTCTAACGAAGGCGCACTTTCGCCCTCGTTGGAGACTCAGGTTACTGTACGTCCTAAAGTGAGCTGGTAGGGCTATAGCACCGCTTCACCAAGCGTGGACAAGAACCCAGGAACTGAGGGCAGCCGAGATCGAGAACAACTGCGCCAACGCTTTGAGGATTGGCGAGAAGCCGCTTATTCTCGATCGCCTTTCTGAACTTTGAACCTGCCGACCGATGACTGTAGCTCCTCAGCGACATCGACCGTTTGCCGCAGCGCTTTCGACACCCGCATCGATGAATCAGAAGTTAGCGTCGAAACTTGCGCGACTTCTTTGATCAACTCTGTTACCGATTGAGAGGTATTCGCCTGAGACCCCATCGCTTCAGAAATCGAGTTGACTAAACTATCCATCTGCTCGGACACTTGAACGACGTGAATCAGATTTTGCTTTGCATTGCGGGCTGAGTGCGCGCTTTCAACAACCTGTGTGGCTCCTCGATTCATCGCTTCAACCACTTCTGTGATCTTCTGCTGCGTGGTTTCGATCAACGCTGCAATTTCGCGGGTTGCGGTTGCCGATCGAGAAGCGAGTTCCCCGATTTCATTTGCCACAATGCCAAATCCGCGCCCGTGTTCACCTGCGCGAGTCGCTTCGATGCTGGCGTTGATCGCGAGTAAATCGGTTTGCGTTGCTAGATCGTTGATCAAGGAAACGACTCGCCCGATTTGCTGTGAGGAATCACCAAGCTGTTTGACTTTGCGGGTGGCATCTTCGACGGTTGCCCTGAGGCTGTAAATGCTCGTAACGGTTGAATCCATTACGGTTTCGCCGGATTTCGCAGCGTTTGTGGCGTTTTGGGCGACGATCGCCGCTTGCTGTGCTCGATCGGCAACCGCTTGCATCGATAGCGTCATCTGCTCGACTGAGTTGAGTGTGCGCGTGGTTTCTTGTGCCTGTTGGCGCGCTTGGTCGGCTAAATGCTGGACTTCATCTTTGTTTTGGCTCAGTAAATCGCTGACTTGAGCAGAAGTGTCTTTAACTTTGAGAACGAGATCGCGCAGATTTTTGACCACTGCGTTGAAAAAGTCGGCAATGGTTCCGAGATCATTGGCGCTAACGTTAGCACGAACAGTTAAATCTCCAGCAGAAACGTTTTGGACTTCGCCTAAAAGCTGAATGATTTGCCGTTGTAGCGAGCTTTTTCGGTTTTCGGCATCTTGCAGCGCTGTTTGTCGTTCTTGTACGAGTTTCGATTGCTCCAAAGCGTAGCCAATCTGGGTGACAAACTGAGTAAATAAGGTAATTTCAGACGATTGCCAATCGCGATCGCATTCACAACTCTGAGCGCAAATCAACCCGATTACCTGATTTTCTTGTTTGAGCGGAACTGCAATTTCGGCTTTGATACCCAACGCGGCGAGTTGTTGACGATAGCGATCGTTCATTTCTTTGTCCGCGTCTTTGATTACCCACGCGGATTGTGTGCTGTATTGCTCGAAACGATCGAGTCCTAATGGTGCTTCAATTGTTTTATTTATCACGCTGAAATTCTCGTTTCCGATGGATTCAGCAATCACGGTTCCATTTACCGTACCGGGTTCAAGCTGATAAACGACGACGCGATCGGTTCTGAGAAAATTTCGCGCTTCGTCGATCGCGGTTTTGAGAATTTGAGCGGGATTTGTCGATCGCCGGATTCGGATGATGATTTCGTTCAAGG
>CAXTDB010000036.1:11657-23331 GCA_964242045.1 uncultured Leptolyngbya sp. | reverse complement strand
ACCGCCACCGCCGCAAATTTTCGCGATCGCGCCTACAACTTTCCCGGCTTGCAGTCCTCGCTTCACGACAGTTGGACTAAATGCCGCTACAAAGCTAACCTTACCTGCTTCAGGAATCGATCCTAAAACGATCGCACCGTCTCCTAACTTTTGCAGCAGTTGTTCTGCGGCTTTTTGCAGCGCAGCAGGATCAACACCTTCAAGCTGCGAAACGAGAATTTTGAAGTCTCCGACCGTTTCGGCTTCCGCTATCAACTGATCCGCTTTGGCGATCGCTAACTGTCCTTTCGCAGTTTCTAATTGTTTCTGGGTGTTCTTCAGTTCGGTTTGCAGTGCCGTTATGCGATCGGAGATTTCTTCGGGTTTGACTTTGAAGCGATCGCTTAACTCTTTAACGACTGCTTCGCGAACATTGAGATATTCCAGCACTGATGCACCAGAGATCGCTTCAATGCGCCGAATTCCAGCCGCCACTCCGGTTTCAGAAACGATTTTGAACAATCCGATTTCGGCGGTGTTACCGACATGAGTTCCGCCGCATAGCTCCATCGAGACTCCAGGAAAATCAATCACGCGCACTTCGTCGCCATATTTCTCACCGAACATTGCGATCGCACCCTTTGCTTTCGCATCTGCGATCGGCATCACCATAATTTCAGCTTGATGTCCTTCTGCAATCCAAGTATTGATTTGTTCTTCGATCTGTTGCAGTTGTGCCGAAGTGAGCGGCTTAGAATAGTTGAAGTCGAAGCGTAAGCGATCGAAGTCTACCAGTGATCCCGCTTGAGAAATCCCTTCATCGACAATCCTACGGAGTGCAGCTTGCAGTAAGTGAGTTGCAGAATGATTGGCAGCCGCGCGACGACGACAGGAAAGATCGATCTGAGCAGTTACGCGATCGCCCACTCGAACCGTTCCGCGCTCCACTCGTCCAAAGTGAACAAAGAAAGCCGATTCTTTCTTCACGTCTTCAATCCGAATCACCGAATCATCGCCAGAGAGATAGCCGCGATCGCCAATCTGTCCCCCGGATTCTGCGTAAAACGGAGTTTGATCGAGAACGATTTGCACTTCGGTTCCAGATTCGACGCGATCGACCGTTTCACCATTTACTAATAACAGTTGAATTTCCGAGCCGCTAGAAGTTTGCTTGTAGCCGATGAATTCGGTTTCTTGTATTGTTGCCGCTAATGTATCCAGTGTTCCTTGAACGGTTAGATCAATGGTTTTGTGAGCATCTCGACCGCGTTGGCGCTGCGCTTCCATTTCAGCTTCAAAGCCATTCATATCCACGCTCAAGCCTTTCTCGATCGCAATTTCTTCGGTAAGCTCAACCGGGAAACCGTATGTATCGTATAGCTCGAACGCATCTTGCCCTGAGATTTGCTTGGTTTCTCGGTTTAGAATCTCTTCTAGCAGTTTTTCACCACGATCGAGCGTTTTACGGAATCGTTCTTCCTCGATTTTGAGTTCCGATTTCACAACGGTTTCTTTCAGTCGCACAGTCGGATAAGCCGACTCGGAAAGCGCGATCGCGGTTTCTGCAACTTCGGGAGTGAAGTCTCGATCAATGCCAATCAGCCGTCCATGACGCACTACCCGACGAATCAATCGCCGCAACACATAGCCGCGCCCTTCATTCGAGGCAGTAATGCCATCTGCAATCATGTGAACAACAGCGCGAACATGATCGCCAATCACTTTAAGCGATACCTTTGTCGATTCGTCGGCGGTTGCGTAATCGATTTCAGCAATGTTTGCGGCGGTTTGTACGATCGGAAAAATCAAATCGGTTTCATAGTTATTTGGCACTTGCTGAAGAATCTGTGCCATCCGCTCTAAGCCAAGCCCGGTATCAATGTTCTTATTCTGAAGCGGGGTTAGATTGCCATCAACATCCTGGTTGTATTGCATAAACACCAGGTTGTAATACTCGATAAACCGGGTGTCATCTTCGAGATCAATATGGTCGTCTCCGAGTTCAGGATGAAAGTCATAGTACAACTCCGAACAAGGGCCGCAAGGACCCGTTGGACCTGAATTCCAGAAATTATCTTTTGCACCCATGCGCTGAATTCGATGCGCTGGAATGCCGACTTGATCGCGCCAAATCGCAAACGCTTCGTCGTCTTCTTCAAACACACTCACCACGATTCGATCCGCAGGCAAACCAAATGTTTGAGTCGAAAGCTCCCAAGCCCACGCGATCGCTTGCGACTTAAAATAATCGCCAAAGCTGAAATTCCCCAACATCTCAAAAAAGGTGTGATGTCGCGCAGTGCGTCCCACGTTCTCAATATCATTCGTGCGGATACATTTCTGCGAAGTCGTCGCACGCGGAAACTCAGCTTGTCGCTGTCCGAGAAAAATCGGCTTAAACGGCAGCATTCCCGCGATCGTTAATAAAACTGTTGGATCTTCAGGCACAAGCGACGCACTCGCGAGCGGTTGATGTCCGCGCTGTGCAAAGAAATCAAGAAAGGTTTGCCGGATTTGAGCGCCGCTAAGGGGAGTAGCCATTGAAGTCCAAGAATCTATTTGAGAAGTGCGTTATTTATCTTATATTGCCGTAGGTTCAACAAATTGACCGGAGATCTGGCAAAACTTGCTGATGCAATAAACGCGGATTAGTGAAGCTGTTGCTTAATCCATTGTCGAAATGCCCTTAACGCTGCATTTCTTCCAACTACGTCGCTTTGCTCTCGGTAATGTGAGATTACTTGTGCGATCGGTAAAGCTGCGAAAATTTCTCCTCGCTCCGAAACTTCATACTTGCCATTTCGTAGCACATTCATCTGGATCTTCCCTTTCTCAAATCGCCATAGCTCTGAAACCCCTAACCCTTGATAAATGCTTGGATGTGTCCGAGAAGTTAAATCAATTTCAAGCGCGAGATCTGGAGGTGGATCGATGCTCAAATCCAAGCGCTTCTTTCCGCGAACCTTGAATTCATTCAGAATGTAAAAGCACTGATCTGGCTCAATGCCTTTAAGCATCTGTTGATTTTTGAAGGTCGTTGAACCTAATGTCAGAAACTCAATCTCCAATTCTTCTAATAACGCCTTGATCAAATCTCCAATTACCTCTTTATTCGCTTTGTGTTCGGGTAGGGGAGTCATAATCTCTAAGGTTTCGTTCTCGTAGGCAATTCGGGCTGCACGCCGATCGCTCAATTCTTCTAAAATCTGCTCAAACTCTTGCCATGAGACATTCTGCAATAAGACTCGCTGCCCTGGTGGAACTTCGATTCGACTTAATTCCAAAAGCATAGATTTCTCGCGCTCAATCTCTTTATTCTCTGATATTAGATTCAATTTCTTGCCAATTTACGGAAATCCTTACCTTCTAGCGTACCGCCCGAACCAGAGCGATCGACATTCATTTTCTACAATGGATAAAACCATTCGAGATAAATCCGCAATGCCTGTAGAAACTAACAATAAGCGCACTCAGCGCCCTCGGCAGTTCGGAGGCGGATTGCTGATTGTATTCACACTATTATTACTGCTGAACTTTGTAGTTCCGAGCTTTGGTTCACAGTCTCAGTCAGTGGCTTATAGTGATTTCGTTTCCCAAGTTCGATCGGGAAATGTCGATCGAGCGATCATCGGAAACGACAAGATTGAATTCACGCTCAAATCGACTCAGCCTGCTCAAGAAGGCACTCGCTCTCAGGTTTATGCGACGACACCTGTAGCGATCGATTTAGATTTACCAAAAATTCTGCGCGACAACAATGTGGAATTTAGCGCCCCAACTCCTAGCCCTTACGGTTGGATCGGCACGATTCTTAGCTGGGTACTTCCACCGCTCGTCTTCTTTGGCATCTACAGCTTTTTCATTAACCGTCAAGGAGGTGGAGCCGCAGCGCTCACAGTTGGAAAAAGCAAAGCCCGCATCTATTCGGAAGGCACAACAGGCGTTAAGTTTCTAGATGTCGCAGGAGTAGACGAAGCCAAAGCAGAACTTCAAGAGATCGTTGATTTTCTCAAGAACGCAGAGAAGTATTCGCGTTTAGGCGCAAAGATTCCTAAAGGTGTCCTGCTTGTTGGACCTCCTGGAACCGGAAAAACAATGTTAGCAAAAGCGATCGCTGGAGAAGCAGGAGTGCCGTTCTTCTCGATCTCTGGCTCCGAATTTATCGAACTGTTTGTTGGGGTGGGTGCATCGCGCGTTCGTGACTTGTTTGAACAAGCGAAAAAGCAAGCGCCTTGTATTGTGTTCATCGATGAGTTGGATGCTTTAGGAAAATCTCGCGGTTCTGGCAATTTCGCTGGAGGCAACGATGAACGTGAACAAACCCTTAACCAGTTGCTCACTGAAATGGATGGATTCGATGCGAATACTGGAGTCATTCTCCTTGCCGCAACCAACCGCCCGGAAGTGCTAGATCCTGCCCTTCGTCGTCCCGGACGGTTTGATCGTCAAGTCGTGGTCGATCGTCCCGACAAGATCGGACGTGAGGCAATTCTCAACGTTCACGCGCGCAGTGTGAAGCTGGCGAATGATGTTGATCTTGCGACGATCGCAGTCCGCACACCCGGATTTGCAGGGGCAGACTTAGCGAACTTGGTGAATGAAGCAGCACTGCTCGCGGCTCGAAACAATCGCGATTCTGTAGTAATGGCAGACTTTAACGAAGCGATCGAGCGAGTGATTGCAGGACTCGAAAAGCGATCGCGCGTTCTGAATGAAACCGAGAAAAAGATTGTCGCGCATCACGAAGTCGGACACGCTTTAATCGGGGCATTGATGCCAGGGGCAGGCAAAGTTGAGAAAATCTCGATCGTCCCTCGCGGTGTCGGTGCATTAGGCTACACGCTGCAACTCCCTGAAGAAGATCGCTTTTTGATGGCAGAAGACGAAATTCGCGGACGGATTGCTACTTTGCTTGGCGGTCGATCGGCGGAAGAAGTCATCTTCGGCAAGGTTTCCACTGGAGCCAGCGACGACATTCAAAAAGCCACCGACCTCGCAGAACGTACTGTAACGATCTACGGGATGAGCGATGAGTTAGGTCCGGTTGCCTTTGAGAAAATGCAGCAGCAGTTTATCGAAGGATACGGACCGTCGCGTCGTCAAATCAGTGCGAAAGTCACCGAGGAAATCGATCGAGAAGTCAAAGCGATCGTTGATAACGCGCATCATATTGCACTGGCGATTCTGAATCAGAATCGATCGCTGCTAGAGGAACTCTCCCAAACCTTACTGAATCGAGAAGTGCTAGAAGGTGAGGCGTTACGCGCCGAGCTGAGTCGTGTTCAAGCACCCGCTGAACTTGACTCCTGGTTACAGACGGGCAAGATGACTCAAAATACCGTGGAATTGCACACGGCAGCTTAGTCGATCGATTTCAGCAACTTAGCGAAAAGCCTTCAATCATCCTGAAACGAACAGTGAAAGCCCACCGTGTGATTACGGATTTCCTTTAATAGATTCTAAAATGTCTAGGTGTTACAGATAGCACATTCCAGTAAATCTACAGATGAGGAATCAGAGCGAGACTGAGATGATTAGCCCATAAGTCATTTCATTAGAGAGTATCAACTTTCACAGCTACCAGCCCAGTGGTGTCGCGCTACTGGGTTTTTTATTGTTTAAAAATCTCGAATGTCGCCGCAAAATATCTTCAACTCCTCACCTGAAATTTTGCGAAGCGCACGTTCGCGCCCCGTTTCTTCCTAGAATGGATCGAATGCACGTTCCCAACTCTCAAGCGTGTCCGAAGCTTCCGTATTGACCGATACAACCTGGCGGATCAAACTCTCATTCACTAGGTAAGGTTGCCTAGATTACACATTTACCCAGATTTTTCTATGACCTCCTCGATTCGGATTCTGATGTGTGCGCCTGACCATTACGATGTGGATTACGTGATTAATCCGTGGATGGAGGGCAATCTTCACAAGTCCTCGCGCGATCGTGCGGTGGAACAATGGCACGGACTGTATCACTTAATCAAAGACCATGCGATCGTCGATTTGGTGACTCCCGAAAAAGGCGTTCCTGATATGGTATTCACGGCAAATGCAGGTTTGGTACTCGGTGAGACTGCCGTTTTGAGTCGGTTCTATCACAAAGAGCGTCAAGGCGAAGAACCGTACTTCAAAGCCTGGTTCGAGAACAATGGTTTCACAGTGCATGAGCTGCCGCCAGAATTGCCGTTTGAAGGGGCGGGCGATGCGTTGTTTGATCGTGAAGGTCGCTGGCTCTGGGCGGGTTACGGGTTTCGATCCGAACTCGATTCGCATCCGTATTTAGCAAAATGGCTTGATGTCGAAGTGCTGTCACTGCGGTTGATGGACGATCGCTTTTATCATCTCGATACTTGCTTTTGTCCGTTGAACAATGGCTATCTGCTGTACTATCCGCCTGCGTTTGATGCGTACTCGAATCGATTGATCGAAATGCGCGTTCCGGCTGAAAAACGCATCGCGATCGCAGAACCTGATGCGGTGAACTTTGCTTGTAATGCGGTGAACCTCGATCACATTGTGATCATGAACAAAGCGAGTGCAGAACTGAAACAGCGGTTAGCTGATGCAGGTTTCCAAGTGCTGGAAACCCCGCTGACAGAATTTCTCAAAGCGGGAGGAGCCGCGAAATGTTTAACGCTGCGAGTCACCGAACCTGTTCGCGTTGAGCTTCATGCTAGCGCCACGATCGAGAGTCGGATTGTGCAACTCGATGGTCACTTGCTCGATTCCGGTGTGATCAATCGCGCGCTCGATATCATTGTCGAAGCAGGCGGTAGCTTCCAAGTGCTGAACTTTAACTTGGGAACGCAGCGCCAAAGTACTTCATCGGCAGAAGTAAAGGTGACGGCTCCATCGCACGAGGTGATGGAAACGATTATGACGCAGTTGATCGATCTCGGTGCTTTGCCGCGTCCGCAAGAAGTCTGTGATGCTGAACTAGAACCTGTGATTCAAGACGGCGTTGCGCCTGATGACTTCTATGTAACGACGATCTATCCGACTGAAGTTCGAGTCAATGGTGAATGGGTGAAAGTCGATCGACAAAGAATGGACGGCGCGATCGCAGTTTCATCAGATGGTAAGAGCGCTCAATGTAAGCTACTGCGAGATTTAACCAAGCGCGATCGTGTGGTTGTCGGGGTCGAAGGAATTCGCACGATTCGCAAAGCGGCTCGCGAACAGCGCAACACGCAAGAATTTAGCTTTATGGGGGCAGGCGTATCGAGCGAACGGCGCGTCGAATTAGTCGTTGAACAAATTGCTTGGGAACTGCGACAGATTCGGGATCAAGGCGGTCGCGTTGTCGTGACCGCGGGACCTGTGGTGATTCATACAGGCGGCGGCGAACATTTAGCGAAATTGATTCGGGAAGGCTATGTTCAAGCCCTTTTAGGTGGAAATGCGATCGCCGTTCACGATATGGAGCAATCGCTGCTTGGAACGTCGCTTGGTGTCGATATGAAGCGCGGCGTTTCGGTACGAGGTGGACATCGCCATCATCTGAAAGTGATCAACACGGTGCGACGTTACGGTAGTATTGCCAAAACCGTTGAAGCGGGTGTTCTTCAAGGTGGTATCTTGTACGAATGCGTTCGTAATCATATTCCGTTCTCGTTAGCGGGATCGATTCGAGATGACGGTCCATTACCTGATACGAAAATGGATCTGATCGAAGCACAGCAAGATTATGCTCGCTTAATCGAAGGCGCAGACATGATTTTAATGCTGTCATCGATGCTGCATTCGATCGGAGTTGGCAACATGACTCCCTCTGGCGTGAAGATGGTTTGTGTGGATATTAATCCAGCGGTGGTGACAAAACTCAGCGATCGAGGTTCGATCGAGTCGGTTGGTGTTGTGACTGACGTGGGATTGTTCCTCAGCTTATTAGTACAGCAGCTAGATAAGTTGACAAATCCTTACCAATTGGCACAAACAGTTTAATCTCTAATGCAGTGAGGGTGGAAGGGTTTGAAATCTTCTGCCCTCATTGTTTTATGTCTTTGATCGCTTCGCGCAAATTTGTCAATTCAACACGGTAAGCTTAAGTTTTATTGCGAAGATCATTTTATGCTGCGTCGAAGTTTGTTGAAGAGTCTGATTGCGAGCGTGCTTGCGATCGCTGCGAGTTTGAATTTTGCGATTCCTGCGTTTGCATTGGGTGGAGTTTTGCCCCCAATCGATCAGCCTGCTCCAGAATTCGCTCTGCCGAGCAACGAGGGAGAAGGAACCGTCTCGCTGTCGAACTATCGCGGCAAATGGGTCGTCGCCTACTTTTATCCTGCCGACTTTACGCCTGGTTGCACACTCGAAGCCCGTAAATTTCAGCAGGACTTGCCGAAATACCTCGATCGCAACGCCCAAGTTCTCGGAATCAGCGCCGATGATGTTAATTCACACGCTGATTTTTGCGACTCTGAAGGCTTAAAGTTTCCTTTGCTTGCAGATGCTAAAGGCAAGGTTAGTAAAGCTTACGGTTCCTGGTTGGGAATTCGATCAGCGCGTCACACCTTTATCATTGATCCACAAGGAATCTTGCGCGTAGCGTTTACCGGAGTCAACCCGATCGTACACAGCCGCGAAGTTCTGGCAAAATTAGCCGAATTGCAACAAGCAGGCTAGTACAAGCAGCCCTCGATCGTTTGAGCGACTTAGGAACTCATGCAGCCCAAATTCTCTAAATCTGCGCTTCGCTGGCTGATTCTCACAGCGGTTGTATTCTTTCTAGTTCAGTCGCTCCAGAAATATTGGCAAGAAGTGACGAAACTGCGGATTGATGCAGCGGGTGTTGCTTGTTTGATGATCGCGCTCGGTGTGACGCTTTTCGCTCACATTTTCGCGGGCTACGTTTGGAGTTGGATTCTGCGATTTCTGTCTTACCGAGTTTCCGGCACTTGGGGCGCACAAACCTATCTCAAAACGAATATTGCAAAGTATCTTCCGGGAAATGTTTGGCATTTTTACGGACGGATTACTGCAGCAAAACAGATTGGAATCGCGATCGCGCCCGCAACTCTGAGCATTTTACTCGAATCGCTGCTGATGGCAGGAGCCGCTTGCTTGTTCGCGATGCTTGCAGCCCGCTTCGCGTTCGCTGGATTTCGATCAACGGCTTGGCTGCAAGTTGCAATGGCGATCGTCATTCTGATCGCCATTCATCCGATTTTTCTCAATCTAATCCTCAAACAAGTTGGCAAACTCAAACAATCCGCTCCGATCCAACTGAACCGTTACCCCTTGCTGCCGCTATTTGGTGAGTTGGGATTTTTGGGATTACGGTCGATCGGGTTTGTTCTGACGTTTCTCGCGTTGCGTCCGATTTCGGGTGCAGATCTGCCGCTATTAATCGGTGGATTTGCTTGGGCGTGGCTGCTTGGATTTATTATTCCGGGACTGCCGGGAGGGGTAGGCGTGTTTGAAGCGATCGCGGTTGCAGTCTTTAGTCAAGCGTTTCCAAGCGGACAAGTACTTGCCGCCGTTGCGCTGTATCGATTGATTAATACCATTGCTGAGGGAATGGGAGCAGGACTTGCTGCGATCGACGATCGACGTTCAAGATGACGATTCGGGTTCTGCTGGCGGGCGAATAATCGGCTTCATCTGCGAAAAAATTCGATAGTGATCTAGATTAGTTTTTAACTGAGGAATTGATTCTTGTGCCCGCTGCATTTTCACTAAGTTGTACTGCACGTTTTCCGCATGAATCGCGAACGTGACGTTGAAGATTTCTAAAAAGTTGATGATCCAATTACAGTCTTGCTCTGGAAACTGTTCGTAATACCGAATTAACGCTGCAATTTGCGCCTCAAGATGCGATCGAGAAGCGCTACAAATCAGAACCAATTTCAGTAAAACAATCACTAAGGTCATTGGATTGCCTTGAGACAGTAACAACACAAAAAGTGGAGAAGGATCTTTACGATTTTCAGTGGTTAATGTTTCAATAATTCGATTACAAGTTCTCAAGATTAGCGCGTCGTTTAATGGAGCCGACTCGTAATCTAAATAAAGTGAATTAAGCCTTTCTGCTAAGTTCGTTTGCAGCGCGATCGCAAAATTGCTGCGATGATCAACTGAAAAAATCAGATATTTCTGAAGGCTAGATTTAAACTCTTTGTAGTTTAAAGTTTGAATTTGATTAATAAAAATGTTTGCTAAATTTGTATAGCTAAATTGTCCGCGCTTTGCCACGATCGCTTTGATCAACATCAGAACATTGTCACCTAAAACCGTTGGATTCTTTGGTAGCTTTTCAGGCGAGGTTGCAGATTGTGATTTTGCAACATACATTGCTAGATCAAACTTAAATCGATCTTTTAGCTGTCTTGAAAGGGCGCGCGCAGCTTCTCGCTGTTCGAGCGGGTTTGCAAAATCAACGTACTGGGGAACCAACAAGTAAGAGGTGTAGCGCCTAATCCACTTTCCTTTTTGAGTCTCTTCATACCGAGCAGTAAAAAGCTTTAGTTCCTCGTAGTCCTGACTACTTCTAAAATTCTCGATCCAGCTTTTCAACCGCTTAAGACTAGCGAGAGTTGGCTGAGTCTCGATCGTATAGTCTTGAAAGGACTGCACTAAATCCTGAATTGCCTTATATTGTCGTGCTGCATCCCAGTTGTTTACCAAGATATAGCAGCAGCGCTTTAACGCATTTCTAAATTCAACTTCATTGTCTTGCAAAACGAGTTGATGAACTGCCTGAATTGCCTTAGAACTTACTAAATTAGTTTGATGGAAAAACAGCCGCTTAAACTCTAGTAAAACTTCTTCAGGGGGCCATTGATTGACGATCCCTAGAAGAAACTGATAAAGCGTTTTTTGAGCCTGGTAGATCTCTGGTGATTCAGACGATCGCTCTGTTTGAGCGCGAAACTCTACATCGTCGATCGAGAAGTCGATCAACTGATCTTCAAAGTGCGATCGCCAATCGTGGGGCTGTTTGCCTGATGTCGTACTCATAACTGTAAAACCATAATGAACGAGGCGAGTTCGCGCGAACTAAAGCAGAACCTCAGTGATACTACGGATGTAACCACTCTGCTTCATTGTGCCCACGCGCCCTAACTGAGCCAACAGGCAACCTTAAACCCAAAATTGTGCGCTTTCAAACTTCGGTATTAAAACCGACATTTCGCTTTCCGTTTGATTTGAATACGGTCGGTTCTGGTACAAATTGAATCGCAAGAAATCGTAGACTGAAACAACTGTGCGATCGCAACTCGAATGTCACAAGCGCACAAATCGGTGCTAGTATTTCCGAGAATTGTTTAACGAATTGTTCAAATCATTGAACGTTTGTCATTTGATTCGCGGCGGAAACTAATCTGCAACGCTTAGGGTCACACAAACAAACAAAACCGATTCGATGCAACGATTGAACTTATCCGTTTGCAGCCGAATTACATGGGACAGTAAACGCTCGGAGTTCGGTCATCGTTTTTCAAGCCAGGAGCAAACATGAAGTCATTGGTTCGTTGGAGTACAACTGCTGCGCTAGTGGGCGGAACCCTGCTGGCAGGGCTGCAAGCGCTTGCCCTCACCCCAGAGCAAATTGTCCAAAAGCTACGCCCGGTCGCTGTTTTTACGATCGCCAATGGTCAAGGTGCGCCGCTAGTCGCTCAGCCGCCAAATGGTCAGAAAGGAAATCCGGTGGCAGGCGTTTTTATCAGCCAGAGGGATGCTAATGCGTTTTTAGAAAA
>CAXTDB010000036.1:0-11646 GCA_964242045.1 uncultured Leptolyngbya sp. | reverse complement strand
GCCCGATAAGCTCGATTTTGCTTATGTGCCGACAAAACAACAGCTTGATTCTGCAGTCGCGATTCTCAAAGCGAGCGGGCAGCAGGTGAATCAGTTTAACGGAACGCCGCTGTTTGTTGCGCGTGCAGGCAAGGACAAAGGACTCCTGACGATTCAGGATGGCAATCAATCGGTGATTCCGATGTTCTTTAACAAAGAAGACTTGCAGCCGTTACTCGATCGCTTTAAGCAACAAAAGCCGGATCTCGCGTCTACGGTTGACATTCAGGTCTTTCCGCTCGAAGGTGTGATGCAGGCGATGCAGAAAGAAAAAGACCCACAACTCGATAAGATTGTTTTGATCCCACCCAAAGAAACGCTGGAATTTGTGCGATCGCAGCAACAAAGACAACCCCAACAGCAACAACAAAGACAACCCCAACAAGCTGCACCAAAACGCTAGAAAGAGTACCGGATGAAGGATCTCTTCTTGATTCCTGGAATTCAACTTTGGCACTGGCGATCGACGGCGAAAACTCAGTCGATCGCTCACGACATTTCCCCAGATGAGGTCGATTGGCTCTTGCAAGAATTAGCAGGAGTGAATCGACTTTTTTTACGTTTACAGCCGGATCAAGCGATCGAGTCAAAAGTGTCTCTGTCGGATCTCGATCGTGCTTGGCAAAAACGGATTGAACAACGAACGCCAATTCAGTATTTAGCTGGCATCACTCCCTGGCGAAATTTTGAGTTAAAAGTGGCTCCTGGTGTTTTAATTCCACGACCAGAAACAGAGTTGCTGATCGATTTTGCCATCGCTCAAGATTCAAGGTTGAAAGCTGGACAGTGGGTAGATTTAGGAACAGGAAGCGGGGCGATCGCGATTGGATTAGCGTTGTCGATGCCTGCTGCGATCGTTCATGCAGTTGATCAAAGTGAAGCAGCTTTAACGATCGCACGATCGAATGCTGAATCACTCGATGCCAACGTTCAGTTCTATCTAGGCAGTTGGTTTGAACCGACCGCACATCTAAAAGGTTCACTTAGCGGCGTGGTCTCGAATCCGCCTTACATTCCAACCGAAATCGTTTCGGAACTTCAGCCAGAAGTCCGACTTCACGAGCCGCATTTAGCTTTAGACGGTGGCTCAGATGGCTTAGAAAGCATTCGGCATCTAATTCAGACTGCACCTGACTATTTGGTTTCGGGCGGGGTTTGGATGGTGGAGATGATGGCAGGGCAAGCGAATGCGATCGCAGCATTACTTTCGTCTCAGGGAAGCTACGATCGCATTACAATCCACAAAGATCTTGCTGGAATTGAACGATTCGCGATCGCTTACCGAAAATAAGAACTATGTGCCCTACTCCAATTCAGCCACAGCCCGGACAAGAGTCTGTATGGAATTATCCCCGTCCGCCTCGCTTAGAACCTGTGAATAAGCGAATTCAGATCGTTTTTAACGGAGTTACGATCGTTGATACCAATCGAGCCATGCGCGTTCTCGAAACCAGTCATCCGCCGACTTATTACATTCCGCCCGAAGACATTCAGCAGCAGTATTTGATTCCGTCGAGTCGATCGACGTTTTGTGAATGGAAAGGGCGAGGAAGCTATTACAGCGTTCAAGTTGGCGAAAAAACTGCGATCGATGTTGCTTGGTACTACAGCGATCCGACTCCGAACTTTAGCTCGATGCAGAACTACGTCGCCTTTTATGCTGCGCCAATGGATGCGTGTTATGTCGATGGTGAGAAGGTAACACCGCAACCAGGGCAGTTTTACGGCGGTTGGATTACAAGCGATGTCGTTGGACCGTTCAAAGGCGAAGTTGGGTCTTGGGGTTGGTAAGGGTTAGCCATCTAGAAAGCCGCTTTAACCCTCTATACTAACGAAAAAGTATAGACAGCAGGCTTATGGAACCCAATACAGAAGCGGATTCACTTAAGCGCGTGTTCGGATTGCCCACGCTTATCATTTATGGCATGGGAGACATTCTAGGCGCTGGAATTTATGCGGTGGTTGGCAGGATTGCAGGACTGTCAGGGGCTTTAGTTTGGGCTTCATTTGTCGTTGCAATGGTGGTTGCAGCCTTTACAGCACTTAGCTACGCCGAAATGGGAAGCCGATTTCCCAAAAGTGGAGGAGTCGCTTACTTTGTCCATCGATCGTTTCGCACTGCTTGGCTGTCTACACTGGTTGGCTGGTTGATGTTCTGCACCTGCGTCATTTCAATGGCAACCATTTCTAGAGCATTCGCAGGCTACGTCACTGCGGTCGCTCCAGGCATTCCAGATTGGTCGATCATTCTCGCACTGTTCGTAGGTCTGACTTTTGTCAATTTTCGAGGCATGAAAGAATCTTCAGCCCTGAATATCATTTGCACGACGCTCGAAGTTTCTGGGCTGATTACTGTCATCGTAGTGACATCGCTCTTTCTACTTGGCGGTAATGCGGTCAATTTAGAGGCACTGCCGACGCAGCAAGCGATCGGCTGGCGAGAAATCATCGGGGGAGCCGCACTTGCGTTTTATGCCTTTATTGGGTTCGAGGATCTGGTGAATGTAGCAGAAGAAGTGAAAAATCCTGAACGCAATGTGCCGCGCGCGATCGTCATCGCATTAGGAATTGCGGGCGTGATTTATATTCTCGTTTCCTGGCTCTCGGTGCAAGTTCTCGATCCGGCAACGTTGGCTGGCTCGAAAGCACCGTTATTAGAGGTGGTACGTCGCGCGCAACCCAATTTTCCACCCGTTATTTTTACGATCGTTGCTGCGTTTGCGGTGCTAAACACAGCATTGTTGAATTTTGTGACAGCATCACGATTGATTTATGGCATGTCTCGTGAAGGCTTAGTGCCTGCTTGGTTTAGCAAACTGCATCCAGCGCGATCGACACCCTACCGCACGTTTTTAGTCATTGTGCCGTTCGCGATCGCATTAGCGGTTTCAGGCACGATTCAACTTTTGGCAGGAGCGACTGCAACATTAATTCTCGTGATGTTTTGTCTGGTCAATCTTTCTCTGCTAGCGATTAAACGTCGGCATCCTCAAACTTCTGGCTTTCGGGTTCCAGGCATCGTTCCAGTTGTGGCACTGTTGCTCAACTTGAGTCTAATCGCCTTTGCCTCGAATGAAAGCCGATTGTTAGGACTTGCGTTTATGGGAATTGGATTGCTGTTGATTGTGCTGCGGAATATGTTGTTGAAGGAAACGCTACCGAAGCGTGAACAGGATTAAAGTCAACACAAAGGCGAATTCTAAGAGGATGCTCTAAAGGTAAAAAATACTCTTCGCTCTCGTTGCAATCCCACCCGAAAATCAATTTCCGAGTGGGGCAATGCGATCGACGGCTAACTTCAAACAGGCTGGAGAATCTCTTTTCGACCGAACGAGCGCGCGATTGCATCGTAATTCTCAAAAATCGCAAACGCTCGATCGAGTTGCGTAATCTCAAAAATCAGTCGAGCCGATGGACGCAGCCCGCAGAGTACCAATTTTGTGCCCAACTGCGTTGCAGTTTTCAGCCCCGCTACCAATGCCACCAGTCCTGAACTATCGATGAATTCAATTCTCGACATATCGACAATCCAAAGCTTGTAGCGTCTCGGTGCAAGCATCGCCCACTGTTGCTGCAACAATTCACCGCCTGCGACATCTAGCCGACCTTGGGGCTGTAGCACAATCTCTTCGTGCTGCTCAATCAATGCCATTTCCTTCTCCCCACACATTTCGTTCACACTCGCACCCCGAACAGTTTGTCTCGAAACTTCGACATTTTAGAGCGCAATTAGAGTACCGCTAATTCGACGACAAGCGCGATCGAGGTGGTTTCGGTGCTAATAAGTAGTTGTACGCATCTCTAGTACTCTAACTATAAAGACTCAATTTCCGGATGCCACCGACGATCGCGCGACTTTCATCGAAACTTTATGTACGTAGGTAGCTCAACCTAATTTTAATAAAGCTTTTTGATTCACCGATTTGATTTACCTAGAAAGCTACGGATCGTGAGTTTGCTTAAAATATCAGACGTTCTGGCAAATTTACTCTAATTTTCGTTGACACTTCGGACAAAAGCGCGTCAAGATCAAGAGTAGATGAAGCTTTGTAAAGGTTATCGTAATGTCATTTGACTTCATTTCGCCGGAAGCGATCGAGCAAATTGCTCAACAGTATGGCTATTGGGCGATTTTCTTTGGAATCTTGTTAGAGAATTTGGGACTGCCCATTCCCGGTGAAACGGTGACGCTTGCAGGCGGATTTTTGGCAGGCAGCGATCAGTTGAATTACGGCTGGGTGGTCGCAGATGCGGCGTTGGGAGCGACGATCGGCGGTAATATCGGCTATTGGATTGGTCGATATGGCGGTTGGGCGCTGTTGCTGAATTTGGGCAAGCTGTTTCGGATTAAAGAAGCGCAAATTGAGGAACTGAAGCGGCAGTTTAGCGAAAATGCTGGGAAAGCGGTGTTTCTCGGTCGGTTTGTGGCACTGCTGCGGATTTTTGCAAGTCCGCTGGCGGGAATTGCAGAGATGCCGTACTGGAAGTTTACGGTATATAACACTTTGGGCGCGTTGACTTGGGCGACGGTAATGGTGTCGCTGTCGTATTTTGCAGGTCAGATTGTGCCGTTGGAGAAGTTGTTTACGTTGGCTTCTCAGTTTGGCATTGTGGCGTTTTTACTCGTAGCGGCTTGGATCGCAGTGCCATTGTGGTTGGAGTCACGCAAGTCGAAGCAGTTACTTTCTAAAAGTGGGGAGGGAACTGCGATCGAAGAAACGCCACAAGATTGATTCTTGCTCAACAATTTGGCTAGGAGTCACACTGCCGACTTTTGCAAATTTGATCGAGAATAGGGATACGATGCCGTTGGTCTAAATTGCCTTGAGTCAAGCCTCTCCTAATCGCCCTAATCCGCAAGAAACCCACCTCAATCGAGCGCGGGCGAGTTTGCGGCAAGCTTTTACAAATTATTCTCAGTTTCTGCGATCGACCAAAAATCCTACGCTAGAGTCTGCATTGAAATCAGAACTCGAAACGATTTCGAGCAATTTGAAAAAGCTCGATCAGTACGTGCTGAGAATTGCGGTGTTTGGGTTAGTCAGTCGTGGAAAATCGGCAATTTTGAACGCGCTGATCGGTGAGAAAGTGTTTGAAACGGGTCCGCTAAACGGCGTGACGCAAGCCCCCAGGCTGGTTACTTGGTCGCCGAGCGGTGGGCTAGTGGCTGAATCGAGATCGATCGTGCCAGAGTCTTCGAGCAAAATTCGGATCGAGTTGATTGATACCCCTGGACTCGATGAGATTGATGGACAGGCGCGCGCGGATATGGCGCAAGAGGTCGCGCGACAAGCGGATCTAATTTTGTTCGTGATTTCTGGAGATATGACGCGAACCGAATACAAGGCGCTTTGTGATCTTCGGCAAGCGCAAAAACCATTGATTCTCGTGTTTAACAAAGTCGATCTTTATCCGGATCAATCCCGACAAGATATCTATCGCAATTTGCAAAGTTTAGGAAGTAGAAATGGAAGCAGCGAGCAGTTAGAGCAGCTTTTGACTTCCGATGAAATTGTGATGGTGGCGGCGGAACCTGCCCCGCTACAAATGCGCGTAGAATATCCAGATGGGCGAGTCAACTACGAATGGGAAAGTCCGCCTCCGCAAATCGAAGAATTGAAGTCGAAAATTCTAACGATTTTGAATCGAGAAGGTCGATCGCTATTAGCCCTCAACGCTCTAACTCAAGCAAGAACCGCAGAATTAGAAATAGCGGCGAAAGTGATGGAATTGCAAAACACCGAAGCAGAAGCATTAATTTGGAAGTTCACGCGCTATAAAGCGATCGCGATCGCACTGAACCCGATCGCGGTTTTCGATTTGATCGGCGGTGCAGTTTCAGATTTAGCGATGATTCAGGCGTTAGCGAATCTTTATGGATTGCCGATGACGCGCTACGAGGCAGGAAAGCTATTGAATACAATTCTGCTCAGTTCAGGAAGTTTGCTGCTGGGTGAGATCGGTAGCGGGCTGTTGTTGGGAATGGGCAAGAGTGCGGCGGCTTTGGCAACGGGAATCGACAGCAGCGCAGGAATGTCGGCACTAGCGGGAACTGCGATCGTGCAAGCCGGAATTGCTGGATATGGCTCGTATGCAGTAGGGCGGGCAGCGCAAGTTTATCTCGAAAATGGCTGTACTTGGGGCGCACAGGGAGCAAATACAGTCATTCGCGAGATTCTGAATCAGGTGGATGCAAAAACGATTATTTATCGATTGCGGCAAGAACTTGCGCCTTGAAGTTGCTATTTCCAGGTTTGCCAGTTTGTGTTCAAAATCGAGGTTCCTGGAAATGCCGTCGGGTTATGGTTGGCATTCAGGCGTTGTTGCAGTTTCTCCAAATTTGGGTTGGGATTGGGCAGATTATCCACGAGTTGAAACGGTGCAATTCCGGTTTCGAGTGAGAATGCAGCGGTCGTTCCCGCAGCGGCTCCAGCTGACCATTCGATCGCATGAACGCGATAGCCAGCCGCAGCAAGATGACTCATCGCCATGCTTTTTCCAGTGACGATTAAGTTATCGATTTTTTGCGGAATCATCGATCGCAGTGGAATCTGGAACGGAAAGGTTTCATTTGCGCCTTGTCGCTCTCCGGGGCGTTCTTGATTGCCTGGCTTTTCAGGTGGAGATTCGACCATGCAGGGATGAAAATCTAGCGGATAATGTCCGATGCCGACGCTATCGGGATAGATGTGCGATCGACCCAAGGTTTTCACCGTTTTGGGATCAATGCGATCGCGAATCACATCAATGGTGCGGAGTCCCGCGATCGAGGTGGCTAAATTCCGAAACGTACGATCGCCCAAATTTTGATAATACTCGCCGCTAAAGTCTTTGCGAGATGCGGTCACTTCATCGATCAAAAAGCCATCTGGATAGCCGTAAGCAGGTCGTCCGATGATTCGGCGCGATTCGCGAATGTAAGGATATTTCGACAGTCCATGTATCGTGCCCATCGGAGAATCGAGTCCGGTGAGATAGCGCAAATTCGGAAATGGTTTCTTAATCGGCTGTTTTGCATCGGTCGTTCCCGAATGGAACCAGTGGAAAAAGCCGATCGCTTGTTCTTCGCCGCCTCGCAGCCCGCTGACTCGAAAACCGCCCAGCCATCCATCCGGATCGAGTTGTCCAGACGTTCTCAATTGATCGCGCGACAATAGATAATTATCCTCACTGGTTCCCGGTGCATAGTCATTGCCCCAGTTCCAGTTCTGCATTGAGATATCACCGGGATTCACCGATCGACTGCCTGCACCGGGAATGCTGCTTTTGATTCGACGGTAAGTAAAGACGAGTTCGGGGGCTTCAGCATAGCGTTTATCGTTGAAGCTATAAGATTGGGCGTAGCGCGAGTAGAAATCCGGTGGCGTTGCGGGTTGCGGAGTGGCAGTCGCTTCCATTGCAAAAGTGTACGTATAGCCTTGGGGACAGTAGGGGTAATCGGTTTCACTCGATGAAGAAGGGTTGCGATACGATCGAGCGTCTAATCCCAAACGATAAGGCACATCGGTTAAGGCAACGAGTTCTCCGGTTTCGGTCGCTTCGATCACGTACCATTTTCCTGAAGCAGGCGGAACAAATTGAATGATTTTCTTTTGAAATAACGGTGAATCTTGCTCGGTGTAGCTATCAGTAATCGTTTGGGATAACGGGTAAGTGTTGAGCGGCGGGGCGTTTGGTGCAGGACGGTGTTGAATTGCGCGAATGGATTGAATTTGAGTTCCAGCGATCACAACGGATTTTGCAACCGTATTTGGGAAAAAGTAAAGCTTGCCTTTGCCTTCTTTTTCCGCTTCTTTCAGCATGGTTTGCAGGATTTCGTGCCCCTCTTTGGGCAGAAAACAAACTAAGCTAACCCAACAATCGCCCGGATTTTTTCCGCCGTTTTGCGCTAGGATTCGCTGCCGAAAATCAGTATAGCCGCGCGGAAAAAACGACTGCGATCGCTGCGTCTGTCGTTCATCGAGTGCCGAAGTTCCTTGCGATGAAACCTGCCCACCGATCCAATCAGTGATCTCGGTCATACAAACGGTGTGCCCCGCTCTTAGCGCTTCATAAGTTGCGGCGACTCCTGCGGTTCCGCCTCCCACGACCATGATTTCGCAATTGACTTGTTGATCAATCGATCGCGGCGTTGCTGCTTGAACAAGAGCGATCGGAAGTAAAGAAATTGCGCTGAATCCAAGAATAGATTGTAAGAAACACTTCATCATCGGTTTAACTTGCGTCGCTTGATTGTACAAAATGTGTCTTCATTTGATTAAATCTCCATAGTCGTCCTCATTCATTCGTGGAACGCATGAATGCTGCCCTCACCCTAAATCCCTCTCCCTGGGGAGAGGGACTAAGACTCGCTCCCTTCTCCCGGGGGAGAAGGGTCGGGGATGAGGGCAAACCGAATTCATGTCTCACTTAGGACTGCCATAGTTCGCTAATTAGAAGAATAGAACGCGCTGAATGTTGCATGATTCAGTCGTTATCTTTTTGCAAGATAAACGATGCGCTGATTCAAAAATGTGCAAAAATCTTGCTCATGAAATTACCTATTTTATCTTGTATCTTTTTGGCGTTCTTCACTCAAGTTCCTGCGATCGCGCAATCGAATGATGTCACAGTCCGCGTTGATCGCTGGTTAGCGATTCAGCAAATGGCGGGAACTGTAAGCTTTAATCGCGCGTCAGGTTCGAGAGCAGCGCGCGTGGGCGATCGATTAGAAGCGATCGGCGACGGCATCACCACTGGAACCCAATCCACAGCAGACTTGCTTTTAGATACTGGAGTCGGTGTGATCAACGTTTTGGAATACACAGATTTGAAAGTGCGGCGATTAGACAGTACACCTGATAGCGGCAGGATCACGCATCTCGATGTCACGCGCGGACAAGTGCGGTTGAAACTGCGAAAATTTACTAGCCCGAATTCTGAACTAGAAATTCGAACTCCGGCAGGACTGAGCGGAGTGCGAGGAACCGAGTTTGGAGTTGTTGTGCAGCCTGACGGCAAAACTGCGATCGCAACGCTTACAGGCTCAGTCGTGACGGCGGCTCAGGGTGTACAAGTCGAAGTGCCGGGAGGATTTCAGAATTTAACGATTCCGGGTGAAGCTCCGACCGCAGCGGTTCCTTTACGGAACGACCCGGCTTTAACAGCGGAATTTGTTAAACAGCTCGATCGAGGAATCCGCAGCGTTCAACTTGTGGGGCGGGTTGATCCGGTAAATGCGGTAAAAGTGAATGGGGTGGCTCAAATCGTCGATCGCAACGGTGAGTTTCGCAGTCCAGCAGTATTAGCTTCCTCGTTTTTACGAGTAAACGTGGTCGTAACGACTCCATTGGGAAAAACTCAAGCTTATGAACTGGCGCTTCGGTGAGGTCGGATGGCGCTTGCTTCCAGGCGCGATCGCAACAATTCTGATGGCGGGTTTGCTAAATATGGGTCTGATCAAGCCACTCGAACAAGTGGCGTATACCAGTCTGTTTCGTTTGCGCGGTGAGCGGCAGTGGGACGATCGCTTGGTGTTAGTCACGATCGACGATGCCAGTATCAAACAAATCGGGCGATTTCCTTGGAAGAGAACCGAGTATGTGAAGCTGCTCGATCGATTAACTCAAGCCGATTCGAGTGTGATCGGGATCGACTTATTGTTTTCGGAATCGACTCCAGAGGATGCAGAGCTTGCTAAAGCGATCGCGCGATCGAATCGAGTCGTTTTAGCACAGGGAGAAAGCGAACAGGGCGAACCGCTGCTTCCCGTTCCCAGATTTCAAACTGCAGCAGTCGGAAGCGGACATATTCGGATTCAGACCGATGACGATGGGATTACTCGATCGATTGAACCGCAGGCGAGTCAGGTTTGGGCGTTTGGAATCACAACGGCGATGACGTATTCGATGCTGCGAGAAGCGATCGCGCTTCCGGATGTGAGTCAGCGAGCGTGGCTAAATTGGGCGGGACGAGTGGATCGAATTCCACATTACTCATTTGCAAGTGTGGTTCGGGGTGAAGTCCCAGATGCCGCATTTCAGCACAAAATCGTTCTGGTCGGTGTGACTGCGGCATCGATCGATGCGGCTCCAACTCCGTTCGATCGCAATCCTCCCGCGAGTGGAGTTCATCTTCAAGCAACGCTGGTTGATAATGTGTTGCAAAGAAATGCGTTAATTCCGATCGCAGTTGGAAAAATAACGCTCTTGATCTTTGCGATCGGGGGTATTGGTTTCGGCGTTTTATTAAGTTATGGGCGAATAGAGATTCAACTTGCGATCGCAACGTTTGCAGTATTGGGCTGGATCGGAATTAGCGTTGTCTTGCTAAAAGCGAACTACTTACCTCCAGTCGTATTACCGATTGGATTGATCATCAGTAGTGCAGTCATTACAGTCTTGATTGAACGATCAAGACTGAACATTGCTCTACAACGCCAAGCGAATTGGCTTCAACAACGCTACGACTCTGAACTTGTGACTCGACCGATTGAAGACTCGGATCGATTTTCGTCTGTTCTTCCAATACAGCAAGTTACACAACTCACAACGCTGGCAGATCAACTCGGTCGATCGCAAGCCACTCAAGCCGAGATCGCGCGTAGTTTACCAATCGGTTTAATCGCCTGTGATTTAGACGGGCGGGTTTGGTTTTGTAACTCGATCGCGGCTTCGCGATTGAACATCAAAGTTGGCAGTTTGCTCGAACCGATTCTGGTCGCAGACTGGATTGGTATGAACGAATGGCAGCAAGTTCTAAGACATCCTCAGCCGATGTCGATCGAGAAACTGCGGCAGGATCAATGGTTTTGTCTTCAAATCGAGCCGTTAGAAACTCGGACAGATGGCATATTAATCACGTTAGAAGACATTAGCCTTCGCAAAGCGATCGAACTCGAATTAGGCGAACAGATCAATGAATTGAATCAGCTTAGTGAACTCAAAGATGAATTTCTCAGCACAGTTTCTCATAAGCTGAGAACACCGCTAACGAATATGAAAATGGCGATTCAGCTTCTAAAAACTGCACGAACCGAAACACAGAGAGATTATTATCTAAGAACATTAGATAACGAATGCAATTGTGAATCTGAACTTGTCAATACCTTGTTAGATCTCCAGCGTTTAGAATCCGGGCGACAAACGTTTGATATTGCACCGATCGATCTTGAAACTTGGCTTTCTGAACTACTCGAACCTTTTGAGCAACGCACCGAGGCACGTCAGCAAACTTTCAGACTGGTGATTGATCCGACTCTGCCTCGATTAAACAGCGATCGAGGAGCGCTAGAACGGATTCTCGTTGAACTGATGAACAATGCCTGCAAGTACACGCCACCGAACGAGCAAATCATCGTGTCAGCAGATTGGGTTGCGCCGCGCGTGGAACTAAGCGTAAAAAATTCTGGAGTTAAAATCTCAGAGGAAGATCGATCAAAGATTTTTGCCCGGTTTTATCGAGTTCCCAATGCAGATCCTTGGAAACAAGGCGGCTCAGGATTAGGACTGGCACTGGTGCAGAAATTAGTCGAGTCGCTCCAAGGCACGATCGAGGTTACAAGCGAGAACCGTTGGACAGTCTTTACGGTGAAACTTCCGATTCGCCCGACCTAGAAACCTATCACTG
>CAXTDB010000035.1:1600-23794 GCA_964242045.1 uncultured Leptolyngbya sp. | reverse complement strand
CCGTTGCATCCTCAAAACCTGCTCCTCCTCGCCGAGTGCAACGACGATCGACTTCACTCGATGAAGAGTTAGCCCCGATCGGGAAAGCACCCGCGCCAGTTCAGGTGAATACAGTTGAAGCGATCGCCAGTGAAGATCTCGCGCCGGACGACGATGATGATTTAGAAGATGATCTCGACGATCTTGATAATTTGGATGAAGATCTCGACGATGATGACGATGAACCTGCAATTTTGCCCTCGATTCAACTGAGCGCGGCAGAGTTTATTCGAGTCTTACCGATCGCAGAAGCCGCAATTCCGAGAACTTGTTATCTAGTGGTTGATCGATCGGCTGAATTGGTAGCGCGTCCACTCAGCGAATTTGCGGAACTCGGTCAAATTCCGTCGGGAGAAGTCGAAGCGAGAACCTTACCTGTGTTCGATAACCATCGAGTCGCGAAGCGGTTCTCGAACATTCGGACACAGCGGGTGATCAAAGTTCCAGATAGCCGAGTTTTGCAAAAAGCGGCTCCTTATCTGCAAGCGAAGGGCATTACACGATTGCTAATCGATGGGCAAGTTTACGCGCTTTAAAGGTCATCGTCGCTCTGACCGGGTAAGAGTCCAAGCAGCGGCTGCGCGATCGCAGTTCCCAAAATTCCCACCATCACACTAAAGGCAAGCACTAAACCAAACGGGAATTCGATCGTTTGAAACGTGAGAAAACTGAGCGCGATCGGAGCGGCATTTTGAACTGCGATTAGTGCGATCGCGCCAATCCACACAGCGACAATGCAGGCAGTAATCAAGGTGGCAAAACTTTTCATTAGATTTCAGGAATCAAGGGCTGAGGCTTTGTAGGACAGATCATCAGCCGCGAACTGATAAATTTTCATCCTTGTGAGACATTTCCTGTGTGAGTAGATCAACGAATCTGCTCACTTTTTTATTCTAAAGAATTAGCCCGTTGATCGTAGATGATCAACGGGCTGTAGAAATTAGCGAAACATGCTGCTAACAGAATTGTCCTCGTGAATTCGCCAAATCGTTTCGCCGATCACACTTGCAACTGAAAGAATTTTCAATTGCGGGAAGCGATGTTCGTTAGCGATCGGGATTGTATTCGTGACGATGACTTCTTCGAGTAGACCGCTAGATAACCGTTCGATCGCAGGCGGAGAAAACACGGCATGAGTCGCACAGGCATAGACTTGACGCGCCCCTTCCTGGCGAAGAATTTTTGCTCCTTCTAAAATCGTTCCCGCCGTATCAATCATGTCATCGACCAAAACCGCTGTCTTGCCTCTGACATCACCGATCACATTCATCACTTCTGCAATGTTGTGAGCTTGTCGCCGCTTATCGATGATTGCAAGGGGCGCATCGTTCAACCGTTTTGCCAACGCGCGTGCGCGTGCGACACCGCCCACATCCGGAGAAACCACGACCAAATCTTCTAGCTGCTTGCTGGCGATGTAATCTACCACCGTTGGAGAGCCGTAAACATGATCCATCGGAATATCGAAATAGCCTTGGATCTGAGCAGCGTGCAAGTCCATCGCTAAGATGCGATTGGCTCCCGCTTGCGTAATCAAATTGGCAGCCAGTTTCGCCGTAATCGATTCGCGCCCAGCGGTTTTGCGATCGGCTCTCGCATATCCGTAGTAAGGCAGAACCGCAGTAACTTGCCGCGCAGATGCCCGCCGACAAGCATCGATCATGATTATCGTTGACTGGGCGGCAAGTTGGCTGAATGAGATAAACATCACAGCCCCGAATCGACTCTTGAATCTGGACATATAGTTCGCCATCGGCGAAGTGCTTTTGCACCATTGGACTCAGATCCATTCCTAGATATCGAGCGATCTCTTGCGAAAGGGGCACGTTTGCCGTGCCAGACAAGAGGCGCAGACGATTATTGTCAGGAATTGATGGCAGAGCAGACAGAGGAGATAGTGTTGCAGAACGGATCACGTCAAGTCCTCGAACGCATTCAACGCAATATTAACACCGAGGCTTTTCATCAATGCCCCAGGTTTCGCGGATCTAAAGTATTCGTAAATAGCAGATGATTTTGCGAAATATTTGTTTAAGACTGAACCACAGTTAGCATAACGATGAACGATCGAGTTAATCTTCATCCAATCAGGTGAAATGAGTGCCACAAGTAGAAACCTGGTTTTAACTAGGGTCAGTCGCATCGTGTTTAACGCAACTTATTCTGCCAAATTTATTCGCGCTTCGCAATCCATTTTTACAATGTTACTGATCGCTGACTAACTTTCAATTTTTGTTGCTTTAGTTACAAATCTATGCGTTTCAGCGGATACCGAGGTCTAAGCTATGCTGAAAACTCTAATGACGCAAGGAACGATCGACATCATGAGCCTAAAAGACCGCATTACCGAAGAGATCAAAGCCGCGATGAAGTCTCAAGATAAAATGCGGTTAGAAACGCTGCGGAGCATCAAGAAGGTGTTGTTAGAGAAAGAAGTGAGCGTACGCCCGTCCGGTCAGACAGAACTCACCGAGGAGCAAGAAATCGAGGCATTGTCTCAAATCGCCAAGCAGCGCAGAGATTCGATCGAGCAATATACCAATGCCAAACGCACAGATTTAGCCGACAAAGAAGCAGAAGAATTGGCGATTATTGAAACGTTTCTTCCAGCCCAGATGTCTGATGAAGCTGTCGAAGCTGCGATCGCGCAAATCATCGCTCAAGTTGGAGCGACTTCAGCGAAAGACATGGGCAAAGTGATGGGTTCCGCGATGCAGCAGCTAAAAGGCAAAGCGGATGGGAAAAAGGTGCAATCGATCGTTAAAGCGAAGTTGGGTGGTTAGGAATTCGTGAATTCCGAAATCTTCGCCCTCATTCCAAGCGCCTCTTCTCCAAGATGAGAGAAGGGGAACCAGCTTCTTAGCTTTCCGTTACGGCTACAGGTGTAGTTGCGACAGGTTGAGAATTCGTAACCAGTTCCTTTTTGCTGAATTTGAGCTTACCATCGACGAGATCGATCGAGATTGTGTCTCCTTCGCCAAACGCATTTTCGAGTAGCTTGGTCGCGATCGGGTTCTGTAATTCTCGCTGGATTGCCCGTTTCAATGGACGCGCACCGTAAGTTGGGTCGTAGCCTACATCTGCCACATATTTTTGGGCTGCGGGCGAGAGTTCCAGCGTAATTTTCTGATCGGTAAGCAGAGCTTGAATGCGCTGAATCTGAAGTCCAACAATTTCGCCGAGTTCAGCCCGGTTCAACGGATGGAACAGAATTGTATCGTCGATCCGATTAAGAAATTCAGGGCGGAAATGTTTACGCAGTGCGGTCATGACTCGTTTTTGCATTTCCTCGTATCGCCCATCGTCGCCTGCAACATCGAGAATGTGTTCGCTGCCAATATTACTCGTCATCACGATCACAGTGTTGCGAAAATCAACCGCGCGACCTTGAGAATCGGTGATGCGTCCGTCGTCTAACACTTGCAGCAGAATGTTAAACACATCGGGATGAGCTTTTTCAACTTCATCAAACAGCACCACAGAATAGGGTTTGCGGCGAATTGATTCAGACAACTGTCCGCCTTCGTCATATCCGACGTATCCCGGAGGCGCACCAACCAAGCGCGAAACCGAGTGCTTCTCCATGTATTCAGACATATCGAGCCGCACGATCGCATCATCCGAATCAAACAGGAATTGCGCCAGCGCCCGCGCCAGTTCCGTTTTCCCGACTCCGGTTGGACCCATGAATAAGAACGATCCGATCGGACGACTGGGATCTTTCATTCCCGATCGCGCGCGCCGAATTGCTGCCGACACTGCTTCGACTGCATCGTGCTGTCCGATCACTCGTTGGTGTAAATGCCCTTCCAGATTCAGAAGTTTTTGGCGTTCGGATTCAAGTAAGCGCGTCACCGGAATGCCTGTCCAACGCGCCACAATTTCAGCGATATCAGCTTCAGTCACTTGTTCGCGCAGCAAAGCAGTTCCGCCTGCTTGCAGTTCCATCAGTTGCGCTTCTTGCTTTTCTCGATCGTGCTGCAACGCCTCAAGCCGTCCGTATTTTAATTGCGCTGCCGTATTCAAATCGTAAGCGCGTTCGGCTTGCTCGATTTGCACCCGAAGCTGATCTTCTTCACCTTTAAGCGATTTAATCGTTTCGAGAATCTGCTTTTCGTTTTGCCACTGTGAATCGAGTTCGTCTTTTTTCGGCTGAAGTTCCGCGATTTCTTGTTCGAGCCGTTCGAGTCGGTCTTTGGAATTGCGGCTGAGTCCGGTTAATCCAGTCAGTTTATCTTCACTCTTGACCGAGAGCTTTTCCATTTCAAGCTGCCTTAAACGACGCTCGATTTGTTCTAGCTCAGTCGGTTTCGAGGTAATCTCCATTCGGAGTTTGGCGGCGGCTTCATCAACGAGATCGATCGCTTTATCGGGTAGAAAGCGATCGCTAATATACCGACTCGACAGTGTTGCGGCTGCAACCAACGCAGAATCGGTAATATTGACCCCGTGGTGAACTTCGTAGCGCTCTTTCAACCCGCGCAGAATCGAAATCGTGTCTTCAACGCTCGGCTGATCGATCACCACTTGCTGAAATCGGCGCTCTAGTGCAGCATCTTTCTCGATGTACTTGCGATATTCGTCTAACGTAGTTGCCCCAATACAGCGCAATTCTCCCCGCGCCAACATCGGTTTGAGCAGGTTTCCGGCATCCATATTGCCTTGTCCACCCGCACCCGCTCCAACGACTGTATGCAGTTCATCAATGAATAAAACAATTTGTCCATCGGAATCAATCACTTCTTTCAGGACTGCCCGAAGACGATCCTCGAATTCGCCCCTGTACTTCGCGCCCGCGATTAGCGATCCCATATCCAGAGAGATCAGTTTGCGATTTTTCAGTGATTCAGGGACATCTCCGTTCACGATTCGTTGGGCAAGACCTTCCGCGATCGCCGTTTTCCCGACTCCTGGTTCTCCAATCAAAACCGGATTGTTTTTCGTTCGACGTGAAAGCACCTGCACCACGCGGCGAATTTCGCTATCTCGTCCGATCACCGGATCGATTTTGCCTGCTTTCGCTCGCTCAGTTAGATCTAAGCCGAATTTTTCCAGCGCAGAATAGCGCGATTCTGGTGCTTGATCGGTCACTTTCTGACTTCCTCGAATATCTCGAATTGCGGTATCGAGGCGGGCGGTATCGACATTGAAACCGCGAAACAGCTTGAGTCCGAGGCGTGGATCATTCGCAAACGACTGGATCAAATGCTCGATCGAAATAAAGTCATCCTGCATCGAAGCGCGCGCGGCTTCGGCTCGATCGAGCATCGTATCGAGATAGCGTCCTAAATAAAGCTGTTCATTGCTGCCGACTTTGGGCTGACGACGGGTAAATTCGTCTACCTGCTGCCAGAGACGAGCGGCATCGATCCCGGCTTTGCTTAAAATTTTTCCTGCTAAGCCATCTTCTTGCTCCAGCAGGCTGATCATTAAATGTTCAACTTCTAAATTCTGGTGTCGATAGCGCCGCACGACATCCTGTGCCTGAACGATCGCTTCCCAGGCTTTGTCTGTAAATTTGCTGGGGTCTGTGGGTTGCATGTATTCGGATAATGTTTTGTCATCGCTCTTCTTGAAACTTCAATGTAGCAGTTCAAGCGAGTTCTTTCACAAGGGATTCAAAGAGAAGAATCGAGACCTTCTGACAACTGTAAGGGCGCTATGCTTGATTCTTGCGCCCCTAGTTTTTTCGTTGCTGTGCGGGCGTGGCAATTTGAAGCTGAAAATAGGGTAAGGCTTCTAGCCTTACCCTATTTCGTCTTTGTAATACCCCCAAGGGAATTCGAATCCCTGTCGCCTCCGTGAAAGGGAGGTGTCCTAGGCCTCTAGACGATGGGGGCGCATGTTAACGCTGTGTTCGTCTGGTGCAGTCGACATTTACTAATGTAGCGGACGAAACGATGGCTGTCAACACTCAATCCAGCTTTGATGCCGAATCTGGTTGTGCGAAAAAGTGCGTTAAGGCAAAACCTACCTAGATTAGACACCCCTAGAACTGTCCCTCGGCAGAGACGCGCGATCAACAAAACCCACTACCTTAAATGGAAGATAACGAACATCTACCCACCTTAGAAAGCTTTCGTCATTTGTCATGCTTCTGATCGACTTCATGCTATCGCCTAAGACCTCGAAGAACGATGGCGTTTTGACCCGCCCCCGTGCCCCAATTCCTTCGCCTGAAACTCCCGTTCCGCCAGAAGAACATCCTTCTTCACCCTCACCTGCTCCTTCCCTTGTGGAAACCTCGAATTCTTCTCAACCTGTACGATCGCGCTGTTCACCGTGGCTAGCTTCGATCGTTTACCCATTAGCGCGCTATCTGGTTCTACCCGTCTACTTTCGACGCATTGAGATCGCGGGTCGCGAACATTTTCCGACTGCGGGTCCGGTGATTATCGCTGCAACACACCGCTCTCGCTGGGATGCGATAATGGTTCCTTATGCCGTCGGGCAAGATACGACGGGACGAGTGTTGCGGTTTATGGTGACAGCCGATGAGATCAAAGGTATTCAGGGCTGGTTTAT
Source organism: uncultured Leptolyngbya sp. (assembly GCA_964242045.1). GTDB lineage: Bacteria > Cyanobacteriota > Cyanobacteriia > Leptolyngbyales > Leptolyngbyaceae > Leptolyngbya. The sequence goes on along the minus strand of CAXTDB010000035.1, from coordinate 17,230 downwards.
TCGGCGATTAGGTGGATTTCCGATTAATACCCGTCAACCGACGATCGCGGCACTGCGTCACAGCATCGACTTGCTGCAACAGGGTGAAGCACTGGTGATATTTCCTGAAGGAAATATCTATCGCCAAGCCGCAAGCCTCAAGCCTGGATTAGCGCGATTAGCCCTCCAAGCAGAAGCCAGCCAGCCAAATTTGAACGTTCAGATTGTGCCGATTTCGATTCAATACAGTGAGCCACTTGTCCCTTGGCGCTCTGCCGTTAAAGTTCACGTGGGTAGACCATTGCAGGCGGTTGAGTATAGTTCAGAGCATCCAAAGCAAGGTGCAAAACGATTAACAGCAGACTTAGAAAAAGCGCTGCGATCGCTCTCCGAATGCGGTCAATAAAAAAGAGACGCAGTAAATTGCGTCTCTTTTCGTTCTAGAAGTCGAATTAACGACCGATGCCGATATATCGGAAGCCCGCTTCTTCTAAAACTGGCTGGTTCAAGAAGTTGCGACCGTCGATTAGAATCGGGGTGTGCATTAGTTTTGCCATTTTGATGTAGTCAAGGCTAAGGAACTGCGACCATTCGGTTACAAGAACCAAGGCATCACAGCCATCTGCTAAACGCTCTGGATCAGTTTCAACGATTACATCTGAAATGCCGTGACGCATTCCGGTTTGAGAAATGATCGGATCGTATGCCTTCACTTTTGCACCGAGACGAGCGAGATTCTCGATCACATTCAGCGCTGGAGCATCCCGCAAATCATCAGTGTCCGGTTTGAACGTCAGACCCAAAAGCCCGATTGTTTTTCCCTTCAAGATTTTCAGGGCTTGCTGAAGTTTTTCAATCACGATCAAGCGTTGACGCTCGTTCACGCTGACTGCGGCTTTGAGCAGTTGAGTTTCATACCCATAATCATCAGCGGTATGAATCAGCGCAGACACATCTTTCGGGAAGCAAGAACCTCCCCAACCGAGACCCGCTTGCAGAAACTTGCTGCCGATTCGAGAATCAAGACCGATTCCCTTTGCGACTTGCATCACATCTGCACCCACGCGATCGCAGATATTCGCCACTTCGTTCACAAAGCTGATTTTTGTTGCCAAAAATGCGTTTGCTGCATATTTGATCATTTCAGCCGAACTTAAATCTGTCACTACAACCGGAACCGGAGGCGCTGATTTGTCTTCAGCAAACTGCCGCTCTACGATCGGGGTGTAGAGTTCCTGCATCAGTTTAATCGGTCGATCGTTGTTGTTGCTGCCAAGAACAATGCGATCGGGATTAAACGTATCAAACACCGCAGATCCTTCACGTAGAAATTCCGGATTGCTGACCACATCGAATTCATACTCGCCAACGAGTGAAGTTGCGGTGAGTTCTTCGCCGCCGCCGACTCCTGCAAGAACAGGCTGTGCTTCAGCCCGCTGACGTTCTGCAACACCATCGAGAACAAGCATTCTCACCCAGTCTCCAGACCCGATCGGAACTGTAGACTTGTTCACGATCACTTTGTAGCCGCCTTTGAGGTTGGAACCGATGCTGCGCGCGACTGCTTCAACATAGCGGGTATCGCTTTCTCCATTCGGCAGGGCAGGCGTTCCAACGGCGATAAATAGAATTTGACCGTGTTCGACTCCCGCCGCGATGTCTGTCGTGAACTCTAAACGTCCTGATTGAATCGAGGACTGCATAATTTCAGACAAGCCGGGTTCAAAAATCGGTGACTGACCCGCCTGCATCAGTTTGACCTTTGCTTCGTTATTGTCGATGCAAATCACATGATGACCGATGTGAGAAAGGCAAACACCTGTAACCAAACCAACGTAACCTGTTCCGATAACGCAAACGCGCATAGTCTTAGACTCCTCAAACGATAGGTAAACTCAATTTTCCCGTTAGCATTCCCGAACTGAGAGGACTTCTCTAGTGGGCTGCGAGTTCGGCTTCGGGCGCTTCTAGACGGCTGCGAAAATCCGCGATCGTGCGTTCTAGCCCTTCTCTCAGGGGAATGGTGGGCTGCCAGCCGAGATGCGTTTGAGCGCGGGTGATATCGGGTTTGCGGCGACGGGGATCGTCTTGCGGCAACGGCTCAAATTTCACAGAGGCATCAGGGTTGACCATTTCTTGAACCGCTTGAGCCAGTTGTAGAATCGTGTATTCGCCGGGGTTGCCTAAGTTAACTGGGCCGATAAAATCGCCGTTCATCAAGCGATACAAACCGTCAACTAAATCAGAAACATAGCAAAAGCTGCGGGTCTGAGAACCATCACCGTATACCGTCAGCGCGTGACCTTGCAAAGCTTGCACGACAAAATTGCTCACGACTCGTCCGTCGTTTTCGAGCATTCGCGGGCCGTAAGTGTTGAAAATGCGAGCAACGCGGATATCGACATCATTTTGGCGGTGGTAGTCAAACGCGAGGGTTTCAGCAACTCGTTTACCTTCGTCATAGCAACTGCGAATTCCGATCGGGTTAACATTGCCGCGATATTCTTCGGATTGGGGATGCACTTCGGGGTCGCCATACACTTCGGAAGTTGAAGCCAGCAGAAATCTGGCTTTGACTCGTTTGGCTAAACCAAGCATATTCAGCGTTCCCATCACGTTGATCTTGACGGTTTTGACGGGATTGTATTGATAATGCACCGGAGATGCAGGACAGGCTAAATGATAAATCTGATCGACTTCGAGCCGAATGGGTTCTGTGATATCGTGGCGAATTAGTTCAAAATTGGGATTGCCGAGCCAATGTTGAATATTGCGCTTGTGTCCGGTGTAGAAGTTATCGAGACAGAGAACCTCATGACCTGTATTCATGAGTCGATCGATCAAGTGGGAGCCGATAAAGCCCGCACCACCAGTGACGAGAATTCGCATAAGTCCAAAATCCGCGTAAATTGCAAACGAGCAAAGGGAGGAATAGCAGTGGATGCAGTCGATCCCTGCTTGCCGAAAGTGTACCCATTAGATTAACAGGCAGCACGACGGCGATCCGGACAGGGAAACCGGGTAAGAAAGCCTACGCCAAGCAAGCTTTTTTCAGTAGCACCATAACAGAAACCTCCGTAATTTCAAGGTGTGTTTTGATTGAGTTCATCGAATCTTCAAGCCTTAAACGAAAATTGCTCCTACTTTTCGGGTAGGAGCAATCTGCAAAAATCAAAGATTTAACTCTGTTCGTTCGATAAGCGAAGCACTGCCATGAACGCTTCTTGCGGGACATCAACTGTTCCGATCGCTTTCATTCGCTTTTTCCCTTTGGCTTGCTTTTGCAGCAGTTTCTTTTTCCGCGAAATGTCGCCGCCATAGCATTTTGCAAGGACATCTTTACGAAGTGCGGGAATATGTTCGCTGGCGATCACTTTGCTACCGATCGCGGCTTGAATCGGAATCTTGAACTGATGACGTGGAATCAGTTCGCGCAGTTTTTCCGTTAGAGCGCGACCGACACCATAAGCTTTATCGCGGTGAACGATCGTGGCAAGTGAATCGACGGGATCGCCGTTAATTAAAATGTCCAGCTTCACCAAGGCATTTTCTCGGTAGCCGATCAGTTGATATTCCATGCTGGCGTAACCGCGCGATCGAGACTTCATTTGATCGAAGAAATCAGTGACGACTTCTGCCAGCGGCAATTCGTAGATCAGCGTGGTTCGTCCGGGGGTGAGGTACTTCATATCTTTGAAGACTCCGCGCCGATTCTGACAGAGTTCCATCAGTGTTCCCACATACGTTTCGGGCGTAATAATATCGACTTGAACATAAGGTTCTTCGATCTTTTCGCGCTCGGTAGGAGACGGAAGTTTACCCGGATTATCGATTAAAACGACTTCGCCTTTGATCGTTGTGACTCGGTAAACCACCGAAGGCGCAGTAATAATCAAATCGAGGTTGTATTCGCGCTCTAGCCGTTCCTGCACGATTTCCATGTGCAGCAAGCCGAGGAAGCCGCAGCGGAACCCGAATCCCATCGCGCTTGAAGTTTCTGGCTCGAAGTTGAGCGCAGCATCGTTCAGCTTCAGCTTGTCGAGCGCTTCACGCAGTTCTGGGAACTGATCCGCATCGGTCGGGAACATGCCACAGAAAACCATCGGTTTCGCTTCGATGTAGCCGGGTAACGGTTCAACCGCTTTGTTATTAGAAAGCGTGATCGTGTCTCCAACTCGCGCATCTTCCACGGCTTTGATCGAAGCGGCAAAATATCCCACTTCTCCGGCATGAAGTGAGGCAACCTGCACCTGAGTCGGAGAAAGAACCCCAAGTTCATCGATTTGATATTCCTTACCCGATGCCATCAGGTAGACTTTATCGCCTTTCTTCAGATGACCATCCATGACGCGGAAATAGACAACTACGCCTCGATAAGCGTCGTAATAGCTATCGAAAATCAGCGCTCTGAGCGGTTGTTTGGTGGTGTCTTGGGGGGGCGGAACTTTTTGCACGATCGATTCCAAGATCTCAGGAACCCCGATCCCTTCTTTCGCCGATGCCATGATCGCATCCGAGCAATCGAGTCCGATCACTTCCTCGATTTCTTGCCGAACGCGATCGGGTTCGGCTCCCGGCAGATCGATCTTGTTCAGCACCGGAATGATTTCTAAATCGTGTTCTAGAGCTAGATAGACGTTTGCGAGCGTTTGCGCTTCGACTCCTTGAGAGGCATCGACAACAAGGAGCGCTCCTTCACAAGCGGCAAGCGATCGCGAAACTTCGTAAGAAAAATCGACGTGACCAGGGGTGTCGATCAAATTCAAAACGTACTGCTGCCCGTCTTTGGCGGTGTAATTCATTCGGGCAGCTTGGAGCTTGATCGTAATCCCGCGCTCCCGCTCCAGCTCCATATTGTCCAGGAACTGTTCTTTCATGTCCCGTGCGGTCACGGTTCCCGTTTCTTGAAGCAAACGGTCAGCCAGCGTAGACTTGCCGTGGTCGATGTGGGCAATAATGGAAAAATTTCGGATACGGTTGACGGGTACGTCAGTCATAAACTTCAGTAAGGTTTGCGGCACTCTTGGATAAGCATTCTCAAGGATTTCTCACTCTCAACAGAGTCAGATGACAAGGAGAACACTTAAGATATTTTAATCCTTTCTTCACGGAGTTCGAGAGTCTGAGACGCTAAGAAAAAGAAATGTCCTTGTTTCGGACAGAATTAAGTTCTGAGACTTTCTCGGACTTCTCTGTGGAAAAAATGTTAAAACTTTATGGAATCTATGTAAAAAACGGTACATCCATAGTTTATAGGCAAGATTTCTCAAAGCGACGATGATTTTCGACTTTCGATACGATTACTCTTAATATTCAGCCAGCCGACCTTCAGCACGAAGGTTGATCGATAGATATGAACGACCCCAAAATCCAAATGCCCGATCGACATAAGACCGAACTCGCGATTCAGATTGATTCTGATTTGTTGGAGCAGATCCGACATTTGACGAACGATCCGAGCAAAGTGGTTGAAGTCGCATTGAGGCAATGGTTGAGAAGCGAACTCTACCGCGACGAGGATAATGCTCGCACCCTTCCGCGAAATCCACCACTGCCCCCTAGAGGCGAGTGGAACGATTAGGATTGATTTATTAGCTGTGATTGGTTTTTGTGGCTCTTTGCGTGACTTTAGTTTAGATGTCTGCTTTCACCTCCCGGTCAAATGGTCACTTTTGTGAATCTTTCTACCTCTTTGTCTGATCCGTCTTACTCGATTGACTCGTCCGTTTCTGCTGATTCAACTGCGATCGCAAGTATCGCTGAGTTGATGATGACGCAAGATGCGGCGGGAGTGCTGCTTGCGTTTCATTGGCGTGAAGTGAGTGAAAATGATTCAAAACAGTGGATTGGGAAACCAATGGGGACAGGATTTGCCCCGGTTTCTTGTGCGCCGTATTTGGATCGGTTAAAGCGCGTGTTGGCATCCCAAACACCAGAACAGTTTCGCTGCTTGTTTGAATGCGGCGATCGCACGATTTTGTTTGATTTGGTCATGAGTCCGGTGATTTTACCGAATGGAACGGCAGCGATCGTGGTCGTTACAGGCGAACAGGCGAACGAATTAGACGAAGCGCGATCGCCCCTACAAGCGGTTGAACTGTCGCGTGAAGAAGATCTCGATCGCTATCAGCAGCTTTTAACGCAGATCGTTTGGAACGCGCGCCAGAATTTAGAGCTTCCGACAATTTGGCAAGCGACCGTGGAAGGGTTGGGCTTAGCGCTCGATGTCAGTCGATGCGTAATTTGTCCGTATGATCCCAAGCGATCGAGCATCGAAGCGGTCGCGGAATTTCGTCAAGATTGCCTCGGTTCGCTCAAGGGTGAAGTGTTTCAGCTTCAAGATGATCCGTTGCTGCAAAAGGCTTTAGCGACTCTAAAACCGATTCGAGCGGTGCGGCAGGCTCCTGAAGAGATTAATCCCGCTCCAGAAGCGGATATTCCTCAAACTCGATTATTGGTGGCAACGCATTATCAAGATCAGCCGAATGGGGTGATTATTCTCGATCAGTGCGATCGCGATCGCGTTTGGACGCAGGCGGAATTGGAGTTTGTTCAGGAATTAGCGGATCAAGTCGGGACTTCGATCGCTCATGCAGCACTGTTAATCGAACTTCAGCGCGCGAATGATAACTTGATGCTGAAACATCGCGAACTAGAAGAAGCGCGACATCAAGCTGAAGAAGCATCTAGGCTCAAAAGTGAGTTTTTGGCGAATACGTCGCACGAATTGAGAACGCCGCTGAATGGAATGATCGGCTTTTTGAAGTTGGTTCTCGATGGCATGGCGGAAGATCCCCAAGAACAGCGGGAATTTATCGAAGAGGCTCATCGATCGGCGATGCACCTGCTCGACATCATCAACGATGTATTAGATATTGCCAAGATCGAAGCTGGAAAGATGCAGATCGAATGCAATCCGGTGAGTTTACAAGAGTTGTTGGATCAAGTTGAAACCATGACTCGGACTCAGATTCGACAAAAGTATCTCAGTTTTGAAGTGCAAATGCCGCAGACGCACGATGAGATTGTGGTGTTTGGCAATTATCAGCGATTGCTTCAAGTGTTGCTGAACTTGATGGGCAATGCGATCAAGTTCACGAACGAAGGTGGCATCACCGTGAGCGCAGAAGTGATCAAAAAACGAATTGTGGTTCAAGATGAGGAACTGCCGGGACTGGTGAAAATCCGGGTTGCGGATACTGGAATCGGGGTTTCACTGGATAAGCAGGACAAGCTTTTTCAATCGTTTAGCCAAGTAGACGGATCGCTAACTCGGCAATACGGCGGTACAGGGCTGGGACTAGCAATTTCTCAAAAGCTAGTTGAAGCGATGGGCGGAGATGTCAACTTCTACAGCATGGGTGAAGGATTGGGATCAACGGTAACGTTTACGATTCCGCTGTATCAAGAGCCTGTGATGATTGCAGCCGACTGACAAATGACTAACCGATCTTTCTAGAGTTACTTCATCAACAATAATCGACAAACAGCAAGCAATTATTGAGGTGGGATCAAGGGTTGGAGTTCTGCTAGCAGTTGAGGAATTTTGTTTTCGATCACATCCCAAACAATATTGAGATTCACGCGATCGTAAGCGTGAGACACCACATCTCTCATTCCTGCCATCTCTTTCCAATGAATCGTCGGATGCTCTTCTCGAAACGTTTGTGAAATCCGTTTGGTTGCCTCTCCAAGAATCAGAATGCGATAGAGAACAGCCGCTTGTGTCTTGTCATCGGTTTCGAGTTGGGTGCGACTCATATTCGCGGTGTAGCGTTGAATTTGCTCTGCTGCTTGTACGATATCCAACAAAGATTCTTGATCTCGGTTAGCTGGCATAAATCACCTGGGCGGAATTGAGAATATTACGTTTTCTGATCCAGTTCTGACTTTGTTCGATCGACTCTTTGACAATACAATCCACCTTCCGTTGAAAAAGGCGTTCTAGCTCTTCTTTGATTTGAATCATTTCTGACAATCCTTGATGAGCTTGCGGCGCAAAGGTGATTAATACATCTACATCACTTCGGTTGGGCTGAAAATCTTCACGCAAAACCGATCCAAACAGTGCTATTTCAGTGATTTGCCAGCGTTGGCAGAAGGTTTGGATTTCAGGCAAGGCGGTGTGTAATCGATCGGCTAGGATAGCCTCTAAACTCGTTGTCATAGAATTTCTCGATAGTTTGGGAAACCCAGTGGCTTTAGTCCTGGGAGGAACAAACAACGCGCAGCTTTAGCTGCCTACCTCTTTCATTCGGAGAGCCTTTGTTGTATAGTTGTTCTGGATGAGTTTTTACAGCGCTCAATTGCAAACAATATCGGTTAAGTGCAAGCTCCAAGTTCCTAAAGAGTTGCGTCGAGACATCGACGTAACTTTGACGCGGTTTGCTGATGCTTGCAATCAGATATTGGAAGTCGCCAAGGCTAACAAGCAATGGAACACAACGAAGTTGCATCACTTGACTTACAAGCCAGTGAGAGAAGCAACGGGGTTGAAGGCGAATCACGTCTGCCAAGCAATTCGGCGTGTGATTGGGAACGCCAAAGCCGTGAAGCAAATCCATAAGTTTCGTCCCACGTCGATTAATCTCGATATCCGCACCTTCGCTTACAACGAAGAAAGGCAGACAGTCGGGATTACTCTGCTGAGTGGACGGAAACGATTTAAGCTCTCGATTGGTGGCTATCAGATTGCGTTGCTCAGAGGACAGAACCCTACGAGCGCAACGTTGAATAAAACTAAGCGAGAGGATTACTACATCAATATCTGCGTTGATATTCCCACTGACCCAACGGGCAAAACTCCCAAGGTTATCGGTGTGGATTTGGGGCGTAAAGATATTGCAACCACTTCGACGGGTAACAGTTGGAATGGCGAAAAGATTCAGGCAGTTCGTGACCGATACTCTAAGGTCAGAAGCAACGTTCAACGCAAACGCACTCGGAATTCTAGACGACTTCTGAGAAGGCTCAAGGGCAGAGAACGGTGCTTTCAGAAATGGCTGAATCACAACATCAGTAGGCAACTGGTAACAGAAGCAAAACAGTTGAATGCGGCTTTGTCCTTTGAGGATTTGAGCGGCATTCGTGACAACCTGAACGAGAAACGACGCAGCAAAACTGAGCGAAGACGCACGAATAATTGGGCGTTCTATCAGTTGCGCTTGTTTGTCCAGTACAAAGCCGTAATTGCAAGCGTTCCGGTTGTGCTTGTTCCGCCCGCTTATACTTCTCAAACCTGTTCCCGATGCGGACATCTGCACCCTGTTAAAGGAAAGAGTTATCGTAGCGGAAAAAAATTCAAGTGTGGGCATTGTGGGTTGGAACATGATGCTGATGTGAATGCGGCTAAGAATATTGCTGCTTTGGGGTTGTCCGTAAGTCAGCCCGAAAGTCTGGGGATGACATGCCAGCTACAAGGTCAACTGGCTTTGTTCGGTGCGTTTGATCTGGGCTGAAGCCCACGACTTTAGCGACGCAAGGAGCGGAGTCGTGGGTTGCTTACATCTTCTATTCAACCTGAGAAATGGATGGGTTAAGCGAGTTCGCGTCAAATTCTCTAAAATAGAGGAAGAGACTTAATCGGAGATGCTATGACCACAACAGTGCAAACTGATGCGCGCGCCTTGTTCCGGGCTGCCTATGAAAATCGGTACACCTGGGACGAGAATTTTCCGGGCTACACCGCAGACGTGACGTATCGCGAAGACGGTAAGACCTACACCGCAAAATGCCGCATTAACGCCGATTTCACCTTCGATGTGTCTGACATTGAAGACGGAGAAGGAAAAAAAGCGATCCACGGGCAAGTTTGGGAGATTGCCGTTCACCGAGTTCGCAGAGCTTTTGAAGCAACTCACGGCGAAAATACATTCACGCTTGGTGCAACTGATCCCGATGGCGGAGTCGAACTCTTCGTGGGCGGCAAGTCGGAAGGCGATCGCTATAAAGTTCGCAACAACGAAGTCAGCCTCGTTCACCGTCACATTCATGGCGTAGTGGTGACGATTAACACCTTTAGCAGTCATGACACCGGAAACGGCTATTTGTCGCACCGCTACGATTCGATCTACAGCGATCCGAAAACTGGAGCGGTCAAAGGCGCGAGAAGCGAGTTTGAAGATCTGTATGAAGAAATCGGCGGATACTACATTCTGACTAGCCGCACGATTACGACCGAGCAGCACAAGAGCGAATTTTTATTTACAAATGTGCAACTGCTGGAACGGGCGTAATCCGCTGGATCAAGTGCGAAATGCCGCACCGAATTCCAAATCGTTCAGAGTTAGGATAAAACTATCAAGCTGTTAGAAGGTGAATTATGTCTCTGACACTCACGTCCGAAAATGTCGAAACCGTTCTCGATGAAATGCGCCCCTATCTGATTTCGGACGGCGGCAACGTCGAACTGGTGGAATTGGATGGCCCGATCGTTAAACTTCGCTTACAAGGGGCGTGCGGAAGCTGTCCGAGTTCGACCATGACCCTGAGAATGGGGATCGAACGACGACTACGCGAAATGATTCCAGAAATTGCGGAAGTCGAACAGGTTTTGTAAGAAAATCCTGAAATTGAAAGGGGAGGCAAGGGTCTAGACTATTAAGAGGTCTTTCCTTGCCTCCATTTTTTATGCCGTATCCGCTTCACGTCGCATTCATTTGGCATCAGCATCAAACCCTCTACAAAAGTCGAGGCGATGCAAACTATTACTCTCCCTCTGAAGGGCAGTATCGCCTTCCGTGGGTTCGTCTTCACGGCACAAAAGATTATCTTGATTTGGTGTTGCTGCTAGAGCGGTATCCGAAGCTGCATCAAACGGTGAATTTGGTTCCGTCGCTGATCATGCAAATCGAGGATTATGTGGCGGGAACAGCACTCGATCCGTATTTGACGGCGACCGTGACTCCAGTTGAGCAACTCGATCGCACTCTAAAAGAATTCATCATCGAGCATTTTTTCGATGCGAATCACCATACGTTAATTGATCCGCATCCGCGCTACTCGGAACTCTACGGACAGCGACAGGATCGCGGACGGGGCTGGTGTTTGGAACATTGGCAAGCTCAGGATTATAGTGATCTGCTGGCTTGGCATAACTTAGCGTGGATTGATCCGCTGTTTTGGGATGATCCAGAGATCGGAGCTTGGTTAGAGCAAGGAAAAGGATTTACGTTAAGCGATCGACAACGCATCATCGCCAAACACCGCGAAATTCTCAGCCGTATCATTCCACAGCACCGCAAAATGCAGGAAGCTGGACAGCTTGAGGTAACAACAACACCGTACACTCATCCGATTTTGCCGCTGTTAGCTGATACAAATGCGGGACGGGTTGCAGTTCCAAATATGACTTTACCGCAAGCTCGATTTCAGTTTGCGGAAGATATTCCACGGCATTTAAACAAAGCTTGGCAGATGTATGAGGAGCGATTTGGGTGTGCGCCGCGTGGACTGTGGCCCTCGGAACAATCCGTAAGTCCTGAAATCTTGCCATATGTGGCAAAACAAGGATTTAACTGGCTGTGTTCGGATGAAGCGGTTTTAGGCTGGTCGCTGAAGTACTTTTTCCATCGCGATGAGAGCGGGAATGTTTACGATCCTGAGAAGCTATATCGCCCGTATCGGTTAGAGACAGCAGCGGGAGATTTAGCGATCGTGTTCCGCGACCACCGTTTATCGGATTTAATCGGTTTTACTTACAGCGCAATGGAGCCGAAAAGAGCCGTAAGGGATTTGGTGGGACATTTAGAAGCGATCGCGCGTTCTCTCAAATCGAAAGCGGACGAGCCTTGGCTCGTAACGATCGCGTTAGATGGCGAGAACTGCTGGGAGTTTTATCCGCAAGATGGTAAGCCATTCTTAGAAATGCTTTACCAAACCTTGAGTGATCATTCTGATATTAAATTAGTGACTGTTTCAGAGTTTATCGAACAACATCCACCCACTGAAACGATTCCTGCAAATCAACTTCACAGTGGTTCTTGGGTTGATGGTAGTTTTACAACTTGGATCGGTGATCCAGCAAAGAATCGAGCTTGGGATTTGCTCACCGCAGCACGACAAACATTAGCAAATCATCCCGAAGCCACCGAGGAGAACAATCCCGAAGCTTGGGAAGCACTCTACGCGGCAGAAGGATCAGATTGGTTCTGGTGGTTTGGCGAAGGACATTCCTCGAATCAGGATGCAATGTTTGATCAACTATTTCGAGAGCATTTGGCGGCGTTGTATCGATCGCTAAACGAACCCGTTCCCGAAAATGTTCGCCAGCCTGTTGAAGTTCACGAAGCGCAGGGCGATCATGTTCCTCAAGGATTTATTCATCCCGCGATCGACGGTCGCGGCGATGAGCAAGACTGGGACAAAGCCGGACGAATCGAAGTCGGTGGCGCGCGCGGAACCATGCACCAAAGTAGTCCGATTCAGCGGCTTTGGTACGGGGTCGATCACTTAAATCTCTATGTGCGGTTAGATTTGCAAACCGGAGTACAAATCGGCAAAGAGATTCCGCCAGAGTTGAACCTGCTTTGGTACTACGCAAATCAGCCGATGCACAATAGTCCGATTCCGCTGGTCGATCTGCCGAATCAAGCACCCTTGAACTATGCCTTTCACCATCAATTAGGTGTGAATCTGCTAACTCAGACGGTTTGGCTGCAAGAAGCGGGTGAGTATTCGCGGTGGCAATCGCGGGCAACTCGCGCTCAAGTGGGAGTCGATCGCTGCGTTGAGATTGCTGTGCCTTGGGTGGATCTTCAGATTCAACCCGATTATCTGCTGCAATTGATTGTGGTGTTCTCAGAAGGCGGACGCTATCGGCAAGTGCTGCCGGAAGATGGAGTGATTGCGATCGCGGTTCCTTGATTTAGTTTGGAGAGTGCTAGGATCTTGAGTAAAGCTCAAACCCTGATGAAGTGATGATTCAAGCTGATGCTAAACGGAAAGTGCTGTTATACCCTGGCGAGGATGGCTACTTTGTCGTTGAAGTTCCAAGCCTGCCAGGATGTATTAGTCAGGGAAAAACTCGTGAAGAAGCTCTAAGCAATATTGAAGAAGCGATCGCGCTTTACATTAGCTGAAATGACTCTAAAGCAATGATTCGCAGATCACCACCCGGTTGAGGAGATTGATTCACAATCAGCGCGATCGAGCCATTGTTCACACCAATCTTGCGACCGACAAGCTGTACGGTAGCATTCCCAGAACCACTGGCATCGATCGCCGATCGCTCTGTTAGTTGAATGTCTCGAAATGCTTGAATCGACCCATAATCAAACCCATTTGAAGTTAAGCTTACCGTTCCATTAGCAACACTTCCTAGCTCAATCTGACCCGATGGAGCGTTCAACACACCGCCTGTAAAGTTAATATCTCCGCCAATCAGAGCTAATGTGTGATTTGGATTTACGCGCAAGCCAGTTGTTTGTTGACCCGCACCGCTCACCGGAGCAAACGTGCTGGAAAATTGCATTGTGTGACCCTGCCCATTGATGCCGATCGCGCCTGGATTTTGTCCAAACTGTAAGCCAACAGGTGTGCTGATGGTCAATAAAGGCGGATGGCTCGGATTGATTGCGCTTAACTCTGTGCCGTCAGCAAACTTGATTGTTTGTGCTGTTGTGCCCACAAATGAACCGCCAATGTTCAATCGAGCATTGCTGCCGAACAAGATGCCATTCGGATTGAGCAGAAATAGATTTGCAGTTCCGTTCGCGCGAATCACGCCATCAATGCTAGAAATTGTTCCTCCAGTAACGCGGCTAAAAATAGTTTGTACATTAGCAGCATTGTTAAAGGTAGCTGAACCACTTGTAGGAATTGAAAAGTCGCGGAAGCTGTGAAACAGATTTGCGCCTGATGTTGTCCCGCCTGTGATTGTAAAATCGTTAAGCGATCGCGTAACTTGAGTATCCAGTGTTCCATCAGGAATGACCTGTTGAGCCTGTGCAGTGCTAGAGAGGTTGAAACAAGCTCCAATCAAGCCGAAGTACAAAAACGCTCGCCACATAAATCATTCTGAAGTTTTGCGAAAAGAGCTACGTCTAGTGTGCCCTCTGCGTTTGTTCGGATATCAGAACGACGATCGAGCGCTCCATTGTTCGAGCAGGGTCAGGAGTGTTGCTCGAATCGGCAGGATGTTCTTGTAAAGCTGCATTTCTGGTGAAAGCTGTTGCACGATCGTAGAAAGCTCGATCGCTAAATCAGAATGCTCTTGCAAAATTGCCAGCGGATACCGATAAGTCCGAATCGTAAACAAAATCCAGCGTGATTGTGCTAACCGTCGGAGTGTTTGTCGCTCTACTCGAATCCAAAGATTGTCTGATGTGGATTTTAAAGGGGAATGGCTTTGATGTCCTAGATAAAGCTCTGGAGTTTCTACAATGCTCCAATTTAATCGGAACACAGGACGATCGACTTTTAATCGATCAAACAATCGATCAACCGGATTGCCTAACTGCTCTGGGTACTGTGGAACCGGATGATGAATCTGCATCATTGACTTTCCAAGCTTTTCTAACAATCGCCAGCGTAACGGAAAACACAAAGATGCTGCTGCAAGAATGTAACCTCGATCGCTTTTCTGCATCAAGCAGAAATCCTCCTGAACTAACCGACCTGCAAGCTCCAAAGGCTGAGCAAAATCAGCAATGTTCCAAGTTTGATTTGTGGCTTTAACGGTGATTGATTCAGCACTACGATCGTACAGTTCAGGAAGCTGCTGTGATAGATGCTCGAACAATAAATCGAGAACTTCCTGCTGTGCTATCTGTGTTCCTGGCAAACTTGCAAATACCTCTGAATAGTTCGTTTCTAAAAGTTCTGTCTTTCGCTTCAGATAAGGCACAAACTGATCATCGAGTTCGATCCAGTGTTCTATCTTTAGCGGCTTCAAGCCGAGATTTAATGTTCGATCGCCTTTTGCAAACGGCAGATAAATGCGCTGAGGTTCATTCATAGGGTTTCAAAGCATCGATCGACTACAATTTAGAATATCTCCGGAGCCACTGCTATGACTTCGTACTCCCCGATTGATTTGTATTTTCCAGACAGCGACGGTAAACCGATGGCAGACAACACCGAGCAATTTAGCTGGATCGTGCTGATCAAGGAGAACCTAGAAATCCTGTTTGCCGACGATCCAAATGTGTTTGTTGCAGGCGATTTGCTTTGGTATCCGGTCAAATCTCAATTAATCTATGCCGTTGCTCCTGATGCGCTGGTTGCGTTTGGGCGACCGAAAGGAAGGCGCGGATCTTACAGGCAATGGGAAGAAGATAATATTCCGATTCAAGTCGTGTTTGAGATTCTTTCGCCCAGCAATACTGATGAGGAAATGGCGAGAAAGTTTGAGTTTTATCAAACTTACGGAGTCGAAGAATATTATTTATACAATCCGAATCGCAATGTCTTAACAGGCTGGATTCGTCAAGGTTCACAATTAGCTGAAGTTCAACAAATCAACGGCTGGATTAGTCCACGCTTAGGAATTCGATTTGAATTGACGCTTCAAGATTTCGTGATTTATCGACCCGATGGCGATCGCTTTCTCAGCCCGATCGAACTTCGTCAACGTGCTGATCAAGAACGCCAACGTGCTGATCAAGAACGCCAACGTGCTGACCAAGAACGCCAACGTGCTGATCAAGAATG
>CAXTDB010000035.1:0-1590 GCA_964242045.1 uncultured Leptolyngbya sp. | reverse complement strand
CGCGACCGCGAGCAGCGCCGGCGCGGCCGTCGGCAGCGTCTGCCCGGTCCGCGCCAGGTGGTAGGCGTAGAGGAAGAACGCCAGCGCGCCGATCGACTTGCAGCATATTTAGAATCGATCGGAATCGACCCGGATCAAATTCCTGACTGAGGCTTGCTGTTACCATTCACCCGTACAATGAGGATTCAGCGTTCCTCACCTTTAAGCCTTATGTCTGGTGACTACCTAGAGCGGATTCTCAACGCCCGTGTGTATGATGTTGCTCAAGAAACACCGCTCGAATTTGCACCCAATCTCTCTGCTCGTTTGCATAACCAAGTGCTGCTAAAACGCGAAGATATGCAGTCAGTGTTTTCCTTCAAACTGCGCGGAGCTTATAACAAGATGGCAAAGCTACCGCCTGAAATTCTGGCTCAAGGAGTGATTGCTGCTTCTGCCGGAAATCATGCTCAAGGAGTCGCGCTTGGTGCAAAACGGTTGGGAACGACCGCAATTATTGTGATGCCTGTGACCACGCCACAAGTGAAAATTGATGCAGTTCGATCGCGCGGTGGCGAAGTAGTTTTACACGGTGACACCTACGATGATGCCTACACTTATGCGCGACAGTTAGAAGCTGAGAAAGGGTTAACCTTTGTGCATCCGTTTGATGATCCAGATGTGATCGCGGGACAAGGCACGATCGGGATGGAAATTTTACGGCAGTATCAACAACCGATTCACGCAGTGTTTGTCGCGATCGGCGGTGGTGGTCTGATCTCCGGAATCGCATCTTATATTAAACGACTCCGCCCAGAAACAAAAATTATCGGCGTTGAACCTGTGGATGCCGATGCTATGACGCGATCGCTCAAAGCCGGACATCGAATCAAATTACCGAATGTTGGACTATTCGCGGATGGCGTTGCAGTGCGGGAAGTGGGAGTCGAAACGTTTCGACTGTGCCAGCAGTATGTAGACGAAATGATTTTGGTAGATACCGATGATATTTGCGCCGCGATTAAGGATGTATTTGAAGATACTCGATCGATTCTTGAACCCGCTGGAGCTTTAGCGATCGCAGCGATTAAAGCCTACGTGGAACGCGAGCAAATTGTCGATCAAACTTTGATCGGGATCGCTTGCGGCGCGAACATGAACTTCGATCGCTTAAGATTCGTCGCAGAGCGGGCAGAACTCGGAGAACGTCGAGAAGCAATCTTTGCGGTAACGATTCCCGAAGCGCGCGGCAGCTTACGAAAGTTCTGTGACCTGCTGGGACGACGAAATATCACCGAATTTAACTACAGAATTGCTGATGCAGCGATCGCTCATATTTTCGTTGGAATGCAGGTATCTGGTCGATCCGATGCCGCGCAAATGGTTACAACGTTCGAGGCAAATGGATTTAAAACGATCGATCTCACTGATGACGAACTGACAAAACTGCATCTGCGGCACATGGTTGGCGGACGTTCTCCTTTAGCCGAACACGAATTACTTTACCGATTTGAATTTCCCGAACGTCCAGGAGCGCTGATTAAATTCCTCACCTCGATGCGACCGGATTGGAATATCAGCTTGTTTCACTACCGCAATCACGGAGCCGAC
>CAXTDB010000034.1:0-23813 GCA_964242045.1 uncultured Leptolyngbya sp. | reverse complement strand
CCAGAAGTATCTTGGCGGCATCAAAAACATGCGGAAACTCCCCGATGTGATCATCATGGTGGATCAGCGTCGGGAATACAACGCGATTCAAGAATGTCTCAAGCTGAACATTCCGATCGTGGCGTTGCTCGATACCAACTGCGACCCCGATACCGTCGATGTGCCAATTCCGGCAAACGACGACGCGATTCGATCGATTAAACTGATCGTCGGACGCTTAGCAGATGCGATCTACGAAGGTCGTCACGGTCAACTCGAAGCCGAAGAAGAATACGACTACGAAGGCGCAGAAGAAGAGTACGAATACGACGAAACCGAAGCTCCGGAAGACGAAGAAGCAGCAGAATCGTAGGACAATATGGAGAAGATTTATTTCTTCTCCATCTCTAAAGACATTGGGAACTCAGCAAATGGCAGACATTTCAGCAAAAGCGGTGAAAGAACTGCGCGAGAAGACAGGCGCAGGGATGATGGATTGTAAAAAAGCGCTGACCGAAAACGGCGGCGACATGGAAAAGTCGATCGAGTGGCTTCGCAAAAAGGGCATCGCGTCGGCAGACAAAAAAGCAGGCAAAACGGCGGCTGAAGGTCTAGTCGGAAGCTACATTCACATCGGCGGTCGGATCGGTGTTTTAGTCGAAGTGAACTGCCAAACCGATTTTGTGGCAAGAAACGAAGCGTTTCAAGATCTCGTTCGCAGCATTGCAATGCAGATCGCAGCCAGCACGAACGTTGAATACGTCCGCGTTGAAGATATCCCGGCAGAAATTGTTGAGCGGGAAAAAGCGATCGAGATGGGCAAAGATGATCTCTCAGGCAAGCCCGACAATATCAAAGAAAAAATCGTTCAGGGTCGAATCGATAAGCGCCTGAATGAGATGTGCTTGTTGCCGACTGCTTACATCAAAGATGCCAACATTACCGTCGATGAATTGGTGAAGCAGAACATCGCGCAGCTTGGCGAGAATATTCAGATTCGTCGCTTTGTTCGCTTTGTTTTGGGTGAAGGCATCGAGAGAGAAGAAAGCGATTTTGCCGCAGAAGTGGCTGCACAAATGGGCGGCGCTAAGTAAAGATTGTCGATTGCCTCGGAAATTCACCTTCACCTCAGCCTCCTATCAAGCGAGAAGGGGCGCTTGGGATGAGGGTGATCCGAAATTCCACGATCGCTGAAATGATTCAATCTTCGTAAGAATTGGTTCGAGTTAGAAAAGCGAGGAGTATTTCCCCTCGCTTTTTTATTGGTAATTAGCCCTTATCCTCAATCCGCAATCCCTTCGTAATCCGAGATAAATCACTTTTCTCATCGACCGCAATCCGAGTCGGCGATCCGCTGATAATTCGCTCAAAATTGCGGAACGAATCCTTAATTTCAGGACCTTGAGCGCTGATCGTATATTCGCGAATCCCTTTATCGTGCCAAGAGCCACGCATCTTAAATACGTTTAGTGCGCGCGACATTTCCCCACGAATTTCAACATATTGCAGCATGATAATCGTGTCGGTGATTGTTGAAATGTGCGAGTCGGTAATCGAATGCGATCCCATAAATTGATCGCTTGTATTCGTGAAGAATCCCGTAATTTCTTCTTGTTTCGCAAATCCAGTCACCCCGATCACGAACTGACGAAACGCATTGTTACTGACTCCGCGCGCCAAAGCCGAAAGCGAATCGATCGCAATTCGAGAGGGCTTAAATTCTGCAATTTCAGACTTGATAATCTGCAAGTGATCTTCAAGTCCTGCCGATTCGGGGTAAGCGCAAATGATTTTGAGTAATCCTTTTTGCTCCAAATCCTCGAAGTCGATGCCCCAAGAATAAGCATTTCTCGACAACTGAGCGCGCGACTCTTCATAAGCAAATAGAATAGCTCGATCGCCGCGTTGACAGGCTTCTTGCAGAAACTTACTAACGAGCAGCGTTTTCCCGGTTCCAGTTGCACCCGTTGCCAAAATAATCGAATCTTTGAAAAAGCCGCCGCCGCACATTTCGTCGAGCGTTTTCACACCGGACGAAACGCGCACGTTCGACGATCGCTGAGTCAATCTCATCGCACCCAGCGGGAAGATATTGATGCCATGATTGGTAATCGTAAACGGATACTCGCCTTTCATGTGAGTTGTACCGCGCAGTTTGAGAATCTCGATCGTTCTTCTGCGCCGTTCACCTTCGAGGACATTTCTGACGATCGCCACGTTATCTGAAACGAATTCTTCAACGCCAAATCTTGCTACCTGTCCGTATTCATCGACGCGCTCGGTCGTCATGATCGTAGTCGCACCCACTTGTTTGAGTCGTGCGACTAAGCGGAAAATTTCGCGGCGCACCACCGCAGCGGCATCGTATTGCTGAAACACAGCGGTAACAGAATCGATCGACACTCTTCGAGCTTTGTATTTACGAATCGCGTATTGAATGCGTTCGATCAGCGCTGATAAATCAAAATTCCCAACCACGTCTTGACCTTCTGGATCTGGAGAAGCATCAAGAATAAACAGCTTGCCTTCGTCGATAAATTTTTGCAGATCCCAGCCGAAACTAAAGGCATTTTTGATAATATCAGCGGGCGATTCTTCAAACGTGACAAACACGCCTGCTTCATCGAACTGAGTGATCCCGTTATAGATAAATTGCACCGCGATCAGGGTCTTGCCCGTTCCAGAAGTGCCGCTGACTAGAGTTGTCCGACCGATGGGTAAGCCACCATGACTAATATCGTCAAAGCCCTCAATCATCGTGCGGATTTTCTGCACACCCGCAAGTGCGGATGGATTACGTTGTTCGGTCGAATTGCTCGAAGTCATAGGGTTAGGATGTCAAACAAACGGAGCAAGCTCCTTAATCTCAAAAGGGTTAAAACTAATCTGACCACTTATTTACCACAAAATCTGTAAACAAAGTGGTTCATCCAACGCGATCGAGGTCTATTCTGCATTCGTTTCTTCTTCGCGCAGTTCCTCGTATAGCAAATCGAGTCCGATTAGAACTTTTTCTCGATCGGATAAGTCTCCAATAATTTTACGCACCGGGGGCGGCAGAATTTTCGCTAAAGTCGGAGTCGCTAGAATTTTATCTTCCTCCGCTAGCTGCGGATTTTTCAACACATCGATCACTTTGAGCGCATAAACGCCTTGAAACTCCTTTTCAAGAATGTTATTCAGCGTCTTTAAAGCGCGGACTGAGTTTGGTGTATTGCCCGCAACATATAGCTTTAAGACGTAAGTTTTTTTCAGAGGACTCATGGTTTAATCGATCGCTATCAACATTAGAGTATCGCTCTGCACGGGGATAAGAATCCGAATTCTAAGTTAAGATTCAGGCGGGATTGAGCGTCGATACATCTCGCACAGATGGGCGATCGTATCAATCAACGTCAGCCGATAATCCAAAAGAATTTCTTCGCTTCGCCCTTCTAATTTTAGCTGTTTGGCAAATTCATCCATCAGTTCCATGTGAATCTCCACAATCTGCGAAACAGGCACATCCGCGAAAAATGCTGCATTCACAAAGTTATCGATCTGCTGATTCAAATCGCGATCGTCGCTGAAATAGCTTAGAACAATCACGCGATACTCGATTCGCAACTGGTCTAAGAATTCCGCTTGCTCTTTGGGGGGCAAGTTTCGCAGAAAAGCTTTTTGACTGCGCTTGTAGTAAATTCCTAAATAACCCAAGCGCTCTTTCAGTTTGTCGGTCAGTCGTCGCTGTTGCATCAGGAGAAAATTCTGCGCGATTAGATCACGAGTCAAATCGGTTGGTGTGATCGTATCAGGCAACTGGCAAACTGGAGAAAGCTCCAAGAATTCTTCGATCGCTCGCTCGATCCAAGCTTCAATCTGATCAAGTTCTGTCACCGATACCCACATTTCAGCCGTGTGATAGAGAAATTCCGCTTGATCAAGCTGCCGACCTTTATCCTGAAAAATCACCACCGGAAGTAACGCTGCTTCAGACCGGAGCCAATTTAGTACAGTGATTAATTTTTCCCCATCTTCCAAAATTAGACAGTCTAACTGCTGCTTCTGGTGTTCGATGAGTTGAAAAAAATCGTTTTCTGATCGGGCGATCGACAAAGTGTAGCGATCGTTCAAGTCGTCGCTAAGAAGCGTTTGCTCGATCGTTCGAGCGAGATCAGAAGCAAGATACACCCCGATCGAGAGTTGGGGACGCAGGATCGACGAAACTGACGAAGAAGCTGGGGCTGTCAAGGTAAAAACCTGAGTAAAAGGAGCTAAATTGTATTTTAAGATTCTTCTAAGGGCATGTCGGAGAGAAAATGCCAAATCGAAGCCAGCAAAGATCGAAGTTTTTAACCAAGATTAAAGCATGTGTCACTTCGTTAACTATGATTACATAAACCTTTTATTCCTAAGCGCAGATTGCCAAGACGTGCAATGATTTGGATTGATTCCTTTAAACTCGCTTCACTGAAAGTACCGACACTCGTTCTTATTAAATTCTTTTTCAATCAGCGCTCTTGTCGCCCAAGCAACCGTGATCAGCCGTTGACAAGCGGATAGAATCAAGGACAGCGCTGATTTGCAATCTACTGCCGATCGCTCAGGATAAAGCAATGGTGAATTACTCAGCCTCGATTCGTGAATTTGTCGAGCCTGCTCCCGTTTGCTTACAGTCGGCAACCTTGGCTGAAGTAATCGAACTGATGGGACGGTGTCGGGCTGACCGCTTGGTGTTGGTCGATGAGCGGCAGTTTCCGATCGGCGTGATTCATGCTCACGATTTGCTCTTTCACGTCCACCAATCCGAGGCGATCAAACTCCCGACCGAAGCGTTGCCCACGATCGAAGAAACCACGAATTTACTCGACATCGAGTTTGCAAATCCGCTCCGATATTGGGCAGTGATAAATCGATCCACTCAATTCGTTGGATTGGTTGATAGTTTCGCGTTGCGATCGTGGTCAGAATTTTTGCGCTCAGTTGATCTGCCCAAACCGAGCAAGTTATCTTCCGAATCGTTCTGGCATCGGGCAAAAACGGAAACTTGTGCAGAATTAGAGCGCGCGCCCGTCGAAATGAGTCGGCTGAAGCAGCAAATTCAAGTACAAATTGCAGAGCTTGGATACGCAAAAACGATCGACGAAGAATTCGCACACTCGGATTCACTAACGAAACAAAACAGCAAAGCAACGCTAATGCAGTTTCTCGAACATTTGCCGCTGCCGTTGATGCTGCAAACACAAGCCGGAGAAGTGATCGCCCAAAATAAAGTTTGGACAGAGCAACTCGGCGATGTGGTCGATCCAAGCTGGCTGCAACGAGATGCCGCCGCATTTTTAGAGTACGCAACGCCGCCTAGCGCGAGTAGATCACACTTGCTTAAACCTGTGGCTTCAAGGTTGTGTCAGCTCGGTTCAACTCCGAATACTTGTATCTGTGTTTGTCCGTTGAAGAATGGACAAGAGCGAATTTTGCAGTTTGCCAAAATTCCATTAGGAGAATTGTTCTCTTATCAAAACGTTCCTGAATTCGCAGCCGCCGATTCAGCCTTTCGACTGGCAGCATTCGATCGAGAAACCGCAAAATTCGAGCAAACGCGAAGCGTGCAGCAAACATCGACCGAAGAAAGCGTGTGGCTAGTCTTAGCGCAGGATGTCACCGAACAGCAGCAACTCTCACGAGAATTAGCCGCGAAAAACGCCGATTTAGTTCAATTAAATCGCTTAAAGGATGAGTTTCTCGCCTGCATCAGTCACGAACTGAGAACGCCCTTAACCGCTGTTTTAGGCTTATCGAGCTTACTCAAAGATCAGCTTTCTGGAACGCTAACCGAGCGCCAAGTTCGATACGCTCAACTGATTCATCGCAGCGGACGGCATTTGATGGCGATCGTCAACGACATTCTCGATCTAACCCGGATTGAAACCGGACAAATCGAACTGACGCTTTATTCTGTGAGCGTGAAATCGCTGTGCGATCGCGCGATCGCTCAAGCCCGACAAGTTTGTTTAGAAGAAGAAAAGCTAGAAACCAGAACCGTTCTAAACGCAACGGCAGGGCTAGCCAATTGCACGTTAGAGATTGAGCCAGGATTAGAAGCCCTGGTCGCGGATGAATTGCGCCTGCGTCAAATGCTGGTACATCTTTTGTCGAATGCGCTGAAATTCACGGATGCAACTGGACAAATTGGATTAAGAGTGAGTCGTTGGGAAGGATGGATTACTTTTACCGTATGGGATACCGGAATCGGCATTCCTGCCGAGAAACAGCATTTAATTTTCCAAAAATTCCAGCAGCTTGAAAATCCGATGACTCGTCGATTTGAAGGGGCAGGACTCGGATTAGTTCTCACCCAGCGATTCGCTCGACTACACGGCGGTGATGTTTCATTCGTGTCGCGAGAAAATCAGGGCAGTGAATTCACTTTATTGTTACCGCCGACTCATCCGCAACCCACCAATAGTATCGCCGTTTCTCGCGCCAAACCCTCGATGCTTTCGGCACAAGCAAGCGGGTTCGAGAATCGTCTCGTCTTAGTTGTCGAAGCCGTGGTGAAATCGATCGAGCTACTTTCTGACCAACTCGCAGAACTCGGATATCGCGTGGTGATTGCTCGATCGGGAACCGAAGCTGTCGAAAAAGCTCGTCGCCTTCAGCCTTGCGCCGTTTTCCTTAATCCGCTGTTACCGACGCTATCTGGTTGGGATGTTCTAACGCTGTTGAAGGCTGAACCCGAAACGCGAGAGATTCCAGTCATCGTCACTGGAACACGAGGCGATCGAGAACAGGCATATCGCAATCATGCCGATGGCTTTGTCGCATTACCGATCGTGCAGAAATCACTCCAGCAAGTTCTCAATCAACTCACCCCTGATGAAGTAACAATTCCCACGATCGTTGAACCGTCGCCCCAAACTTTAGTGATTCTGCGGCTAAGTCCAACTCGATACGGAGAACTTCGCCGTTTAGGAACAAATGGCGAAATCGATCTCAACGCCTTACTGCACAGCCAAAATTACCGTGTGGTGGAAGCTGACGACTTAGATCAAGCTGAACTGCTCGCCCAAGTTTGGAAACCAAACATTGTTCTACTCGATGCCGCCGTTCCTGACCCGATCGGATATTTAAAACTGTTAGGAGACTGTAGCTTTCTCGCTTCCTTGCCGCTCGTAACGCTCGATCCGGTGACAACTCAAGCCGCCAATCAAGTTCCCGGATTATCGGTGTTTCCTTGTTTAGCGCCCGTTTCCGAAACTTCAGAAGCATTGCTGCAAGTGGTTCAAGTCGCAGCGGGATTTGCGTGGCGACCGTTCGTACTCGCGATCGATTCCGCCAAACTACGAACACCGGATGCCAAACGTTCAGACTGGCTGCAAGCCGTGATGCAATATCTCCAAACCGCCGGATTTCGCAGTATGATTGCGCGATCGTGGCAAGATGTTCTGCAAAAACTCGATACTCAAAGCATTGATTTACTTTTGCTTCATGCGTTTGATCTAGACCAATCGGGCATTCAACAGCTTTCAGCACTCAAACGATTTCGGGAAAAAGTCGCGATCGTCATCATCAATCATCAACCGGAAAATACACCGCTGCTCGAAGCGATCGCAACGGTTGTCCTACCGCCGATGCCGATGGAAGAATTGCTCGATCGAGTCAATTGCATTTTAGCGGAGTGATGACTAGTCCCTATTCTGCTTGCTCTTGCCGTTTAGCCTGAATCAGTTCTACAAGATGCTGTGCCGACTGCACGCGAATTCGAGGAGACGTATACACTTTATCCGCTAGTGCATAAAACGCCTCATCGTCATGACGATGCTTCAGAACATATGTTGTAAGTTCTTTACGGCTCATATCTGAAAAGTTAGGTTTGCTCATGATGGGTATTCCACATTGCCGTCTGGCTCGATTGTAACAATTAGATCTTCACCTGCAAGGATAAAGAGATTGAGAGTTCGTTCATCGAGTCTCACTACCGCAATATCAAGATAGAGACTTGTGAGTTGATAACAAATCCGAAACAGCTCGAACGTTTGTGCAGGAGTGGGTATAGGCGGGTGTGTCATTACTGCTCAGATGGCAAAGCTGAGATACTTTAACATCTTTCAGTCCACTGCTAAAAATTCTAAATACGAACTGCTAATCTCTTTGACTGCCAACTCATAAAGCTGTTTTCCGTGTTCGGGGGTAGCAAGAGCGGGATTCGATCCCATACGTCCGTCGGGATAGCGATCGCGAAAATCGATCGCGCCATAAATCCGATGTCCTTTCGCCACAGGCTCACTTAGCGGTGCAGATTTAATCGATTCAGGATAAACATACTGCGTTAAAGCGACCTCACTCGGTGTTGCATGAGAGCCTTCTTGATCGCCGTATAGCTCTTTTGCCAAATGATAAACCGAGCCGCACATATACCAATTGCTCACTACACATTGCACCTGATTTGAAATGCCCAAATTCGATAAATGATCATACGTTTCCGCAAATGCCGCTTTTAAAGTCGCAACGTTCCCGCCATGTCCGTTAATAAAGAAAAACTTGCGAAATCCCGCCTTTGCCAAACTCGTGACGTAATCGCGAATCACCAAAATCATCGTACTCGGTCGCAAACTCATACTGCCTGGAAACGCTGTATGGTGTAGTGCCATTCCCACATTGATGGTTGGCGCGATTAAAGCATCTGTCGAGTCTCCCACGCCTTTCGCGATCGCTTCCGCACAAATCGCATCGGTTCCGATTAATCCGGTCGGACCATGCTGCTCGGTCGAACCGATCGGCAAAATAATCCCCGTCGATCGAGCTAAATACGTCTCTACTTCTTGCCAAGTCGATAAATGCAGCAACATAAGTGATATTTGAAAGTCCTGCTTTCAGTTTCCTTCATTTCGCATTCCGAATCGCGTTATCATTTTCAATATTGATGTTGCTAAGAAAGCCGATTCTGTAGGCGCTGTGGACTTAAAACAAATATTCAAAACTGCAAACCCCATCATTGGGGTGGTTCATCTTCTGCCCCTGCCGACTTCTCCGCGCTGGGGCGGTAGTTTGAAGACCGTTCTCGATCGCGCCGAACAAGAGGCAACGGCTCTCGCGGCAGGCGGAGTAGACGCGATTATCGTCGAGAATTTTTTCGATGCGCCTTTTCCTAAAGATCACGTCGATCCAGCGGTCGTGAGCGCGATGACCGTGATTATTCAGCGCTTACAGCAAATGGTGACTCTACCGATCGGGATCAACGTTTTGCGAAATGATGCTCAGAGTGCATTAGCGATCGCCTCTTGTGTGCAAGCGCAGTTCATCCGAGTGAACGTCTGGACGGGGATCATGGCAACCGATCAAGGCTTGATCGAAGGACGCGCCCATGATTTGATGCGCTATCGTCGCGAGTTGGGCAGCGATGTGAAGATTTTTGCCGATGTCTTAGTGAAACATGCGCGACCGCTGGGATCGGTGAACTTGACCACGGCGGTACAAGATACGATCGAGCGTGGACTCGCCGATGCGGTGATTCTCTCTGGTTGGGCAACGGGCGATCCGCCTAACTTGGAAGATTTAGAATTAGCGCGCGATGCGGCTCAAGGGACTCCTGTGTTTGTCGGTAGCGGCGCAGATTGGGAAAATGTACCTCAAATGATGCAGGTCGCGGATGGCGTAATTGTATCGAGTTCGTTGAAGCGACAAGGCAAGCGAGAAAACTCGATCGATCCGATTCGCGTTAGCCGATTTGTTGAAGCGGCAAGACGAGGCGTTCCGTTGCAAAAAGCGGAAAAACCTAATTCTCCGGTCAAACTGCATAATTTCTAGAGTTCATTGAAGCCTTCTAGAAAGATTCGACCTGTTTCTTTCTGGTTTTTCGCGGTCGCTGAATAATTTCTCCATCAACCTGAGCTTGCTTTCTAGGCGAGCAATGCGTTCACGTCGCTGTGTAGCAAGCGATCGCGACTCCCGTTCCCAGCAAAAACAATAATCCCAACAGTCCAGCCAGCGGTTTACGATCGACTCCCGTGAACCATTCCGGTGCAGTTTCTTCGTATTGAAGAATTTCTGCTGCATCTAAACTCGCAATCATCCAAATCCAGCCCGCATGCAGCCCCCATGCGAGTCCAATACTGTTTTGATTCTGAACAAATGCTAGACACAGCACAACGCCCATCAGCGTTAATCCAGGCAGTTGTGGAATGTTCTCTTTGCCTTCCCAGATTAGATGAAGTCCGGCAAAAACGACGCTAGAGATGATCGCGCTCCACCAAAAATCAGAAGCCAATTGCCCAAAGAAGAATCCTCGAAACACCAATTCTTCAGTGAATCCGATCCAGATTCCGAGTAGCAGCGTCGGCAAACAGGCTGCGAACCATTTGCTTAAATTCTCGGTTTTCCAATCAATCCAACCGATCGCGCTTTGCACTCCAAATAAAATCAGAATCCCGATTGCTCCAATGCCTAATCCGATTCCTGCCGAAGCGAACAGATTCGCATTCAAACTAATTCCAAATGTCGAAAAGGAAACTTGCTTTAGAGCAGCAATGCCCCATAAGATCAGCGGTGCAAGTGCATAAAGTGAAGCAACGAGCGGCAGTTTTTGTTGCAGTTCTAACGGAGCGAAAGGCTTCCACTTTACCGCGATCGAGATCGGGATTGCGATCGGCAACCAAACCAATCCCCATATTAAAAAAAAGAATCCTATCTGAACAAACGCGGGCGTTTGTGAGAAGACATTAACAAACGCTGCGACCTCGATCGAGATAGGAAACAAATTCATGATCAAATCACTCAAAGAAGCGCAATTATTCTGCCGCTTCTACATCCACTGCACCGTTTTTACTCGCTTTATCGCCATCAAGCTGAATCAAATGAATGTGCTTGTAGCCGAGCTTAATTTCAAACTCATCGCCAGGTTTTAGACCCATTGCTTTTGTATAAGCGGCTCCGATGACAATTTGCCCATTTTGATGGACACTGACGCGATAAGTTGGTTCGCGTCCTCGACCATCTTTCGTGCCTTCTGGATCGAGAGGTAGCCCTTTCGCCACCAGTAAAGCATCATAAAAATCGGTCAAATTGACGCGCGTTTGATTGTTCTTCGTGACGGTGTAATAGCCACATCGCTTTGCCGTTTCTCGACGGGGCAGATGTGACAGTTCTTTTACTTTTTGAAGTAATGCCTTCCCCGTTAATGGGGTAGTTGCAGGTTCAGTCATCTGCTACAGAATATCCCTACGATTTCTGAAATGGGTATTAGCGTCAATCTTAAATGTTTGACTTAGTAAAATATATCCCTAAACGCTTGTTTTTGTACAATAACTTAGAATGATTTGCTTTAGTATTAATCTTTTTAATTAAATCTTACGGTTGTCTACGGTGTGCTTCTTGATCGCAATTTGTGCAACAAATCAGTTTGCTGAAGACAGAACAATCAAGGTCAGAAAACAACAAGAGTTATAAAGATCAGGACGTAAAAGTTTTAAGCCAAAATTCAGATTAGAATGCGATCGCTCAGCCTCGAACCGCAGTGTTAAACTATGTTTGAATCGATGTTGCTCTTTTTTGGATAGGTTGGCAGAATGCAAGTCGTGTTTAAGATTGTTCGGCAAAACGAGAATGCCGCGCCACGAGTCGAATCGTATTCGCTAGAGGTAGAGCCTGGAAATACAATCCTCGACTGCCTAAATCGAATTAAATGGGAGCAAGACGGAACGTTAGCTTATCGCAAAAACTGCCGCAATACGATTTGTGGAAGCTGCTCGATGCGAATTGATGGTCGATCGGCGCTTGCCTGTAAAGAGAATGTCGGGAGCGAAGTCGCTCGATTTGCGCCGGATGCAGAGCTTCCAGAACTGACGATCGCGCCCCTCGGAAATATGCCCGTGATCAAAGATTTGGTCGTGGATATGTCGAGCTTTTGGGCAAATTTGAAAGCAGTTGATCCGTATGTGAGTACGGCAGCGCGCCAAGTGCCAGAACGCGAGTTTCTTCAGTCTCCGGCAGAACGCGACAAGCTGAATCAAACCGGGAATTGCATTATGTGCGGGGCATGTTATTCGGAATGCAATGCGCGCGAAGTGAACCCGAATTTCGTCGGACCTCATGCTTTGGCAAAAGCGTACCGAATGGTGGCTGATTCGCGCGACGATCGTACGGTCGATCGTTTAGAACAATACAACACTGGAACCGATGGCGTATGGGGCTGTACTCGCTGTTATTACTGCAATTCCGTTTGCCCGATGGAGGTCGCCCCGATGGATCAAATCGGCAAAATTAAGAATGAGATTTTGGATAGTGAAACCGTGGATGAAAGTCGATCGATTCGTCACCGCAGAACGCTAATTAATTTGGTCAAACAAGGCGGTTGGATCGATGAACGGCAATTTGGCTTAAAAGTTGTTGCCAACAGTTTTAGAGACTTACAAGGATTATTCAGCCTCGCACCATTAGGATTACGAATGATCGCACGACGGAAGTTCCCGCTTAGATTCGAGAAATCTGAAGGAGCGGAAACTGTACGATCGCTGATTGAATCGGTACAAGCATTTGAAGCACAATCGAAAAGCGAGAAATCATCATGACGGCAGAAGCTCCCAAACCCGAAACTCAAGAAACCGAGCAACCCGCCTTTGGTTGGACACCTTATGCAGAATTGATCAACGGACGCTTTGCCATGATCGGCTTTGTCGCTTTACTAATTTTGCAGTTTGTCACCCGCCAAGATTTCTTTACTTGGCTCGGATTTTGACAAGTAATAACAAGCTTTGATAATCCTTGTTATTCTGGAAACACCGTTGAAGATTCACCGTATGAATGTCTCCCCTACCGCAGAACTAGAAAAACTTTAATGAGCCTGCCTTTCAAGAAGATTAAGGTTACAAAAAAAAGGAGCGTCGGTCGCTCCTTTTTTATTTTTAATTCAGTTCAGTTACTCGCCCCAGCCGTCCTTACGATTGGAATCGATCGGGCGATAATCCACATATCCAGCATCGTCGGGCTGGTTGATATCTTCGATCGCATTACTTCGACGCGGACGAGCAGAATTTTTAGAAGCGTTGCGACGAGTCGGACGGCTACCCACATCCTCACGCGGCTCATCAAACGACGAATCATCGCGGCGAGAGCGGCTACGTTGCTGTACCGGATTTAGCCGAGGTTCATCGGAACGGCTGGTGCGGCGAACGGGGCGGTCAATCTCATCTTCGCGCGCGGGTCGGCGATTGCGGCTTTCTCGCAGGGGAGTGCGGTTCTCGCGTTCCGCAAAACTGACGCGATAATCGTCTTCAAACTCAGCCTGATAATTTTGGCTCACTGGACGATCAGTATCAACGATCGGCGTGGTGCGTTTCGCTTGCTCGGTCGAAATCTGCCGCAGTCTTAAATTCTCAAACACAAAATAAACAGCAGCCCCGGTCAGAAGTACCTGTCCGAACTGCATAATCGGGTCAAATCGCCAGCCGTAGAAGATCAAAATCAACCCGCAGAGCAACCCGACCGCCGAAAAGAAAATATCGGTATCGCGAGCAATCTGGGGACGAAACGATCGCACAGCATAAAGGGAAGCCCCGCCTACAGCTAGGATCATCCCAGAGATACTTGCTAGATTGAACTGAAAATTAACCATGTCTGGTCTCCAAGGATAAGTCCTATGTTAGCGGCTTCTTTCCAATTTCTCCACGAAAATCCCGCTTTTGGATAGGCAAAAACCCCATCGCCTAAACAGCAAGCGTCCAGGCTTTGAGGTTTAACTCCAATATAACTGGTCAAATCGATTTGACCAGGGGGTTGACGAAAGAGATTTGATCGATTAAGAACGTTGGATTTTATCTTTTTGGCTGACAAAGATCAGAAATGCGGAAGCCGGGATCACGACGATCACAACTCCTGCAAGCAGGCTGAGTAGAAAATTCATCAAAGAAGGGGTCATAATCGCTCCGTCCTTATCAACAACGCGCAAGTGATCATAATTTTAATAGTTCGTCATGTATTTGTATAGCGGGGAGATCAAGTCTGCGGATTGCTCCATCTCGTGTGCGCTTCTCGATAGAATAAAAACAAGTTACAAAGCTTAAGAATCTGGCGGTAGAAGTTTATGGATGTTTCAACGATCGCGCTTGCTTTTCTCAGCATTTTGCTCGGTGCGATGACGTTTCTGTTCATTTTTAGAATCGTGCTGACTTGGTATCCGCAAGTAGAGTTACAGAAGTTTCCGTTTAACTTAGTGATGATTCCGACAGAGCCGTTTTTAGCAGTGACGCGGAAGATTATTCCACCGTTGGGCGGTGTCGATATCACACCGATTTTGTGGGTGGGAATTTTTAGCTTGCTGCGTGAACTTTTATTGGGGCAGCAAGGAATTTTAACGATGATGTTCTAGCTTCAACAAATGACTGCACCGCCCTGAACTGGAGTTCGGGCGGGCTTTGGCGATCGATCATTTCTAAATCAGGCTGCCGCAGATTTCATCGGTTTGCCTGCGTCTCTTTGGAGATTCTGATAAAGAGATTCCATTGCGGCATCTACTCTAGCACCAATGATTTCTCCCGCCCACGAGCCAAGAACAGAGCCACCGAGCGAACAAGCTAGCGAACTCATCATCGTACCCACAACCGAACCGCTGATCGAGCCGACCATTGAGCCAACGATCGCACCCACAACCGAACCCCCGATCGAGCCAATTACCGAGCCAAAGATTGAGCCGTATTGAAACATTGGAGTGTGCCTCATGAAGCATCGATCCTTCAACAATACAAGCGATGCTCAAACAAAGCTGAAGTTCAACACATAAAGTTTCACCCCTTCACTCAACGTTTTATCTGAATTCAAAAATTAGTCTTTCGGCATCATTACTTTATCGACAAAATTCGTGTAGATGTCGCCTTTCTGAAATTCCGGTGTGTCGAGAATGCGCTGATGGAAGTTGATCGTGGTGGGTAAACCTGTCACGGCACATTCGCGTAAAGCGCGCTTCATTCGCAA
Organism: uncultured Leptolyngbya sp.; assembly: GCA_964242045.1. GTDB lineage: Bacteria > Cyanobacteriota > Cyanobacteriia > Leptolyngbyales > Leptolyngbyaceae > Leptolyngbya. The sequence goes on along the minus strand of CAXTDB010000034.1, from coordinate 8,891 downwards.
AATTGCAGCAGGTCGATCGTGTCCCCAGACGATTAATTTTCCAATTAGCGAGTCATAGTAAGGCGGAATCTCGTAATCGGTGTAAACGTGGGAATCCATCCGCACACCAGGTCCGCTTGGAGGTAGATAGCCGCTGATGCGTCCGGGACTAGGACGGAAATTGTGATCGGGATCTTCGGCATTGATTCGACATTCGATCGCGTGTCCTCGCAGTTCAATCTCTCCTTGGGTAAATCGCAGTTGTTCACCTTGAGCGATCCGAATTTGTTCAGCAATCAAATCAATCCCTGTGATCATTTCCGTCACCGGATGTTCGACTTGAATCCGGGTATTCATTTCCATGAAATAAAAGTCACCAGAGCGATCGAGCAAAAATTCCACGGTTCCTGCGCCGACGTAATCGATCGATTTTGCCGCCGCGATCGCTGCCGCTCCCATTTTCTCGCGCAACTCAGGCGTAATTGCCGAACTCGGTGCTTCTTCTAAAAGCTTCTGGTGTCGCCGCTGAATCGAACATTCGCGCTCACCTAAATGCACAACGTTGCCGTAACTATCCGCGAGAATCTGAAACTCAATATGGCGCGGATTTTGCACAAATTTTTCAACATACACACCCGGATTCCCAAACGCCGCTTCAGCTTCTCCCTGGGCCGCGTGAAACAGCTTGCCCAGTTCATCATCGGTTGGAACCAGGCGCATTCCTCGCCCACCGCCGCCAGCGGTCGCTTTCACGATTACAGGATATCCGATCGCTCTTGCAACCTCGCGCGCTTCTTCTTCGCTGTGAACTAATCCCTTGCTGCCTGGAACCGTTGGCACTCCCACCCGCTGCATTGTTTTTTTTGCCGTCGATTTATCTCCCATCGCTCGGATTGCCTCTGGAGTCGGCCCGATAAACGAGATTTGGTGATCCGCGCAAATTTCTGCGAATCGGGCATTCTCCGCCAAAAAACCATAGCCGGGATGAATTGCAGTGGCGTTGCGCGTCAGGGCAGCGGCGATAATGTTGGGAATATTAAGATAGCTTTTGCTGCTGGCGGGTTCACCGATGCAAACGGCTTCGTCGGCTAACTGAACGTGAAGCGAATTTCGATCGATCGTCGAATGCACCGCGACCGTCGCAATTCCTAATTCTTCACAGGTGCGAATGATTCTTAGGGCAATTTCCCCCCGATTTGCAATCAAAATTTTTGAAAAGCGCATGTTCAGTAGCCTAGATCCGTACATTGTAGGATAAGGCGAATAGGGGTGCATTGCGTAGATTTTTGCAATGCTTAAGGACAAGAGCAAGTTGGAATCTGTCGCATCACCGCAGGTGCAAGCGCTGACCACACAGGCGTATTGATTCCAGCAGCATCGAGCGCTTCGGCTGACCAAGTATTACAGGTTCGTAATGCAGAATAGTTGCCGACAGCAGCATAAAAGCCATCGGTCGTCGCGGCTCCTGCTTTGATATAGATCAATTTGCCTTGAGCATCGCGCGCGAAAGAGTTTTGAAGAAATCGCACAAAGTTGAGATAGTGTTCTCGATCGAGTCCCACACACTTCACGTTATCCGGTCGCGCTGCATATCCTTGAACATACATGACTGAAGCATTTCCGGGCTTCAACAAGACTCTACCGATATCCAAGACATTCATTTGTGACCAGTCTGGAACTTCGGTATACCAAATGCGATCGCCCCAGCCCATTTTGAGATAGCGATAGTTCTCATTTGTATCGCTGCCAATTTGCTGAAGATTCATAAACTGTCGCCAATCGTAAACGCCATTATCCACAGGCATCACTAGATTGACGTGCATCGCATCACCTTGAACATAAATCCGGTAGGGTTGGTTTTCGCAGGTTGCAGATTGGAACCAGCGACGCGGAGTAAAAAAGCCGATCGTCAATCCGCTCGCAAGTAACAAAACTCCACACAATGCGCCCTTACTGAGGCGAACAAACGCAGTACGATACTTCATGAGGCTTGAGGATAAACATTATGGGCAGAAAACCAACTCCCACTGAAAAAAGAGTGACGCTATCAGGGGTGAGTTGGCAATCGTTTGAAGAGTTGCTGAATGAACTCGGACAAACTCGAACCGCGCGTTTAACTTACGATCGTGGCAACTTGGAAATGATGACTCCGCTCGAAGAACACGATCGCTGTCTTCGATTGATCGAGTCTTTGATTTTGGTGTTAGCAGATGAACTTTATCTAAAAATTTATGCGATCGGATCGGTTTTGCTGACACTTCCGGATCTGGGACGCGCGATTCAACCGGATGCGGCTTATTCGCTGGAAGAAGTGCGGCTTCAGAAACGCGCAGAACTCGATATGAATCGAGCGGCTCCACCGAATTTAGTGATCGAAGTAGCGATCGGCAAAGGAGCGATCGAGCGGGATTCGATTTACGCTGAGATGCGAGTGCCGGAAATCTGGCGGTACACCACGACCGTTGGGGATGATGTACTGAAGGGAGATTTGCAGATTTACCAACTCCAGGGAGAGCGATACATCAAGACAGCAAACAGTAAGTTATTTCCGGCGTTACCGGGCGATCGAGTGCTGGAGTTTTTAGAGCAAAGTGATACGATCGGGCTTGCACAATCCCTGATTGTGTTGCGAGCATGGAGCAAGGAACAGCTTTAATGGTACTTCTTGATCCAAATGCAGTGATCTCAGAAGCAAAACTGACTGAGTACTTACTGATGGTTCTTGAAAAAGATGACAAGTCACAGTTTCTAGCTCAAGCAGGCTATACGCTGGAAAATTGGCAGGAATTGGAGCAAGATCTAAGAGAACAGATTCTATCACTAGCAGCAATTCCAACCGTCCAGACGGAGTATGGTCAGAAATTTTCGATCACGGGCAATTTAGCTGGACGCAACCAGCATTCCATTCGAGTTAAAACAATTTGGATTGTTGCACAAGGAGTGACTCGATTTGTCACACTCTTTCCGGCTTAAGAGGTAAATCTAATGAAGTTTAAGCTGTTTACACAAGTCGTACTGAAGGCAGACATACCGCAGTGGAATGTGAAGCAGGGTAGCGTTGGAACGATTGTTGAACACTACCCGATGCCAGAGGGTCAAGAAGATGGCTACAGTTTAGAGGGATTAATTCCTCAAGAGACGATCGAAGTCTCAGAGTCTCAAATTGTAGCGCTCACTTCTCTTTCCCAAACTGCTTAATCGCGATCGTTCTAGAAACAGTTCAGCTTGGAAGAATCATCGCTGCGATCGCTTCAAGATACACGCGACTGAATCCTTCTGCTTCACTGAGCGAGTATTGTTCGATTAACCCTTGATGCTGAGTTGAAACCGTACTTCCTTGCTTGATCACGACTCTGGCATCGTCAAAAACATCTCGCGTTAACGTCATTTCGATCTCAGTTGGATCTTGCAAAATCACGAGATTGCTACCAGAGTAGAACACGCCAGCGCGATCGAGAACGGATTCAGGATATTCAGCGATCAGCAGATCTAATTTCGGATGCCGTAATAGATTCTGAACGTTCATGTTGTAGTCAGCGTGCAGCGGTTTTTCCGAGTGATTGATCAAAACTCCATCTTGGCAAACGGCTCCGATCGTCCAGTGCGGATGATGGCGAAGAATATAAGCGATCGCTTCTTGCAGTTCTGAAATCGTGACGCGATTGAATGTAATAATCGGAATCCGACCATTATCACCAGAATGAAAAAATGTTTTCAGAATGTGAGAAGTCACATCAACGCTTTCACCAATAGCGGGCTTCATGTGCATGAAAACACCCGGAGCAGCGTTAATCTCAATGATTGCGAAGTTGCCTTCTTTCCAAGAGCGACTCAGATCGCAAGTAATAATGTCAATGCCTAGACAAGTTAAGCGAAAATGCTGGGCAACATCCTGCGCTAACACAATGTTATCGGGATGAATCACAGAGGTTGCATCAATGCTAAGACCGCCCGAAGAAAGATTTGCAACCTTGCGGAGAAACACTTCTCGATCGCGTTCCAAAACGCTCTCCATCGATAAGCCCTGCTCGATTAAATACCGCTCCATTGCATCATCGATTTTGATTTTTCCAAGCGGCGAAGTTGGAGTATCACTGCGATCGCTCGATCGATTCGCCCGATCGATTAGTTCTGCGATCGTTGAAGTTCCATCTCCAAGCACCGAAGCCGGACGGCGCTCGGTTGCCGCAACGAACTTTCCATCCACACACAGCAAACGAAAATCATTGCCTTCGATGCTTTGCTCAACAATGATGGCGATCGCATGATCCGGCTCGACTGCTTCGACTGCTCGATCGAAAGCTGCTTCTAAATCTTCATCGGTGCGAACGTTCGCGGTGACACCAATTCCTTTATGTCCAACCACGGGCTTAATTGCGACTGGATAACCTAAGCGATCCGCTGCATTTCGAGCCTCTTTTAACGTGCTAACAATCCTTCCTTTCGGCACAGGAAAGCCGAGCGTACTCAAAAACGCCTTGCAGTCATCTTTGCGCGTGGTGAAGTCTGAATCGAGGTGACTATCACCATCAAACGTTGTTGCAATTCCTCGTACATGCTTGCGACCGTAGCCGTACTGCATCAATCCTTCATCCCACAGATAAAAGGTTGGAATCCCTTGAGACTGAGCAGACTTAAGCAGTGCATAAACGGTCGGACCCCCATACACCGATCGACGAAATTGCGCCTGTAGCATTTCGATGTGATCGGAGATTTCAAAACTACGACCTTGTGTGATCGCCTCAAACCAGTCCCACACCGAAAAGACAATTTCTCGACTGGTGCGGGCATGTAGCGTTTCGATCGCAATTCGATCGAATTTCGGATAAGCTTTCAAGCTCCACTGCTGTAAATGCAAATCCATGTCAAGCTGGCTGACTTGCGCCACTGTTTGAGCAAACAGATCAGCATGTGACGTGAAAGTAATGTCGCGAAAATGAGGATAGCGATCGCAAATTACTTCAACATACTTCTCTAACGGTAATGCGCTTTGATTTTCCGTTTGGGCAAAATCGAACATCGTTGCTGCGGTCGATAGATACGGATTTGCACCCATGTAATAGCGAATATTGAAGATGTCAAACGCATCAGTCTTTCTAGCATTGACTCGGCTAACTTCGGACACGCGATCGACAACCATAAGATTTCCGTCCATCTCTACGTTGCGACTGTACTGGAGTCGAAAACTCGATCGCGTCTATCTCTAGATGTTTTTTACTCATCGGAAGACGTAGAACTCTGGCAGGGTGACAAAACCGTAGGGATTGCACTACAAACAGACTAAATCAAGAAAACATAACAATTATGACTACTTCTACAAATCCATTACGTGAAGAAGTTCACACCCTTGCAGAGCAGGCGTTTCACCTACATTTGATTTCAGGATACGGCGATGGTGAGTACGATGGCGAATATCAGATTGTGTATAAAGGTAAGCCGCGTCACTTGCCATTAGAACGGGCGAAAGCATTCTTGGTAAACCTAATGCAGCCTGAAGTTAAGAGTTTTAATCAATTCCGGCTTGGTTTTATGCTGCTAATGGAAAGCTATCGTCGTCGATCGAACGGTTACAAACCGCAGTAGTTCAGCCTCAAAGCTGAAACTAAAGTGTATCGAAATCTACCATTCGGTTGTGATGCAGCGATCGTTGAATGTGATTCAGTAAGGATCGTTGATTGCGATTGGAGAACGTTATGGTGAGTCAGATTGAAACCCAAGACCAGCCTCAAGAGAGTGTTGCACTCCCTGAAACTAGTGGGGATCTTGTCATTATTGGTGGTGCAGAAGATCGAGAAGGCGAGTGTCGAATTCTGCGGGAATTTGTGCGGCGTGCGGGTGGGCTTCAGTCGCGCATTGTGGTGATGACGGTTGCAACTGGATTACCCGGAGAAGTCGGCGAACAATACATCGGGATTTTCAAGCGCTTGGGCGCGGAAGATGTCAAAGTGGTTGATACGGCACGACGCGAAGATGCCAGCGATCCAAAAGCGATCGAAGATATTTCCCAAGCCACCGGAGTCTTCTTTACCGGAGGCAACCAAGCTCGAATCACAGAATGTCTCAAAGATACAGAACTCGAAACTACATTGCACAAGCGCTTCTCTGAAGGAGTTGTGATCGCGGGAACCAGCGCAGGCGCAGCGATGATGCCCGATATGATGATCGTTGTGGGTGATGGTGAAACGAATCCTCGGCGCGAAGTTGCTGAGATGGATCGCGGCATGGGATTTCTGCCGAATGTGGTAATCGATCAGCACTTTGCACAGCGGGGACGCTTGGGACGGTTACTGTCAGCTTTAGCGCAACAGCCTGCGAGTTTGGGATTTGGAATCGATGAAAATACTGCGATCGTCGTCAGCGGCAAGATTGTGGAAGTAATCGGTGAAGGCGCAGTCACGATCGTCGATGAATCGACTATGACACATAGCAACATCGATGCGCTGTTACCCGATGAAGACTTAGCGCTTTGTGGTGCAATGCTGCATGTATTGCCGAGTGGCTATAAGTTCGATTTGGAGAAGCGATCACCGATTTTCTAACTTGGTTCGTGGCGATCGATGAATTCCTGCCAGATCGAATTCGGTCGCCAAATTTTGTATAAGTCGGCTTTTGCTTGTTCCTCGCCAACATTTTCATGCGATCGACGATACAAATAAACGAATGCTGACACTCGCATATTTTTTGCACAATGCACAAAGATTGATTGATCAGAATGCGTTTGCATCACGTTCGAGAATTGATTGAAATCGTCGATCGTCGGATTGTCCCAAATTACTGGAATGTGGAAATATTGCATTCCTAGAGATTCCACGACCTCGCGTTCGTTCGCGATCGCACCTTCTGAAGTTGGAACGGCAAGGTTAATCACTACGTTGTAGCCTGCATTTTTGATCTCAGTGAATTGCTCGATCGTTGGTTGTCCAGCGGTGGCAAGTCGATCGTTGATCCGAACAAAATTTGGAATCGATTGCATCTTAGAAGTGATCCTTTTTTTGGCGAAGAGCGGCAAAGGTTTCGATCGCATTAGTTCGACTCGTAGCGCTTTGAATTGCGGGTGTATCCCAACGCAAAAACGGATTTGTGCGTTTCTCCAATCCTAGATTGGTTGGAATCGTAGCTTGATTGCGACTTCGAGCCGCTTGAACCTCAGCAAATCGAGTTTGTAAATCGGGATTTTGTCGATCGACGCTCACCGCAAACTTCAAATTACTCAACGTATACTCATGTGCGCACCAAACTCGCGTATTGTCGGGTAATGCTCGAATCTGACTCAACGAATCGACCATTTGAGCAGGCGTTCCTTCAAACAATCGCCCACAGCCCGCACTAAACAGCGTATCGCCACAGAATAGCTCCCCTGACTCATCGGCAACGGGAGGAAAGTAATACGCAATGTGACCGCGCGTATGTCCCGGTACGAAAAGAACTTCGCCGATACGATCGCTAAATTGCACCCGATCGCCTGCGTTTAATTCCACTTGCTGTCCGGGAATGCGCCCTTGATCGTGGCTTCCGGCATACACGATCGCATTGGGAAAGCGATCGAGCAGTTCCAGATTGCCGCCGACATGATCACCGTGATGATGCGTATTAAAAATGGCAACTAATTTCGCGCCTAATTCTTCCAGTTTTTGCAGAACTGGACGGGCTTCCGCTGGATCAACGACCGCTGCGATTTGCCGAGCCGCATCGTGCAGTAGAAAAATGTAGTTGTCCGAAAGCGCTGAAATCCGATAGATTTGCATATGGCTAAAAAATAAGGCTCCGTGTTTGTTCCGATCCTAAAGTCGTCAATACTGAAGCTGTAGACAGAACTGCTTAAGATTTTACTGAGTCTTGATGAAGTTCTCATCTAACCTTTGTGTGTCTCCCGCAAAAACGCGCAACAGTAGAAAAGGTGGAAAGCCTATGACTTTCTGCTGAAGTTCCACTTGTGTTTGATTTGTGTTTGACTTGCCCCTGTTAGACCACAAAGCGACGATTTCTATGGTAAAAGCCGCCCAAAACCGATTAAATCTAGCCACGCAGCGCATTCTCGATCGCATTCTCGAACGACGACAACTGAATCGCTACGAACATCTGCATCTCGCGTCTCTGTTGTTAGCAAATCACCGTTTAACTCCCGAAGAACGGCGACAGATTAATCAAATTTTTGATCAGATCCAATCGGGTCGAATCAAACTTGTAGACGAAGGATTTTCGCCCTCATGAATGTGATTCAAGCCAGCGCTTGGTTTCCGCCCGATTCGTTTGGCGGAGTCGAGGTGTATCTCGATGGCTTGGTAGAAGACTTAAGCGCGATCGGCTTGAATTGCAAAGTAGTAGCGGCTCGAACGCGAAGCGCGCTGCAAGCATCGCAGAATCAACCCACGATGGTGCGCTACAACAGAATCGAAGTGTATCGCTATCCGACTGAGAATCTGAGCGCTTTTCGGACTTGGCTCTCTCAGAATCAAAGCGAAATTTATCATCAGCATACGATGCGATCGGGCTGCGGTTTGCCTCATTTGCAGAGTGCGAAACAGTTAGGCATGAAAACGATCGTTACAATCCACATGCCTGATGTAGCGTGTTTGCGCGGCACGATGATGCAAGGCGGCAATTCTGCTTGTGATGGCAAGATCGAGATCGCGCGCTGTAGTGCCTGTTTGGGAGTTTCTAAGCGGGTTCCAACGTGGACGACTGAAGCGCTGAGTTATTTGCCAAGCTCGATCGCGGTTTCGATGCGCGATTCCTTACGTCAATCTGCTGATATTCGATTGCGGCAGTTAGGAACCACGATCGCGACTCCTGCCCAAGTTCGCAATCAGCAACGGCAATTTGATCAACTGGTGGAATTGAGCGATCGAATTGTGGTCGTTTGCCAGTGGCTTTATGATGCTTTCGTTCTTAATGATGTGCCTGAATCAAAG
>CAXTDB010000033.1:20747-23877 GCA_964242045.1 uncultured Leptolyngbya sp. | reverse complement strand
GAAGAAGCTCGAAAAGCGGCTCCGATTTTTTCGGGCAATGTGGCTCTGATTCGGATGAATTCACCGTGTCAGATTCATCCGCTGATTGCTCAAAGCTGGCGCGGTCGTTTACCGAAACTGATTGTGATCGCTGCCAATGAAGGCTATATGCCGGGACGAGTTAACTTCGCGGCTCGATCGAACAGCGCCAACGTCCTTGAGTTTTTGCGTAGTCAAACCGTTTCGGCTGGAGAAGGAAGCTATGGACATGGACATGATCAGGCATCGGGTGGCAGTTTGAGCATCGAACTTTGGAACGAATTGTTAGCAAATTTAGGATTTCCAGAAACAACATTCGCAAAATCGTAAAACTACCCCTTAAGACCGAGCGATCTACCTCTAAGGTAGATGCAACTTCAAGTTTGAATAAACGAGCATAGAAATGAAAATCGAGTTACCCAAGAAGATACATGCACGGTAGTCTTGTCACACCTCCGCTAGCCCAATTGATGCCAGAGGCGATCGGATCAATTGTTAAGAGCAACCCCTACTACAAAGCTGAGCAAACGTTTAGCGAACTGATCGAGGCTGAAGATTTAGATCAGCGTCTCAACCAATTTGAATCTCAAATTCGGTACTTTGAGACTGCACTGAGCTTTGCACTCAAAGAAGCTTATGACCAAGCGGAAGGTTCAGATGCCGCACATCTTTTCTTACAGCGTGTTCTCTACCGAATTAACCGCTTAAATCTATTTTGGTATGATGATCTAAATCACTACGCCAATGAGCGATCGACTTATTTACAAAAGGTTCGGAACGAAATCGAAGCGGCTTGGCAAGCTTGGGAACTAAAGCAGATTGATGTTGAATCTTATCATTCAGTTGACATTAAGCAAGCATTACTCGATCGCTATCAGGCAGATCTCGATCCTGAGCTATCCGCCGATGCGATTTACCTGCGAAAAGAAATGCCGTTTGAAGGCTACCGCTATCTTCTAGCAATTACCTCGTTCGATGGATTGGTCGAAGCGAGTCGCCTATCGCGGATTCTGGGCGGTGCTGCAAACGAAGTACAAGCAACATTAACCAAAGTATTGCTTGAAGAATATGGAAACGGTCGGTTGTCGCGGAAGCATTCGACCTTCTTCGCGAAGATGATGACCGAATTAAGCCTTAGCACTCAGCCGGAAGCGTATTTCGATCTTGTCCCCTGGGAAGCTTTGGCAACGACAAATCATAACTTCTTGCTAACCGAATGTAAGCGTCATTTTCTGCGCTACAACGGCGGATTAGCTTACTTTGAAGTCGCAGGCCCTTCTGCATATCGGAACTATCTTGCTGCGGCACAGCGGCTTGAATTATCCGAAGGCGCAATGGGCTACTGGGATCTGCACATCAAAGAAGATGAAAGACATGGACGATGGATGATCGAAAACGTGACGTTACCGCTGGTCGATATGTATCCACAGCAAGCGTGGCAGCTTTTGTTGGGATATGACCAAGAGAAACTCATGGGCGATCGTGCGGGTGCAGCGATCGTCGAAATGATTCGGCATGGTGTAGAAACCGAGTCACTTCCAACGATCGGGCTAGAGTAATCAATCGAAATTTGAAACAGGGTGGACAGGTGTCCGCCCTAATTTGTTTGTGGTGATTTAGTATTTATGAGGGTATTACCTTGACTGGGACACTGATTACTAGACCGATTTCGCAGACTGCTTCTGAGACTGAAGTATTTTTCTGCCCTGAAGAATCGCACTTCTATTCGCATTGCCTAGAACGCTTGGTTTTCTCGCAGTGTGGTGATTCTCGCTTGATTGTTGAATTTGGCTCAGGTGATGGTAGTCCAGTGATTAATTCACTGATGCGATCGCGCTGTAATGATGTGATTCACGGCTTTGAACTGAATCCATCGGCTTATGACGTAGCGAAATCAAGAGTCGAAAAGTGTAATCTGCACGATCGATATGTTTTGCACAATCAATCATTCTTTGAAGCAGCCCCGACCGACGCTCACTGTTTGATTGCAAATCCACCTTACATTCCTGCTCCAGATAATCAAATTCGGATGCCACTATTACATGGGGGTCTTGATGGTGCAACCTTGACCAATCGATTGCTGACGCTGAACTATTCGAGCGTGATGCTGTTGGTGTCAAGCTACTCGAATCCGCTCGGTACACTAGAATGTGCAGCCGAACAAGGTTATACAGTTGCAGATTTTATGGTGACACCGTTGCAGTTTGGTTGCTATAGCTCTGAGCCAAAGGTCAGAAATTGGATTGCTAAACTACGGGAAAATGGTCAAGCGTTCTATTCAGAGAATATCTATTTTCTGGCGGGCGTTTTGTTCCAGCATTCAAGCATCTCATCGGTTGATCTTTCAGATGAGCTAGTTCGAGTGATGACTGCTTTGTAAAACCTAACGTAGAGGGTGTGACGAGCTTACACCCTTTTCAATTGATATGTCTAAAGTTGATATCTTAATTCCAACCTACAATCGCGCTTCAGCATTAGCAGTTACATTAACGAGCCTAATTGCACAAACGTTTCAAGATTTTAATGTGATTATCTCGGATCAGACTGACGATTCTAATGCGATCGCATCGAATCTCGTTCAGACCCCGATTCGGGTTTTACGAACACACCATCACAAAGTCCAAGTTCATCACCATTTACCGCGTCGCGGCATGGCAGAACAGCGACAGTTCTTGCTCGATCAAGCAACTGCACCTTATGTTCTATTTATCGATGACGATCTGATTCTAGAATCCTTTGTGATCGAGCAATTGGTAAACGCGATCGAGCAAGAAAACTGCGGCTTTGTGGGGAATGGACTGATCGGATTGAGTTTTGCTCAAGATATTCGCCCACACGAACAAGCGATCGAGTTTTGGGACACTTCCGTTCAGCCCGAAAAGCTCCAGCCCGGAATGCCCGAATGGGAGCGCTGGAAATTGCACAACGCTGCGAATTTGTATCACATTCAGCGATCGCACAATATCACCCCAAATCAGCCGCGTCGCTATCGAGTTGCGTGGATCGGAGGCTGCGTGATGTATAGCACCGAGAAGCTTCGAGATGTCGGCGGCTTTAGTTTCTGGTCACAACTGCCTGAAAATCACTGCGGCGAAGATGTGTTAGTTCAACA
>CAXTDB010000033.1:16628-20737 GCA_964242045.1 uncultured Leptolyngbya sp. | reverse complement strand
TATGGCGGGTGTGGCGTTTTGCCGTCTGGAGCTTATCATCAGGAATTGCCAACTACCGTTGTCGATCGCACTTATAATGCTCCGGTTGTGTTGGCGATTCATTAAGCCGTTTTTTCAAATTGCCTCTACGATCGACAGCATTGAGTTGAGCTTAATCTATGATTCCTGAGTTCTTCGATCGTGCTTCAGTCGGCTCTGTTTGGCGTGTTCCGTATCAGCAGCGCGCGATTGAAGCAGAGCAATGGGCAAAACAACACGAGATACCGCCTGCAAGTAACGATCGAGTCCGGGTTTGCCTTTTAGCGATCGATGTGCAAAATACGTTCTGTATTCCCGATTTTGAATTGTTTGTGGGAGGTCGATCGGGAACCGGAGCCGTTGAAGATAATGTGCGACTGTGCGAGTTCATTTACCGCAATTTAGCATCGATTACCGAAATTGCTCCAACAATGGACACGCATACCGCAATGCAAATCTTTCATCCGATCTTTTGGCTCAATCAAGCCGGAGAACACCCGATTCCCGCCGCAACTTTGATTCCGTTTGAAGATGTGCAGAAAGGAGTGTGGCGTGTTAATCCAGCAGTTGCAGCAAGTTTGCAAACGGATTATGACACCTTGAATGATCACGCATTGCATTACACCAAGCAGCTAACCGATGAAGGCAAGTACCCGCTGACCGTGTGGCCTTATCACTCAATGCTGGGCGGAATCGGTCATGCGTTGGTTTCGGCAGTTGAGGAAGCCGTATTCTTTCACTGCATTGCGCGCAAGAGTCAGACAAATTTTGAAATTAAAGGAAATCACCCGTTAACTGAAAACTATTCAGTGCTGCGTCCTGAAGTTCTCACCACAGTTGGCGGTGAACTACTGGCGCAGAAGAATAGTCAATTGATTGATAAATTAATCAAGTTTGATGCAGTAATTGTTGCGGGTCAGGCGAAGAGTCACTGTGTCGCTTGGACGATCGATGATTTGCTCACCGAGATTCAGGCGTATAATCCTAGCCTGACTCGAAAAGTGTATCTGCTCGAAGATTGCACTTCCCCGGTTGTGGTTCCGGGTGTGGTCGATTACACCGAGCCAGCGGATCAGGCTTATGAGCGCTTTGCTGCTGCGGGAATGCGTTTGGTAAAATCGACGGACGCGATCGTCGATTGGTTTTAACGTGCTGCCTTTGGCAAGACTGTTACGAGGGCGCGATCGCTAAACCGAAGCTTGTCTAGCGTGAACCTTTCTCCACTACACTGAGCAGCAGTACTGCAATTGGGATTTCATGGGGTTTCTACCACGTCTTCAGCATCAAGTTTGGTTATTGGCATTCGGGCGATTGTTGTCGCAAGTCGGAACTGGGTTTACGTTGTTTTATGCGCCGATTTTCTTTGTGAACCAGGTGGGATTGTCGGCAACAGCGGTCGGAGTTGGAATTGGAAGCGCATCGATTTCGGGAGTGGTTGGGCGCGCGCTGGGTGGAACATTCGCAGATTCTAAGTTTTGGGGACGCAGAAGAACGCTACTGCTGTCGGCACTGATTTCGGCGATCGCGTCTTTTGCGTTGGCGATCGCGCACGATTTCCCTACGTTTGTCATCGGCAATTTATTAATGGGATTGGGCACAGGACTTTACTGGCCCGCCACAGAAGCAGTCGTGGCAGATTTAACCACACCTGAGCAGCGAAATGAAGCGTATTCGATTACTCGGTTGTCTGATGCGTTGGGATTAGGAATTGGGGTAGTTCTCGGCGGATTGTTGATTAGTACCACAGGACTGTATCGAGCATTATTCGTAATCGATGGCGTGTCGTTTCTAATATTCTTTGGGGTGATTTATCTCTTGATTAAAGAAACGAATCGATCGATCAGTCAACAATCGCAATGGAGCGGATGGACAACAGCATTTCGCGATCGACGATTAATGATTTTCGCGATTGTGAACACGATGTTCACGACTTACATTGTGCAAATCGATAGTACATTGCCGCTGTATTTAACGAATTTTGTCCGCGTCACTTCAGAGAAAGGCTTTGAACCTGCGACGATTAGCGGATTGTACACCGCGTATCTTACACTTTCGGTTTTGGCGCAATTGCCAATCGCTCGATCGCTAAATCGATTGAGTCGCGCTCAGGTGTTGATGATTTCAGCCGGATTTTGGGCGATCGCGTTTAGTTTCGTTTGGATCACAGGAACGGTTCAACAAATGCACTTAGGTTGGGCGATCGCGACGTTTACGATGTTAGCGTTTGCGATCGTCACTTACATGCCTTCTGCGGCATCGCTGGTTGTCGATATTGCACCGGAGTCGCTGCGAGGCGTATATTTAGCAGTGAATTCTCAATGTTGGGCGTTGGGATATTTTATTGGACCACCAATCGGCGGTTGGGCACTGGATCAACCGCGATCGATTGCCAGCGGATACTGGCTTGTTTTGGTGGCGACGGTTGCGATCGCGGTTCTAATTCTGCGAGTGTTGGATAAAATGGTCAGTCACAACCCTTCCGCATAATCTCGCTATGTTCAAAAGCCGTTTGTTGCTGAGTCTCGTTGCTTTGAGTGTGAGTTTCTGTATCAGCTTGCTGATCACGCGAGACTTTGGTAAATCGGTGATCAGTGGTGCAGTGACACTGTTTGCAAGTTTGGTCGGGGCAGCAGTGTCAGAAAACCAGCATCGTCAGGCATTGTATCGACGATCAGAAGAGTTAACCGGGCATATTCGGGCACTGCAACGAAAACGGGCAGAGGCATATGAATCGCTAGTAATGATCACACAAGAACGCGATCGCATTTCCAACAGTCTCAATTCGCTGCAAACTCAACTGCGCGGTCTTCAAATTCAGAGCGCGAATCTGTGGCAACAAAAAGAAGAACTAAGCTGGAATATCACTTCACCCCAAGCATCCCCAGAAAATCAGATTTACGTTTTACAAACAAAGCTACAAGAATTAGAGCAAAAAGAAGCTGAATTAAATAAATCACTATCGGCAACACTCACCGCAAAACAGCGGGCGGAACTTGGGTTAAAGACAACGCAAGCACAGTTAAATCAATTCCAAGCACAACTCGCAGAACAGCAGAGTCAAAAAGCTGAACTGACAAAAGAAGTCAATGCGTTGCTATCTCAGCGTCAACAATTAGATACACAGCTTGCAACCCTACAGCCAAAAGTTAAAGAACTGGAAAAATATCGCACTGAGTTAGGGCAATTTCTCGCCTCAGCGGAACCAAAACGTCAGCAAGTAGAAAGTAGTTCCAAGTCCCTGCAAGGCGCGATCGAGAATCTTCAAACTCAAATTTCATCACTCCAAGGCGAACTCGGTCAACTCGAACATCAAATCCTCGATCGTCGCCATCAGAAAGAATTACTCGATCGAGAACTGTCCACTTTACGTCGCGAACTTGAACCCGATGCCGACTCTCAACCTTCATCCGAATGGGGAGCCTTTCTAAATCAACTACAGCAGCCTGAATTTGAAGCACTCAGCGCGATCGTGCATCAGTCTAATCCGAATGCAACCCTGAAACAAATTGCTGAAGCAAGTCTAACCATGCCTGAATTGCTGATCGATTCGATCAACGAGCGAGCGATCGAAACGATCGGAGATTTTGTGATTGATCCGACTCCGGGTTCAAGCGCGCCGTCGATCGCGCCTGAGTATGTGGAAACGGTGAAACAACTGTTGAAGAACGGAATTAGGCAGTAATGCCTCTACCAAATCTTTTGCTCAACGCGACCGACATCCGCCACGATCGGCGTTCCCGCTCCCCGCAGCTTGTCGCACAACTCATTTGCCTGCAATACGGGCAATCTCAGCGTAAAGGTTGCACCCTTGCCAACACCGGGACTGGTTGCCTCGATCGATCCCCCGTGCAGTTCCACCAGATGACGCACGATCGCTAAACCCAGTCCTAATCCATTGTGCGATCGCGTGGTCGTACTATCGGCTTGTCGGAATCGATCGAATACATGCGGCAAAAATTCCGGCTCGATCCCGATCCCCGTATCTGTCACCGCAATCTTCACGGTTTTGGTATCTTCAGTCTGCAATCGAATCGTGATTTCTCCCGACTCTGGCGTAAATTTCACCGCATTCGTCAGCAAATTCCAGACAA
>CAXTDB010000033.1:10798-16618 GCA_964242045.1 uncultured Leptolyngbya sp. | reverse complement strand
ATCTGCCCAAACGTGATTGATATCTGGCTGAAAATCTGTGATCACTCGAATCGATTTCGCTTCAACTTGCGGACGAACGGCATCGATCGCAGCTTGAATCACCGCACTGGGTTGAATCGATCGATAATTCAACCGCAGCTTACCGCGAATAATCTTCGACACATCGAGAATGTCTTCGATCAGTTGCGCTTGCGTTTCAGCATTTCGCTCGATCGTTTCCAAGGCGCGATCGACCATTTTCTTCTCGTATTGCTTGGTTCGCAACAGGCGCACCCAGCCAAGCATCGAATTCAGCGGCGTTCTTAGTTCGTGCGAAAGAACAGCGAGAAATTCGTCTTTCATTCGATTCGTGGCTTCTGCTTCTTGTCGGGCAAGCTGTTCCCGCATCACTTGAGCGCGTGTGACTTCGGCTTCTTTGCGCTCGGTAATATCTTCGATCGTGCCCACATGCCCTAACGCTTCACCGGATTGCGCCATCATCGGACACGATCGCACATGCACCCACTGAACCCGATCTTCTCCGGTTTGAAACCGCAACTCTTCAGAAAATTCTCCCCCATGTTCGAGATAGACATTCCATTGCGACAGTGCGCGATCGCGATCTTCGGGATGCACACATTGATGCCAACACCGTTCAGAAATTCGCTCCGGGATCACACCGCAGATCGTTTGAAACCGAGGATTCGTATACGTACAGCGTCCATCGGGATCAATCACAAAGATTCCAACCGGAGACGAAGCAGAAAGCGATCGAAATCGTTCTTCACTTCGTCGCAGTTCGGCATTAATCGCGGTTAACTGTGCGGTTTGCTGCTTAATCGCTGCGGTCTTTTTGAATAAATCTACAAACACCGCAACTTTGGAAACCAGAATTTCAGAATTAATCGGCTTGATCAAATAATCGACTGCACCTAGCGAATAGCCTCTGAATACGCCTTGTTCACTTGCATCGAACGCGGTGAGAAAAATAATGGGAGTGTGCTGCGATCGCGCCCGACTGCGAATCAAGTTTGCCGTTTCAAATCCGTCCATTCCCGGCATCTGAACATCGAGCAAAATCACTGCAAAGTCTCGATTTAGCAAGCATCGCAGCGCTTCTTCTCCCGATGATGCCTGAACTAAATTCTCGCCGAGCTTGCCTAAAACCGCCTCTAGTGCCAGCAGGTTTTCGGGCTGGTCATCAACGAGAAGAATGTTAACAGGAGTGTTCAACGACATGGACGCGATCCTAAAATGCTAAAAAGACTGAGCTAAGGCGGGGAACACAGAGCAATTAATAAAGGGGCAATTCGGTCTAGCGGTAAGATGCGATCGACTAAGCTTCGAGCAATAGCGGCTTCGGGCATCGCTGGACATTCAGCAGTGCGAGGATCTTGAACGATCGTAAATCCACCCCTTGCTTTAATCTTCGCCAGTCCCTCGGCTCCATCGTGATTTGCTCCGGTTAAAACAACGCCAATCGTGCAAGATTGATAACTTTCTGCTGCCGATTCAAACAGAACATCGATCGACGGTTTGGCAAAAGAAACCGGGGGATCAATCGAAAGCGAAAATTGCTCAGGTTCTACCAGCAAATGGTAGTCAGCGGGAGCAAGATAAACGCATCCAGGGCGAATCTGTTCTTTATCTTCGACATCCAGAATCGGCAAGCGGCTCTCCTGTTGTAGGGTTCGGCTAAGGGCTTCTCCAGAGCGACGATCACGGTGCTGCGCGATCGCGATCGCGGCTGCAAAATCCCTTGGTAATGCTTGTAACACAATTCTTAAAGCAGACAATCCTCCCAGAGATGTACCTACAACGACCAGCCGGAATGGCACTAATTTAACCTCCGATAGAGCTTCTCGGACTTCGAGAGTTCTTCGTATTGATCATCTTTTGATGTAAACCGCAGTGTTTCTTGTCGTCCTAGCGCCAAGATTCCAAACGAACAAAGGCTTTGATAAAACAAGTCGTGAACTCGATCTTGAAGGGTGCGATCGAAGTAAATTAAAACATTCCGACAAATGATTACATTGAATTCGTTAAATGATCCATCTGTGACAAGATTGTGCTGTGAGAAAACGATGTTATCGCGTAGCGACGATCGAAAAATTGCGTATTCATATGCGGCGGTATAGTATTCAGAAAATGATTTTTTTCCACCTGCTTTAAGATATTGCTGTGTGTACTCTTGCATTGAAGAAAGTGAAAATATTCCGCTTCGCGCCGATTGCAAAACTTTCTCATTTGCATCAGTGGCGTATAAACGACAGCGATGATAAATTCCTTCTTCTTGCAGTAGAATTGCCATCGAGTACACTTCTTCTCCAGTCGAGCAGCCCGCGTGCCAAATCCGAATAAACGGATAAGTTCTGAGTGTAGGCAGCACTAGGTTTCTAAAGGTAAGATAAAAGCTCGGATCGCGAAACATCGAAGTCACATTCACCGTTAAGCTGAGAAGTAATCGATCGAGACAGTGACGATCGTGCAGCACCCGACTTTGTAGCTCTGAAATCGTTTGAATGCCTTCGACCTGCATAAAATTCTGCACCCGACGCTGGCGCGAAGACGGCGCATAATTGCGAAAATCATAGCCGTAATAGCGGTAAATACCTTCAAACAGCAATTGCGTTTCAATCGTTTCGAGAGTGGGATGCAGTGCCAGCATGAGAAGAGCGATCGATGTTATTTTCTTATGACACGATTTCCTTTGAGTTGGAATCCTCCTATCGCCTCATTTGTACAAGTGGGAAAGGTTTTGCTGCGATCGCGCTTATCAGGTTGAAACTATAGATTTCATTCACATTTTCTAGAAGACTTGCACGCTACGCTGGAAATAATACGTCGATCGTTAACTTTGCCAATTTTTTACCTGCCGGGAGATTGAGGCAAAAGTTTTGCATCACGTTCTAACTTTGAAGGATATTTTCGTGACCCAATTCGAGCGCGTGCAACCTATGGCAACCGAACAGCAAGTTAGACAGTACCTCGCTTATTGGTTTCAGCTAGGAAAACGGCTGATTACTCACAGCGGGCAGCAAGCAATAAAGCCGACCTCGATTCTTGCGGGCGATCGCTATAGCGATGAGTTTGAAGCCTGCTGGAATTTGGTGCGCTCTCCAGAGTCGGGTGACTGCTACATCGAAGGCACAACCCAAACGATTCAGGAACTTCTATCGCCCGAATGGGAAATTAGCGGTTGTGCGCGCTGTGCGATGCCTGTTCCAACTCGATCACTAGGAATGCCATCCTACGAATGTCCTTGCTCAGATTTACCGCATTGGCCCGATACGGAAACGCCACAGCCGCGATCGCCCGTTCGGACTTCCGATTCGCTGCAAAAAATCCGCGATCGACTCTCTCGATCCAACTATTAACTCAAAGTTCGTGTCACGGTGGGAAAACCTGGGTATTCTTCATACAAGAGCCATTCTCATCGTCATTTCTTCATGAAAGCGCCCTCTATTTCAGAAGCCTCGATCGCACCGCGTTGGTTGCAGCCGCTCATAATGCTGGCTCCTGCGGGGCTTTGGCTGCTGCTGTTGCTGATTATTCCAACGCTCATTATTTTCCAACTTAGCCTCGTTCCCAATATCAAACCTGGTGATATCGTAAATCCGTCGGGACTTGAAAATTACTGGCGCATTTTTCAGCCCGAAAGCTTCCCGGTCATTTGGCGATCGCTGCTTTTCGCTTCAGGCACGACGCTGGCTTGCTTGGTTTTAGGATTTCCGGTAGCCTATTGGATCGCACTATCTTCTCCGAAACGCTGGCGCAACTTACTACTGATTGGATTTACGCTACCGCTGTGGACATCTTCGCTATTGCGATCGTATGCCTGGATTAGCATTTTACGCAGAACAGGCGTTCTCAACAGTATTCTTACAAGCGTTGGTTTACCGACACTTGATTTATTAAATCAACCAATCGCAGTGCTAATCGGAATGACTTACAGTTTATTACCTTACATGGTGCTAATTCTGTATGCGTCGTTGGAAAAGCTCGATCGACAACTGCTCGAAGCAGCGGCAGATTTAGGCGCAACACCGCCCCAAGCTTTCTGGAAAGTTACGGTTCCGCAGTGCTTACCGGGAATCACAGCCGGAGGCTTATTAGTATTCATTACCGGACTCGGCGACTTTATCAATCCAGAACTGCTGGGCGGCACATCAAGCCGAACCGCAGCGCGATTAGTTTACGATCAGTTCCTCGGTGCAACGCAGAATTGGGGATACGGATCGGCGTTGAGTATGATTCTAATTTTGGTTGTGAGTTTCGCGATCGCGCTTCTGATTAAATACGGGGATAAAAATGCAAAGTCAATCTAAAAATCGCTACTCAGCCTTTTTTACTGCGCTGATGTTTGGCTTTATGTATTTGCCGATCGCGGTTTTGACGTTTTATAGCTTTAACGAAGCCCCGAATAGCGCCCAGTGGAAAGGCTTCACGTTTTCCTGGTATGTCAAATTTTTCCAAGACAGCCGCATTTTATCCGCACTTTGGGATAGCGTACTGGTCGCAAGTTTGGCAACGGGAATTGCGGCTGTGATTGGCACTTTGATGGCGATCGCGCTTTCTCGCTATCAATTTTTCGGCAAAAAGCTGTTTCAAGGTGCGGCATATTTGCCGTTGATCATTCCTGATATCGCGATCGCAGTTGCAACGCTAGTGTTTCTTGCGGTAATTGCAGTGCCGTTGAGTTTATGGACGATCGTGGCGGCGCACGTTGTATTTTGCTTAGCGTATGTCGCGCTGGTGGTTTCGACTAGATTAGTTAATCTCGATCCGCATTTAGAAGAAGCCGCGCTAGATTTGGGCGCAACTCCGCTTCAATCATTGGTTTTGGTATTGCTGCCGCAATTGACTCCCGCGATCGTTTCAGGCTGTCTCTTGGCGTTTGTTCTGAGTATGGATGACTTTCTGATTGCAAGTTTTACGGCGGGTGGCGGAGTCACAACTTTGCCAATGGAAATTTTCAGTCGGATTCGGACGAGCGTTAGACCCGATATGAATGCGCTTAGCGTGGTCTTGATGATTGCATCGGCTGGTTTCGCCCTAATCGCTGAAATGATTCGCTATCAGAG
Source organism: uncultured Leptolyngbya sp. (assembly GCA_964242045.1). Classification (GTDB taxonomy): domain Bacteria; phylum Cyanobacteriota; class Cyanobacteriia; order Leptolyngbyales; family Leptolyngbyaceae; genus Leptolyngbya. The sequence continues at coordinate 11,555 of CAXTDB010000033.1, read as the reverse complement.
TGAGAAAAAACGATTTCAGTAGATTTGGCGATTGTGCAATTAGTCCAGAACAAACCAGAAAGGAGCGGATCTATTCTCGCTGGGATTGCTCTGGACTTTATTCTAAACCACAGTTGTCAATTGAGCAGATCTAGAGCTACTTTGAGCCGGGATAAATGAAAAATCGAACGCAGGATGCGGATCAAGTCCCAAAACAGCATCGAAATAGCGATCGCTAATTGCCTTCATAATCGGAGACTCGCCGTATACGGTTTTCTCGATCGAGCGCACTGGGGTAATTTCGGTCAGCGTTCCAACCAGCGCGACCTCATCGGCAATCAGGAGTTCAGTCCGCTCGATCGGGCGACGCTCGAAAGGAATGCCCATCGATTGACACAGACTTTCGATAATATCAACCGTGATGCTTTCGAGTGCGCCTTCCCAAGCAGGCGGTGTAAAGACTTTGCCATCGCGCACCATCAGCACGCAGGTTTGCGTCGTCTCTGCAACTCGTCCAGCTTCATTCAGAATAATCATGTCAGAGTAGCCGCGATCGCGTCCTTCGATTTTGACGAAGCGGGCGATTTGATAGTTTGTACTCGTTTTGACGCGGCAGGGAAGCGATAAATCTGAGCCGCGTTTCCAAGGTGTGATACCGAGATCGACCGGAGCCGGGCGCGTCATCGGAGTGTGATATGCCGTGAGAACCAGATTGCTCGTGCTGCCTTCGCCCCAGTGTCCCTCATCGCCGTAAAGCGTGGCACGAACCCACATATTA
>CAXTDB010000033.1:0-10788 GCA_964242045.1 uncultured Leptolyngbya sp. | reverse complement strand
TGTAGAGAATTTTCGCCGATTGGCATAAACGCTTGTAGTGTCGCTGCATCGCTAATATTCCAAACTGTCCGTCTGGCTGCCAGTATCCTTTAAGACCTTCAAACACATTCAACCCCCGCAGAACTGCCTCGCTGGAAATGTGGAAGTTCGCTTCTTCCCAGAGGCAAATTTTACCGCCAAAGTAAACGTATTTCGGTTTCTGAAGTTGGGTGATGGAAGCCATAGAATTTGGAGGTATAGGATAAACGGTCAGTCGATCGCTGAGCGAAGCAGAGTCAAAAACTTTGCACTCCTCATACTTATGCTTAAAAATGGTAATTCTGTCCAGCAATTTTACGGTTATCTTTATCGAATCCTTGTATCGAGTCGGCATGCTTAAATTTTGCTTGTTGCTTGCGGAAACGCGACTTGGCGATCAAACAGAGTGTGATCGTCAGTATTCTAAGTAGGGCAACCTACTGCACTGATGATGAATACTCAAGGTTTGCAGAAAAATCGTTCGATTCTCTGGCTGGTTCTGAGCCTGGGAATTGCCGCATTCTACGCAGGTTTAGCAATGCGCCAGGCATTTTCAGATCCAACAATGATTCAAGATGATGCGCGCGTTTACCTAATTTGGATGCAGCGATTTGCTGATCCAGATTTGTTTCCGAATGATTCGATGGCGAAGTATTTTCATTCGGTGACACCTTGGGGATTGGGGACGCTGTACTGGATTGCATCTCGGTTGGGAATTGCTCCGATCGTCATGAGTAAGTTGTTGCCTGTCGGATTGAGTGTACTGCTGGCTTGGTATAGCTATCGATTAACGTTGGCATTGTTTCCGATGCCGATCGCGGGATTTTTCAGCAGTTTGATTTTGCTGCAAAGCTGTTGGCAACGAGATGATATTGCTTCGGCTTCTCCGCGATCGTTCTGGGCACTGTTACTAGCAGCGTTTTTGTATTACTTCATCAAGCGATCATGGATTGCGATCGGGCTTTGTGTAATCGCAATGGCGTTGTTGTGTCCGTTAGCGGCGGTATTAATTGCACTATGGCTCGGACTGCGTGGAACTTGGAGAGTCTTGAAGCATCGAGTCGATCGAGCGGAGTGGGTGATTTTGGCAATGGCGATCGCGATGTTGTTACCGTATGTGTTGAGTCAGTCGGAATTTGCGCCGACGGTAAATGCAGCTCAGGCGCGATTGATGCCGGAATTTCAGCCGGGGGGACGCTTGCCGTTTTTCTATCCGAATCCGCTGCGATTTTGGTTTGATGGTACGGATAGCGGATTTCAAGTGTCATTTAACCCGCCAACGATCGGCTTGGGGTTATTGTTACCGTTACTTCTACGGCACAAAAATCGCTTTCCTCAGTTGCAGCCGTTAAAACCGGATTGGATCGTTTTGCCGCAGCTTGCAGGAACCGGAATCATTGGATTTTTTCTAGCTCATGCGATGTTTGTGAAACTGCATTTTCCCAGTCGTTATGTCACGCATAGCTGGCGAATTGCAATGGCGATCGCCGCAGGAATTGTAATTGCAATCGGAATCGAGCGGTTAAAGTCTTGGCGATGGCAACGAAGCGCGATCGCGGCGATTGTGTGTGTATTCGTGGTGTATCCGCATCTCGTTTGGCGGGACTTTCCTGATACCGGGTACGGCGGCGGCGATCATCCTGCGCTCTACGATTTTCTCAAGACCACACCAAAATCGACGCTCACGGCTTATCTCGGTGAAGATGGCAGCAATTTACCAATGATGTCACTGCGATCGACGTTAGCCGCTCAAGAGTATGCTGTGCCGTTTCATTTAGGCTACTACCTGCCGATGCGACAGCGCGCGATCGATTTAATTAATGCTCAGTACAGCGAGTCTTTAGAGCCTGCTAAACAGGTGATTCGACAATACAACGTGACGCATTGGCTGCTCGATTCAGCAGCGTTTGCACCCGGTTATTTGAGGAGTTACCGCTGGTTTCGATTGTTTGAACCGCATGTTGGTCAAGCGATCGCGTTTCTTAAAGCGGGTCGAGTTCCGGCAATGCAAAAAGCTGCGGGGAAATGTGCGATCGCAAATCCGAGTGGTGTCATGGTTCTAGATAGTGGCTGCATTTTGAACAACTAAGAGGATATTTGAGCTGTAGTCGTTCATCGCATTGTCTCGTCTGGAAATCAATTTCCGGGCGGGACGGCAACGAGCGCGAAAAGCCTTTTTGTACTTCTGAACCATCCTCTAAGCAGAAACCTGAATCCGCTGAGTTCCAGACAGTTCAAACGCAGCGTGAATCGCTCGAAGTGCCATCACTCCTTGATCTTCTGCCACTACACAACTCACTTTAATCTCAGAAGTCGCAATCATTTGAATGTTGATTTTGTGCTTGTAAAGCGACTCAAACATCCGCGCCGCGATTCCCGGTTGTCCAACCATGCCAGAACCGACAATGCTAACTTTGGCGATCGCACTATCGACAACCACTTCACCGTATCCAATTTCCGATCGCGCATCTTCCAGCGTTTGTCTCGCGCCTTCAGCATCCATCTGCGCCACAGTAAACGCAATATCGCGCGTCATCATTCCATCAATCATGCGACAGCGCTGCGACTGAATAATCATATCGACGCTGATGTTCTGACTTGCAAGCAGTTGGAAAATCTTTGCTGCCATGCCGGGACGATCGGGAATGTGGCGAACCGCAACGCGCGCTTGTTTGAGATCGAGCGCCACACCCCGGACAGAAGTTGAAGGCGGCACGATCGAGGCTTGAGATTTAACTCCAGATTGCGACACTTCAAACACTTGGCAAAGTGCGGCAATGGCGCGATCGCAATCCGCTTCATCGACCACGCAACTGACTTTCACTTCAGAAGTGGAAATCATCTGAATGTTAATTCCTGCATCTGCAAGCGTCGAAAACATCTGAGCGGCAACACCCGGACGACCGATCATGCCTGCACCTGCGATCGTCACTTTCGCGATCTTTTGCTGAATCATCACATCGGGTGCGAGTTCAGGCGAAATCGAATAGCCTGCGGTTAATGCTGGAATGATCGCATTTGCAACCGCTTCCGCACGAGCGAGAGATTTTTTCATCACAGTAAACGCAATATCGTTGGAATTGCCTTCGTGAATCGATTGAATAATCAAATCGACATCGAGTTTCTGAGACGCAATCTCACCGAACAAGCGTGCAGCGACACCGGGACGATCGGGAACGCGCAGCAAGGCAACTTTCGCTTGATCGGTGTCGAATTCAACGGCATCGACTGGGCGCGCAATTTCCAAGCCTTCAAGCGGGCGAGGCTGCGGTTGCGGAGAACGTACCCAAGTACCGGGATCATCTGTCCAACTCGATCGCACTACTAGCGGCATTCCATAGTTTCGAGCAATTTCAACGGCGCGCGGATGAAGCACTTTTGCACCCAAGCTGGCAAGCTCCAACATTTCATCACAAGTAATCTCGCTCATCAATTCGGCATCTTCGACTAAGCGCGGATCGGCAGTGAGAATGCCTGGAACATCGGTGTAAATTTCGCAGAAGTCCGCTTTCAGTGCCGCAGCTAAAGCGACCGCAGACGTATCCGATCCGCCGCGTCCGAGTGTGGTAATTTCCCAATTTTCGGTGCTGCTGATGCCTTGGAAACCTGCGACGACGACGACTTCACCGCGTTGGAGATGGCGTTCTAAGCGATCGGTTTCGATCTTCAAAATCCGCGCGCGAGTGTGATGCGCTTCGGTAATAATGCCAACTTGAGCGCCAGTAAGAGAAACGGCGGGCTGTCCGGCTTCTTGCAGTGCCATACTCAGGAGCGCGATCGACACTTGCTCTCCGGTCGATAACAGCATGTCCATTTCGCGGCGGTTCGGAGTCGCAGAAATATCAGTTGCCAGCTTCACTAAGCCGTCGGTGGTTTTTCCCATTGCCGAAACCACGACGACGACGGAGTTTCCAGCTTCAACCGTTTTTTTGACTCGTTGTGCCACTGCCTGAATCCGTTCAACCGTTCCGACCGAAGTTCCCCCGTATTTCTGAACAATCAGCGCCATGTCCGCCACTCCCAAAGCTCAATCGAACCAAATAATCAAATTTGATTTTACCTTGCTTCTACAAGTGAATGAGGATTTGGTTTGAGAACCTCGGTTTGAATCCAATTCACTAATTCTGCATTAACGCGCTCCGGACATTCATCGTGGGCACAGTGTCCAGCATTTTCCAGTTCAATTAGTTGCAGATTCGGATTGTACTTGAGAAATGTACGAGCCGAAGCAGCCGGGATCATGCGGTCTTGCTTGCCCCAGAGTAATAGCACCGGAGCTTCGATGCTGCTGAGAATTGATCGTACATTCGGACTAAATTTCGGATGCGTCATTGCTTTGAGAATCGCACAAAACGCGCGTGCTGAACCCCGCTCTCTTGCAGGTTTGGTTAGAATTTCCAGCAGTTCATCGGTAATAGCTTCTTGACCTGCGTAAGCAAGCGATACCCAACGGCGAATGATTCGCGGATGTCTCAGCAGGTAAAACAAAGGATACAACAGCCACGAAGAGATAAAGATCGCTTGAATCAATCGAACAATCGGGCGGACGATCGCTGGAATCGTTTCCTGATGACTCGCTGTATCCGGTAAACTAATCATTGCCACGCCGCGCACCATTTCAGGATGCTTAGCTGCCGTAACCGAGCAAATCAGCGATCCGATCGAGTTTCCCACTAAGATCACAGGCTTACCCACACAGGATTGCCAAAACTCATAAAGCTGCTCTGTCCAAAGGTCGATCGAATAATGAATGTCTGGTTTATCCGATGCGCCAAATCCAAGTAAATCCAGCGCATAAACGCTGTGATACTTCGATAGCACCGACATATTTTGTCGCCAATGTCCGATCGAGCCACCAAAACCATGCACAAAGATAATGGGAACTTGGCTTCTAGGATTTGGCAAAATCGTGTGGTGAACTTTCCATCCGCGCCAGAAGAATGTTTGCTGATAGCCGAAGCGCTGTAATCGTTCGATCGAAGGCGGCGAAGGAATGGTTAAGGGCTGTGAAAATATAGGCTGAAAGCGATTGTATAGTTCTAGCGCGATCGTTTCAGAAGTGGGACTTAGCAGCCACCAGCCGAACGCCAGTAACATAACTACGAAGATTTGAACCAGGTCAACCGCAGAAGGTAGACCGTTGCTAAATGCAGTGAATGTGCGATCGACAATGGCAAACAGCCAAGCTAGATTTCCAAACTCCCACAAGTCAATTTTGAACTGCTCGATGAAAGGTTGGAACTGCTGAAAACTGAATTGCCACTCAGCGGATTGACTGCACATATCGCACTACAGGAAACTATCTTTCTTTACTGTGCAGTGCGATCGTTGAAATACCCTCTATAGATAGGTTGGTTCCCTCTATCTAAATCATGAATTGAAGATAGATACGAAAGTTTACATTAACCCTTCTTTTGACAGATTTCGCTTTTCTAAACATTAGTTGAATAAAAAGGATATCAATTTGAGAAAAATCATGGCGAAATCATTCAGTCACAAAACCAGCCCGACCAAAAGCAACACGAATCAGAACGGCTTGATTGACCCGAATCCCGGTGATACCCCAACTGAAGCCGATTACACTCGTGATGATCAAGATGTCACTCCGGTTAATGAAGCTGCATTTGAGCGACCAACAGAAGAATCAACGGAAAAAGACCAGAAACAATCATAGTTTCTGCAATCGTAAAGGGAGGTTTTCGTGAGCGTTTTAACCGTTGAGCAAGTGAAAGCATTAATCGAGCAGCCCAAAAGCTGGTCTATCTCGATTTATATGCCCACGATCGTTGCTGGAACTGAGACTCGACAGAACGAAATTCGATTTAAGAATCTGGTTCGAGAAGCCCAACAAAAACTTCAAGAGACTGGATTGTCTGAAGACGAAGCAAATGAGTTTTTGCGTCCAGTTTTAGAAGCGATCGACAACGAAGAAGATTTCTGGCAGCAGCAAGATCGCGGACTTGCCATCTTTGTCACCGACGGATTTTATCGTTATTACAAAGTGCCGCGCGATTTGTTTGAATTGGTTGTCGTTACCGACCAGTTTCATCTCAAGCCGCTTTTACCGTTATTGACCGGAGACGGAACATTTTATGTGCTGGAACTGAGCCAAAAACAGGTCAGACTGTTTGAAGGCGATCGTACACACCTGCACGAAGTTCATGTTCCGGGTTTGCCGAAGAACATGGATGAAGTGTTGCGCTACGACGAAAGCGAACAGCAAGGACAGTTCCGGATTGGAACATCGAGCGGCGCATCGAACTTCAACAATTCTTCGAGTGGAACGGGCGTGTTTCACGGTCAAGGCGCACCCGATCGCGATGATGTGGAAAAGGATTACAGTCAGTTTTTTCACGCGATCGATAAAGCTTTGCACGAATTTTTGAACGGAAAGCGCGCGCCGCTAGTGCTGGCTTGTGTAGAGCGTTTGATGCCGATCTATCACGAAGCGAATACCTATCCGCACCTTTTAGAAGCAGGCATTTACGGCAACGTCAAAGACGAGAAACCAGGCGAACTGCACGAGGAAGCTTGGTCGATCGTTGAGCCGTACTTTACTCAGGCACAAGAGAAAGCCGCCAGCGACTATCACGATTTATCGAACACTGAACTAATTTCAACCAAAATCGAAGAAACCGTTCCAGCAGCCTATTACGGGCGCATTGATCGATTGTTCGTCGCGGTTGGAGTGCAGCGCTGGGGCAGGTTTAATCCTGAAACTAATGAGATTCAGCTTCACAATGAAGCTGAGCCTGAAGACGAAGATTTGCTCGATGCCGCAGCGATTCAAACCTTGATTAATGGCGGAACGGTGTATGCGGTCGAACCCGATGCAATGCCAGCACCCGCCCCGATCGCGGCAGTGTTCCGTTACTAAACTTCTACAAAACTACGACCATTTTAACTATTTTGGGAGTCAGAGCATGAATTACGATCAGTTCATTAAAGCAGTCAAAGATTCAGGAGAATTTAGCGATCGTGATGCTGCGATCAAAGCTACAAAAGCAACGCTAGAAACAATGCGGGAAAGACTGCTTGGTGATGAAGCAAGCAATCTAGCCGCACAGCTTCCAGCAGATTTAGCAGAGTGCCTGCGTGGACGTGAAGGGCAAATGGGCGATAACTTCAAAATTGATGAATTTTATCGTCGGATTGCTGAGCGAGAAGGTGTGGATACGAATACCGCTGCTGCTCACGCGAAAACAGTTGTTGCGGTTCTCAGCCAAGCGGTGAGTGCTGGAGAATTCTCAGATGTTCGGATTAACTTTGCCAAGGATTATGACGAACTGTTTGCTGAAGTTGCACAACGGTAGTTCACTGTAAACTAGATGTCTGTTAGCCCTGCTTTGAAGATCAAAGCAGGGCTATTGTTTTTCTAGAAAAAGGCTTCAAATGAATCACTTTATTGGAATTGATATTGGAACCACGAGTACCAAAGCGATCGCAGTTTCATTTACAGGTGAAGTGAAAGGCATTGCCACCCAAGAATATCCGCTACTTGCGCCGCAACCCCGATTTGCCGAACAAGATCCGATCGTAATTTTCTCAGCAGTTTTGCAAGCAGTTCGAGAAGCAATCCAGCAAGCAAATTTATCGAGTCGAGACGTTACCGCTGTTGGATGTAGTTCTGCAATGCACAGTCTGATCGTGATGAGTGCAGATCATGTTCTTTTAAGTCAAAGTATCACTTGGGCAGATGGTCGCAGCATTAACCAAGCTGAAGCCCTAAAAAGCAGCAATGGGATTCAGATTTACCAAAACACAGGAACACCCGTACATCCGATGTCGCCCTTAACAAAGTTGCTTTGGATGCGCGAATGTGATCCAGAGTTGTTTGATAAAGCAGCTAAGTTCATTTCGATTAAAGAGTATGTTCTGTATCAGTTATTTGAGCAATATATTGTAGATTACTCGATCGCATCTGCAACCGGATTATTCAACCTCAGAACTTTAAACTGGGATGAAACTGCTCTAGAACTCGCCCAAATCCGATCGGATCAACTGAGTGAATTAGTTCCGACTACCCATATTTTGCAAGGAATAAAGCCTAAATATGCAGAGATCATGGGACTTGATTCAAATGTTCCGATCGTGATTGGGGCGAGTGATGGCGCGTTAGCAAATATTGGAGTGGGCGCGATCGCATCGAATCAGTTAGCGATTACGATCGGAACCAGTAGCGCAGTCCGAAAAGTAGTATCCGAACCACTCACTGATGCACAAGCCCGAACCTTTTGCTATGCCTTTACTGACAAACAATGGCTGATTGGTGGTGCTTCTAACAATGGTGGGATTGTATTGCGATGGTTTCGCGACCAGTTCGGACAGCCCGAAATCGCACAGGGCGGAAACGCTTACGATCGCTTGATTGAACTAGCCGAATCTGTTCCGGCTGGAGCAGATGGATTATTGTTTTTACCGTTTCTTTCGGGTGAACGTGCGCCGTATTGGAATGCAGACGCACGAGGCGTTTTCTTTGGCGTGTCGTTGCAGCATCAGCGATCGCATTTCGCCCGTGCTGTCCTCGAAGGTATTCTGTTTGCTGCCTATAGCATTACAACTGTTTTGAGTGACTTAACCGAAACGAGCCAAAGCATTTTAGTATCGGGTGGAATGGCGCGATCGTCTGCATGGCGACAAATGATGGCTGATTTATTTGGCATCGAAGTGCTTGCACCAGAAGTGTATGAAGCGAGTGGATTTGGTGCGGCAGTATTGGCGATGTATGCTGTAAAGCAAATTGATCAATTAGAACAAGTACGATCGATGATTCGGATGGGCGATCGACATTTACCAAATCTGCACTTATCTGAGCAATACCACAAACAATTTGAACGCTATCAGCGAATCTACCAGCAGCTAGAACCGGAGTTTTCGAGAGATTGAATGAAGTGATCGATTTGCTCTTGCGTGTGCGTTGCCATCACCGTCATGCGAATTCGACTCGTTGGAACAGTAGGCGGACGAATTGCAGGCGCAAAGATTCCTTGCTCTTGTAGCGATCGTGCAGTTTGTAGGGCAGTTTGAACATCGGGCAATTGCCAACAGAGAATTGGAGACTCAGAAGGCAATAAGGTTAAGTTTGAAAGCTGCGATTTGAGGTGGGTCACATTCTGCCAAAGCTGCGATCGCAGTTCCACATCTTGCTGAACGATCTCAATTGCCTGTAGTGCCGCAGCAGTATCAGCAGGTGATAGTCCAGTCGTATAGATCCAACTCGGCGCGCGGTTTCTAAGAAAATCAATCAACGATGCCGATCCAGCCACGTAACCGCCCAAGCTTCCTAATGCTTTACTCAAGGTTCCCATCTGCACGGGCGGCTGTGCCGTGCCATTCGGCAACGCGCGTCCGGTACAACCAAAATGCTCAACGCATCCCGCACCTGTCGCGCCCATGACTCCGGTTGCATGAGCTTCATCGACTAACACCATGCACTCAAACTGATTCGCTAAGTCTAAAATCTCAGGCAGCGGACAGAGATCTCCATCCATGCTAAACACGGTATCCGTCAAAATTAGGCATCTTTGAAAGTGCGATCGTTGTTCTAATTTTGTTTGTAAATCCTGCATGTCACAGTGCTGATACTCTAAAATCGTTGCACCACTGACGATTGCACCATTACGTAAGCTCGAATGATTGTATTGATCCGAGAGAATTAGATCACGTTTTCCGACTAATGCCGCGATCGTACCCAAGTTCGCTAAGTAACCAGAGCTAAAGACGATCGCATCTTCGGTTTGTTTGAGCTGTGCAATCGCGCGCTCTAGTTCGCGATGTAAAGGTCGATGTCCCGTAAGCAATCGCGATCCGGTGCTACCTGTTCCGTATTGCTTTGTCGCTTCGATTGCAGCATTGATTAAGCGATCGTCGGTGGCTAATCCTAAATAATCATTGCTGGCGAAGTTTAGATAAGTGCTACCGTCGATTTGAATCTTTGCACCCGGACGATCAATGGTTTTTGTCGATCGATGCCAGCCTGCTCGATCGATCGCACTTAGCGAGGGTTGAATCCAAGCATAAGGATCATTCTTCATCCGGCTGCTCGCGGATTTCTGCATTCTTACCGCGAACTGGAGGCAGCTTATCAACCAAACCCATTTCAAAAGCAACATCGGGAAGCTCACCCGCAATGTAGCGACCCGGTTGATAAACTCTCCCTGGTGTAAAGCAAACTTGGCGCAGTTGAACCGTTTCGGCGGCGAGAAACATTGCTCTCGACATGCGGCGTTCGATTCCCATACTGTGAGTCTCCTAAAGTTGAATTTGATTCTGCTGCATGTAGCTTAGCAACCAGTTCGCTATTGTTGCACGACGAGTTTTTCGCGGCACCAGTTCATCTACCGTATAGCCTGCAAATCCAAGCTTTTCTTTTAATAGCTGCTTATTCTCAGGCGGAATCGATCGCGTTAATTTCACTACGGCAGGACGACTTTCAATAAAATTCGGCGGTTCAGGATACGCCTCTAACCACTGCGGGTCAACTGTTCCAGCGTCATAACCGAGGTAATGACAAACGAGGCGATTGACGATCGTATCCTCGATCGTATCTTTAAGAATCGCCCAAATCGTGTCGGAGTTCAACGGCGGTAAGTCAGTCATAGCCATTATCCTGCGGGTGGAAGTTCTTCGGGTTTTTTCTCTTGGCGGCTCAGTTGTTGCATTCCTTCAGCGACATAAATCTCGACATCGCGCTGAATGATGCCTTCAATCTGATCGCTAAAGATCGGCAACGCTTCTTCGTGGCTTTTATAACTACGATAAGCACCACTC
>CAXTDB010000032.1:21653-23889 GCA_964242045.1 uncultured Leptolyngbya sp. | reverse complement strand
GACCGCCATTCAAAAAGCAGGCGCGAACTATGGCACTCCGGCAGGTGGAGCCGTTGGAACGGGTGCATTTGTGTTCAAAGGCTGGCAAAGTGGCGATCGGATTACGTTAGAAAAAAGTCCGAACTATTGGAAACCAGAGCTACCAAAATCGAATCAGCTTGTGATGCGGTTTGTCGGCGATTCCGGTGCGAGACTGGCTCAAGTCAGAGCCGGACAAATTGATTTCACCGTCGAACTCGCACCGGATCAGAAAGCAGAGATCGAGCAAGATCAAAGCTTAACTGTTGCAAATCGTCCTTCGTTTAATGTGGGCTATCTGGCATTGAATCCGAGCTATAAGCAATTATCGGATGTGAGAGTGCGACAAGCGATCGCGCATGCGATTAATAAGCCTGCGATCGTACAAGCTTTTTGGAAAGGATCAGCGCAAACAACCCCGCACTTTGTACCGCCTTCACTCGATTGGGCAAGTTCACCCAAGCTTCAAGACTATGATTACAATCCTCAGAAAGCAAAGGATCTCCTGAGGCAAGCAGGCTTTGCCGACGGGTTTGATATCGATTTATGGTACATGCCTGTTGCCCGCCCCTACTTTCCGACACCGAAACCGATCGCTGAAGCATTCGCGGCGGATCTACAAGCAGTCGGAATTCGCGCCAACCTGAAAACGCAAGACTGGGCAGCATATCTTGCCGATCGCAATAAAGCTCCAGGCTATCCGATGTTTATGTTGGGCTGGACAGGCGATTATGGTGATCCAGATACGTTTTACTATCCGCATTTTGGTCCCGGTAGCACCACGGATTTAGGCGGATGGAAAAACGATCGAGTAATTCAACTCCTGAATCAAGCCAGAACAACGAGCGATCGGGCTACGCGAACGAAGCTGTACGCCGAAGTCGATGAAATTCTCCATCGAGAAGCGGTGAGATTATCGATCGTGCATTCTGATCCATTGCTCGTACAGCGCAAAACGATTACCGGATGGAAACCTAGCCCGCTTGGAACCGAACCCTTTGAAGCGATCGCGAAACAGTAGATTAAGACAGTAAATAGAGACTACCACCAACGAGATTCCAAAATGCTGAGATGGATCAACCGCATCATTCAAGAGTTAAGTGGCTCAACCTTTAAGTTGATTCTCTCAATGGGCGGGTTTCTATTGCTTTGGGGAATTTTTGCGCCAGTTGGTACGATCGTCTGGTGGCTGAATCAAAATGCTGAAACGCTCGGTTTGACCAAAGACGATTCGCCGAAAACGATTTTCGCTTCGTCTCAAACTGCTTCAAAGATTGATTGCTACATTGTGTTTCTGCCCGGAATCGGGAATTTCTCGCCTGATGAACTTGCGTTGGGTGAAAAGCATTTTATCGATCGACTCGCAGCCGAACATCCAAACTGTGTAGCGGTACGAGACGTTTTTCCTTATTCAGTCACAAACAAGGATTTGGGCAGTGAGCGATTGTTACAACCCTTGTGGAAAGCCGCAAAAGAGAATGATCAATTGCTTGGAAGTGTGCTGATTCCACTGCGTAATTTGTGGCGGTTCGCGATTTCATCTGATTATCGATACAGTTCGGTTTACAGTATGGGCATCGCGGATACGATCGTGAATCGCATGAATGCAGCACATCCAATTCCGCGATCGCCGAAACCGATCAATCTGATTTTGATTAGTACCAGCGGTGGCACTCAAGTGGCATTAGCATCGAGTACTTATCTAAAAAAATGGCTGAAACCCCGATTAACCGTAATCTCGATCGGCGGTGCATTCGATGGAAGAGTAGGATTTGATTCTGTCGATCACGTCTATCATCTTCAGGGCGAACAGGATTTAGTTCCGACTCTGACTTATGCCGTTTTTCCGTCTCGTTGGAATTGGACAGTGGGTTCGCCGATCAATCAAGCTCAGCAGCAGGGACGATTCACGGTCTGTAGTACCGGAGCGCACGAACATAGCGGAGATAAAGGCTATTTTGGAACTGCGATCGCAGCAAACCATCAACCTTATGTCGAGCAAACGATTCAGCAAGTGAAACAGCTACCGATTTGGTCGATCGATCAGCCTTTGACTTCTGAATGTCCCCAACGCTGAAGCTAATAATCCTTTTAACGATGCAGGTATCTTTCACGTAGCTCAGTTCTCGACACCGAAGAAGCTGTTTGAAACTCACCACGGCAATCAATTCTAGAAATGTCTAGATCCTGAGCAAGCCACTGGCGCGAAAATGACATC
>CAXTDB010000032.1:6359-21643 GCA_964242045.1 uncultured Leptolyngbya sp. | reverse complement strand
AGGGGGGCGTGAGGTGGCACAACAACCCGCATATCGCTTTGAGCGCGAAAATGACATCCACAAGGCAAAGCAGAGAAAATCCCAATCTTAAGATCAGAAAAAACAAATACATTGAGAATTAGACTTCGCGATAAACTAACAGGCAAAACTGTCAGCACCGATCGGAGCGATGATGCACACCCATCACTTTAATCGGCGAATGCTCATTCGACTATTCGCCCTACTTTCTCTCACTGGCGCATTCGCCGCCATTCTGCCCGTCCCTCACTTTGACTCACAAGCGCGATCGATTGATTCGATGTCGCCGCTGCGTCAATCCCTCTCTGGCTTATACGGCTCAAACTGATTTGAACTGCAAGACTTGATTCAGTTTGCCGCTGCGATAGCCTTCAAGATCGAGGGTGACATACAGAAACCCATAGGATTGAAATGCCTCGGTTAATTTTGGTAGATCCGTCTGCATGACGAATTCTTTGACTTGATCCGGTAGAACTTCAATCCGAGCCGTGTCACCTTCCGATCGCACCCGAATATTTTGCCACCCTAGCTTTCTTAGATACACTTCTGAGCGTCCGACTCGCTGGAGTTTCGCGATCGTAATCTCTTCGCCATACGGAAATCGCGAACTGAGACAAGGCTGAGCGGGCTTATCCCAAAACGGTAATCCTAAGTGTTTGGCGATCGCTCGAACTTCCGCTTTCGTAATGCCAATTTCGGCTAACGGCGATCGCGCTCCGCGCTCGGCGGCCGCTTGAATTCCCGGTCGGTAGTCGTGCAAATCATCTGCATTCACGCCATCGATTACATAAGGATAGCCCCACTGTTGCGCCAGCGGTTTCAGGGTATCGTGCAGTTCGCTTTTGCAAAAATAGCAGCGATTCACCGGATTCGAGGCGTAATTCGGATTTTCGAGTTCATGCGTCTGAACGACTTTATGCAAAATTCCGATTTCAGCCGCTTGAATGCGGGCATCTTCGAGATCTTCGGGAAGCAGCGAAGGCGATTCGGCAGTCACCGCGACCGCACGATTTCCTAAAACGTCAAAAGCGACTTTCGCCACTAAAGTACTGTCGATTCCGCCTGAATAAGCGATTAAAGCTCGATCGAGTTCGACAAACAAGGATCTTAATTGAGCTAATTTCTTGTGCATTGCGGGGTGGGAAAAGGGGTAGACCTCCGTTATGACATAAAAAAGCAAGCAACGATCGCTGCTTGCTTTTGCGCGCTTCAATGAGGCGTTTTTTCAAGTCTTATTCGTCGTAAACGCGGCACTCTAGCGCATCAGGATTATCGTCACAGTACTTCTCAAGCGAATTCTTCGGTTTGACGCTTTGGCGTTGGTGAGAAGCTTCTGCCTGCAATTCTTCCACTGCGTCCCAAGCCGCAGCGCACTCGCCTGAATTTGAGCCGCTGACATCACAAGCTTTGCGAGCGTTCTCGCGCTCTAATTCGATCTGCTTTTCAATATCGCTCATTGCCATAGGATTCGTCCTTATTTTCAAATCAAAAACAAAATGCCGTGCGAGAGAGTAGAACCCAGATCTGTTTGCCTCGCAAGACTCACAGAAGTACCCAGCATATCAGCTTAGGACAGTGATCCCATTTATTTCTGCTATCTGGAAGACAGTCCAGGAGAGTGCTGACTCAGCTTTTGTATCCCTATATTAACCCGTGACGCTTCGCCTTGACGACTCTACCAGAAGTGCGGTCTTCCGATCCGTCTTTCTTCTGATCTACGCGGGTGCTTTAAACTAGAGCTACTGCGAAGATTAGGTTCGAGTTCATACACGGAGCGATCGCACATGAGGAAATCTCTAAATTCAATGCGGTGGGCAAGTGCGCTTTCGACTCGCCCATTTCTCGAAGCAGCGGTAGAGGAAGTGGTTTCACAAGCGCAAACCACGCTGCAAGCGGGCGCGGATTTGGGGTTTGTGTTTATCTCGTCGGCGTTTGCGAGTGAGTATTCTCGATTATTGCCGTTGCTGCGGGATAAACTGCCGGGAGTCTCGATCGTGGGATGTAGCGGTGGTGGGATTGTCGGGATGATGCCGCGAGGAAAGGCGCGCGAAGTCGAGGAAGAACCCGCGCTCAGTTTGGTGTTGGCGCATTTACCCGATGTGAAAGTCACGCCGTTTTATGTATCTGCCAGCGATTTACCTGATTTAGATAGTCCGCCGGATACCTGGACGGATTTGATTGGCGTTCCAGCGGCAGAATTACCGAGTTTTGTGCTGCTAGCCGACTTGCCGCGCGTGAATGATTTACTGCAAGGCTTAGATTTCGCGTATCCAGAAGCAGCGAAAGTCGGGGGATTGGCAAGTTCAGGAATGCTGGGCAGTGGGGCAACGGGGCTGTTTTGTAACGATCGCTTTTATCGAGAAGGCGCGGTCGGAGTAGCACTGAGCGGCAACATTGTATTAGATACGATCGTCGCTCAAGGCTGTCGTCCGATCGGACAACCATATTGGGTAACAGAAGGCGATCGCAATATCCTACTCGCAATGCAGGAAGATGACGGATCAGGCTTGCCATCAGAGCGATGCGCGGTGAATCGTTCTCCGTTAGAGCAGCTACAAGAACTGGTTCAAACGCTGAGCGAAGACGATCGACAATTGGCGCAGCAAAATCACATTTTCATTGGAGTCGCGCAGAATGGATTTAAGCAAACGCTGGAACCCGGAGATTTTCTGATTCGGAATTTGCTAGGAGTCGATCCGCGCGTGGGTGCGATCGCGATCGGCGATTTGATTCGTCCGGGACAGCGGATTCAGTTTCATCTGCGAGATGCCGAAACTTCTGCGGAAGATTTAGATTTGCTATTGCGGCGATATGTACAAGCGGGTCAATCGAATCCATCGCCGATCGGAGCGCTGATGTTTTCTTGTTTGGGACGCGGTGAAGGGCTGTATGGAGAGCCGAATTTCGACTCGCAATTGGTGAACGAATATTTAGCAGATCTGCCGATCGCGGGCTTTTTCTGTAATGGCGAAATCGGTCCGGTCGGTGGCAGTACGTTTCTACACGGCTACACCTCGGTTTTTGGAATCTATCGGGAGAAGGAATAATCTGTGGCGATCGTTCGAGTTCGTGAGCATGTCAATCCGCTGAGTCGCAAATATCAAACGCCAACCGCTCCGCCCGATTGGAGTCAGGTGTTTGAGGATGAGTCGCACCCGCTGCATTTGGATATCGGCTGCGGTCGGGGCGTATTTTTGCTGAAAATGGCAGAACAGGAACCGGATTGGAACTATTTAGGATTAGAGATTCGAGAACCGATCGTCGATCAAGCGTTGGAATGGAGAGACGAAGCAGGCTTGAAAAATTTGCACTACATTTTCTGCAATGTGAGTAATTCGCTGCATCCGATTTTGGCATCGTTAACACCGGGAACACTAGCGCGCGTTTCGATTCAGTTTCCCGATCCGTGGTTCAAGCGCAAACATCAGAAACGGCGAGTCGTGCAGCCGGAAATGGTGGCGACTTTAGCAGAATTTATCAATCCGGGTGGAATCGTATTCTTACAATCGGACATTTTAGAAGTCGCGAAAAAAATGGTCGATCGCTTTGCCGAATCACCGCACTTCGATCGCGAAAGTTCAGACTGGCTGCCCGACAATCCGATGCCAATTCCAACCGAGCGCGAATTGATGATGATGTCCTACGGTGATTCGATCTACCGGGCAATTTTTCGGCGATCGAACTAATCCGCTTTAAGCATTTGGGTCTTTCTCAAATCGAACGATGTCATCTTCGCCGAGATACTCACCGTTCTGCACTTCAATCATCACCAGCGGAATCACTCCTGGATTCTCCACCCGATGCGGCGTTCCCATCGGTACATACGTCGATTGCTTTTGCATCACGATCTTTTCTTCGCCGTTGCACGTCACTTTTGCCGTTCCAGACACAACGATCCAGTGTTCGCTGCGGTGATAGTGCATCTGAGTGCTGATATGCGCTCCCGGCTTGATTTCAATTCGGTTAATTCGATAGCGCTTCGCATCTTCTAGCATCGTCACCGTTCCCCAATGCCGAATCTCCGTCACGTCATTTGGCGAATCAACAATCGTTTCCTCAGTTCGTTGGTTTTTCATAAAATTTCAGGTACTCCACTCTTCAATCATGCAAGAAAAAACAGACTCATCCGCCTAAAAATCGAAGTAAATATATCGAGTTCCGGCTTCGGGTGCAAGCTGCCACACGGCATACCAGCACAACGGAACCAGCAGTAACTTCAAATGCCAAGTGAGATTCAGCCTTAAACCGCGCTGGAGGGTATAAGTCAGCAGCATAATCATCGCGATCGCACCAAAGATCATCGCAATCTGAGGCGGATATAGCCCTACGGCTTCGCCATAAACTTTCTGAGCATATTGCACATCAGCAGAATACCCCCACAACCGCTGCACCACTCGCCAAGCTGAATCGACATTCGGCAATCGGAAAAACACCCAAGACACAAACACCAGCGTTTGAGTCAGTGCCCAACCGACAATTACACCTGGCAAACTTGCCCAGAGAGCCTCGATCCACTCGAACCGTTTGGCGATCGCAGAATTAATTCGATGAATCGCCAGCCCGATCCCGTGAATGCCACCCCACGCCACGAATCCCCATGCCGCCCCGTGCCAAATTCCCGCAATCAGCATCACGATGATCAAGTTCAAGCAAGTCCGCATCAATCCCTGTCGCGATCCGCCCAGCGGAAAATAAAGATAGTTCCGCAACCAATCGCCTAACGTCATGTGCCAACGTCGCCAGAACTCAGCCAGATTCGTGGTGAGATAAGGAAAATTAAAGTTTTCTGGTAGCTCAATTCCCAACAGCAACGCACTGCCGCGCGCCACATCGACATAGCCACTGAAATCTAGGTAAAGCTGAAAGCCATAAGCGACGATCGCAATCCACAGATCCGTACTTCCAGCGCGTTGAATATTATCAAAACTGAGATTGACCAATCCATTTAAGCGATCGGCAACCAGTCCTTTTTTGATCGCGCCGCAAGCAATCAACCACAGCCCTTCAGTGATTTGTGGCATCTGTGGCGCTTGAATCGCGCTGAACTGTCCCGCGAACGGGTGATAGCGGGTAATTGGACCTGAAATTAACTTTGCAAAAAACAGTTTATACGCCGCAAAATCGAGGAATCCTTGAGCCGCAGGCGCACCACGATACACATCTACTAAGTAAGCAATGCACTCAAAGCAGAAGAAGCTAAGTCCTAACGGTGCAATCAAATGCAGATCTGCCCAATTTGCGTTCTGCTGCAAGTTTGGCAAGTTGAACGTTGTCCCAATCGCTGAAAAAATAAACGGTACATATTTAAATCCCAGCAGCAACAGCACGTTTGAGAAAATTCCACCGCATAGCACGCGCAGCCGTCGTTGATTCCAATCCGCTTGAGCAAACTGCCAATCTTCAATTCTCCAATCCGGCGGTACTCCTAACGCCCGCCCCAACCAGTAGTTAATCACTGTCGCTACGAGCAACAGCGGAATATACTGCGCTTGCAGCGAGGCGTAAAACACCAAACTGGTGAGAAACAATAGCCACGATCGCAGCCACGTCGATCGCGCCGACCAAAACACTCCGATCACACAAAGCAAAAAAACGGCGTACAGCGGAGACAAAAATTGCATAGCGCCCAAAAACTCGATCGCGTCTAGTGTACTGGCAAAATTAGATCTCAGTACGATCAAGCATAAAAAAGCAGCCCGAAAGCTGCTTGCTCAAATCTAGGGTTATCACTGCTCTACAAACTGAGCAATCATTTCTCAGGACTCCAGCCCATACTGGTATTCTTAGTGTGCGTTGTTCGAGATGCGATCGCTCAGACCCAATGGACACTCCAACAACCGTCCCAGATTCCTAACTTAATTCAGCTTGCACCTCGCCATAATGAACGTAGCGTTTAACTGTCCCTTGCCCTGTTACTCATTTGAGTGCAGGGCAGTTTTGTTTTAAGCCGCGATCGCATCGATCAAATCTGGCGCAATCAACTGCGTCCGCGCGGAACTTAGACAGCGACCGCAAGCACATTTATAAGCGGCAATCCTAGCAGCAGGCTGTTGCGTTTTCGTCGTTCCTGAAGGAACCGCAGCTAACGCAGCACTCCGAACCGTAGGCAGCGTGTAAGGCTGTGCCGCCCCAAAGTTGACATTCCAACCCAAATCGCGCAGCGCTCCCAGCGTCAAACTGCTCATCGGCATGGGTACCCCTGGATTTTCAGCAAACGGAGTCATCAGTTCTGTATCGAATCGCGTTTCATCCCAGTGGTAAAAGATCTGCGGCTCGATCGGGATTGCGGTAGGCGTAAACGTTCCGAGCAGATCGCCGTAAGCCCAGCCTGCATAACTATCTGCTCGATAAGTCGCATTGGTGCGATTAATCCAGGTCTTCCCAGCGGTCACGCTCGATCCGTCAGTGAACGAAAACTGTAATGGTTCCCAGATCGTACCGAAACCGAGAACATGCGCGAATTCATGAATCATAATATCGCGCAGATAAATTGGATTGGCGTTAAACTCAGCAAATTTACGCATGTTTAAGGTGCTGCTGCCTCGTGTAATGACGAGGTTATCGGCAGCATCAAGCGTGAGCGAAGGTCCAGATAGAGCGAGCGTTCCAGTATCAGCTGTGCCGTCTTGAGACACAAGATTTTCGCCAGAGAGCGCGATCGACAACGTATTCGACTGCGTGATCGCGCTGCGACCGAGAATCACGCCTTCCCAAAATCTCGCGGCTTGATTTAGCGCATCTCGCGCCGCTCCACTTAATCCGGCGAGCGAATCCGCGAAATTTAGCTCGATCCGAAACTGCTGATCGTCACTCGCAGCAGCGGTGAAATTAGTAGAAACGGTATAGTCAGCGGTTTGATTGTGGTAGCTGAGAACCTGCACAAAGTAAGTTCCAGGCGCAAGAAATCGGCGGATCGATTCGTTCGTTGTGCCGCGTTCCCATTGCCAAGCGAGAATTTCTCCGTTGTCGATCGTGCCGTTGCCATTCGTGTCTTGAATCAAGCGCACGTCTGCATCTCCGGTGAGTCCGGTTAACCCAGCAGTGAAAATGCCCGATTGTCCGATTACAAAGCGGTAGAAATCACTGGTATTTCCGGCATCGACGCGATCGCGACGCGAAAAAATCGGAGCCTGGTTTTCAGCGGTTGACAAACTGCCACTGCTAGTTAAGGTTCCAGTGCGCGAGATCGATTGTGTTGGTGTGACCACAAGTGAAGCAGAACGTTCGAGCGCGGCGATCGGCTGCCAATCTAAATTGGGTTCGGTCAGAACGCTTGCAGAATTGCTCACACTTCCGTTTTGAACAAACCAAGCCAAGAGTTCTCCGGTTGAGGGATTGCGCCAAAGTAAATCGGTTGTGCCGTCTTGATTGAGATCGGTGGCGCTGAGTGCTTGCCAGTTAGAATCGATCGCGTTTCCAGCTTTAACCTGAGTTCGCTGTGTGCCGTTGTACAGCCAGAATTGCGTCTCTCCGGTACGATCGTTGCGCCAGAAAAAGTCAGGATTGCTATCGGCGTTGAAGTTTCCGATTCCGGCAAGTTTCCAATCGATGCTCGGAGCCGAATCGAGATACATACCCTGAGTCAGTTTGCCATTGTTGAGCAACCAGGCTGCGGTTTGGGCGGTATCGATGTTGTACCAGATTAAATCCGGAGAGCGATCGACATTCAGATCGCTAATGCCTTGAATCCGCCAGCCACCCGCTCCGGTTGAGCCAACAATTACTCCAGTCAGAAGGCTGGTGTTGTTGAGGAACCAGAGCGCGACTTCTCCACTGCGCGTATTCTGCCAGAGGATATCGGTTGAATTGTCATTGTTGAAGTCGGCTAGACCCACGATCTTCCAATCGATATCGTTAACCGTACTCAGCGCGATCGACTGAGCCACGCCATTATTCATCTGCCAGATTCGGATGGCTCCGCTTCGAGAGTTGCGCCAGAGCAAATCTTGTTGTCCATCGCGGTTAAAGTCGGCAATGCCCGCAACTTGCCAATTTTGGTCGGGTTCTGTGGGTATCTCCTGTTTGGTAACGGCAGCGGAGCCGTTAGCCGACCAGATTTGAGTCGCGCCAGTAAAGGCATTGCGAGAAAGTAGATTAACGGTGGCGGAAGAACTGCTAGGTTGAAGTGCCGCTCGGACTCCTAAATTTCCTTCCTTGATGGTCGTGTTCGATAGAATTCCTTGTGAAGTTGCATTCGGATCAAGCAGCGACGCGGATGAATCGATCGCGTTCGGCAAAGCACTACCGTACATCGTTGATTCTCCTGCCGCTTAATCTTTCTTGTTCAGACAAAATTCGACTAAAAACAAGGCAACATCGTTGCCTGATACTTTTATCCACTTGCTGCTAAAGCCTCGTTGCTCGGAATCGTTTCAACCCGATACACCCTGAATCATCACCCACGATCGGGCATGAAATTACGTACCTTTGGCGACATTTTATTCGGAAAACTCCGTAATTATCGATTCGCTAGATAAAGATTTTACAAAGGAATCGCGAATTGTGCGTAAAGTTACAGTAGCCGTAGGATAAATGGGTATCGATACGGTTGACTGGGACGATCGAGGACTTTGACGATCGCAATAATCGGCAGCAGCCAGCTAATCACAAACAGTACACCCCAGAGAATAAATGCGATCGGAATGCCGATCACCGTGATAAATAGCAAGCCTCCGAGCGCGGCATACAGATAGAGATTGATGTGAAAATTGATCGCTTCACGGGCGTTGTCTTTCACAGCCCAATCGTCGCTGATAAACAAAATCGCGATCGGAATGCCGATCGAGACGACCAGTGCGGTAAAGAAGATAGAGCCGTGACAAAGCGCAGAGAGTAATTTTTGCTGAGCCGTAGTTTGCATAACGAGAGTGTCGAAGAGATGCTTCTGAATCTAGCGACAATCTGATCGAATTTGTCGCTATCTTTAAAGTATTGTGATGTATTGGGATTTTCCAATCTTCAACTACAAGCCTAACCTTGAGCGAACAGATGTCGATCGAACTTGACCCCGAACTGCAAGAAGCCGTAGAGCGGCGACGAAATTTCGCAATTATTTCCCACCCGGATGCCGGAAAAACAACCCTGACCGAAAAGCTATTGCTGTACGGAGGAGCGATCCACGAAGCGGGAGCGGTAAAAGCCCGTCGTGCTCAACGTCACGCTACGTCTGACTGGATGGCAATGGAGCAACAGCGGGGAATTTCGATCACATCTACCGTGCTGCAATTCGAGTATCAGTCGTGTCAGATTAATTTGCTTGATACGCCCGGACACCAAGATTTTAGTGAAGATACATACCGCACCCTCGCAGCGGCGGATAACGCAGTGATGCTGATCGATGCAGCAAAGGGGTTAGAGCCACAAACTCGTAAGCTGTTTGAAGTATGTCGAATGCGATCGCTGCCGATTTTCACGTTCGTGAATAAGCTCGATCGTCCCGGACGTAGCCCGATCGAACTGATGGATGAAATCGAGCAGGAATTGGGGCTGCAAACGTATGCGGTGAATTATCCGATCGGCATGGGCGATCAATTCAAAGGAGTATTCGATCGCCGGACTCGCAAGATTCACTTATTCGAGCGGAGTTTGCACGGAAGCCGAGAAGCGCTCGATACGATCGTCGATCTTGGCGATCCGAACATTGAAACCTTGCTTGAAAAAGAGCTTTACTATCAGTTCAAAGACGAATTAGAACTAATCGAAGGAATTGGCTCAGAATTTGATCTCGATGCGATTCACAGCGGTCAGATGACTCCGATCTTTTTCGGAAGCGCGATGACAAATTTTGGGGTTGAGTTGTTCTTAAATTCCTTTTTGGATTACGCCCTCAAACCAGGAGCGCACGCTAGCACCAAAGGCGAAATCGAGCCGACTTATCCAGAATTTTCCGGCTTCGTGTTCAAACTTCAGGCAAATATGGACCCGAAACACCGCGATCGTGTCGCGTTTGTTCGCGTTTGTTCTGGAAAGTTCGAGAAAGATATGGTGGTGAGTCATGCACGAACCGGGAAAACGGTACGGCTCTCTCGCCCCCAAAAGCTATTTGCTCAAGATCGCGAAGTGATCGAGGAAGCGTATCCGGGCGATGTAATCGGGTTGAATAATCCGGGCGTTTTCGCGATCGGAGACACGATCTACAATGGTCAGAAACTAGAGTACGAAGGCATTCCCTGCTTCTCACCGGAACTGTTCGCCTACCTTAGAAATCCAAATCCGTCGAAATTCAAGCAGTTTCGCAAAGGCGTTTCGGAACTACGCGAAGAAGGAACTGTGCAAATTATGTATTCCGCAGACGAAGCCAAACGCGATCCCATTCTTGCGGCAGTCGGACAACTGCAAATGGAAGTGGTGCAATTCAGGCTGCAAAACGAATACGGAGTCGAAACGCTGGTCGAATATTTGCCGTACACGGTGGCGCGTTGGGTAGACGGCGGTTGGGAAGCGCTGCAAAAAGTCGGTCGCATTTTCAATACGCTAGCAGTCAAAGACAGTTGGGAACGTCCCGTTTTACTGTTTCGCAACGAGTGGAATTGTCAGCAGCTTCAAGGAGATCACCCGGAATTAAAGCTGAATGCGATCGCGCCTGTTGTCGCTGGTAGGCAGCCTGTTGATATTTAAAAGACATCTAAAATAGTGGAACGGGTAAGATGCCCGTTCCACTATTTTAGATGCCTTCACAATTGTCCAATTTTTGAGATTCAACGACCAAGCCATTCTGTTACCAGTTCAGGCTGGTTCTTCTGGGCAAACACTCGAACCGCATGGTAATTTACCTTTTCGCGCAATCGGTAAACTTGCTTGATCGGTATATCGAGCATTTGCGCGATCGCTTCTTGTGTTTTACCCTGCAAATAAAGCCGTAACCACTGAGCCGCATCGCTGCCAACTTTCTCACTCAGGTAATCTTCAAACTGTTTGACGATCGCGTTTCTGAGTTCTTGCTGCTGCTGCTGAGTTTGTTCTTCTTGGAATTGGGCAACGGCTTCTCCGTCGAGCAAACTCACTGAACCTTCTGAGTCATCGGGTGCAACTTCTTCTGACACTAATCGAATAAAATCGGCAGCCGGAACTTGCGTCATTCCGCCCCGCTGCGATCGCTTCTGATAATTCACAAAGCGATACACCAACAGCGGTTGGTTGCGGATTGGACGCAGACAATACTCTTCGGTTGCGGTGAGAACGATTGCATTACGGAGCCTTGCATCATCAGTGCATTGAGCAATCCAACTCACTTGCTCCTGCATATATTTATCGTTTTGTAATAAGTCCTGTATGACTTCTTGCAGCACATCAACGACCGTTGTTTGACGATCGCGCGATAACGCAATCCAGGTGCTAATTTTATTCCGAATCACAAACATACTGCCCAATCGCTGAATTAAGTTCTTGTAAGCGCGTTGGGGTGGCGTTTCATAATAGCGCTGAATCAGAATGCGGTAGCGATAATTCATCGCCTGCACTTCGATTTCGAGGCGTTCCGGGGTGTAGCTATCCAGGCGATCGACCTGCTCACCGAGCAACCATCGGACAATACTTTCGCGGGTGGTTTCACTGCTGCGTGAAAGTTCGGTCTTTAGCCGCGATCGCCAATCGGCTGCAATTTGTTCTGCTCGTGTCATGGTTGCCGTCCTCATTACCCTGATATAGAGTGTGCCGCAGAGTTGATGATAAAATCACTTACCCGAATGGGTAAGGCTGCGACTCAGGTTCGCTTTGCCTGCCCGATTCAACTGAGGTTTTAGTATAAAACGTTTCTCAGGGTTTTCAACTACCTAGGAAATAGTGGCGTTTCTTGATTCCAGTGACGTTGCGACTCGCTCTAGAGTTTCGGTGAGCTGGGCAATGTGAGAAACCAGTGTGGATTGATTATCGGTTAGAGTTTGTAGTGCATTCGTTAATGCAAAGATTTGTTGACCTTGCTGATCGACCTGCATTGTGATCGTTTCGAGCCGATCAGAAAGCTGCTCGATCGTTTCAGATGCCGCAATCGTTGTTTCTGCCAGTTCTTGCACGATTACGGCTAAAGGTTGCGATTCCACGATATTTTCTCCTCACACTCAGAATTCCAGACTTTAAGCCATTCTACTTGGGTATTTCTATCGGGCTTTTCCGTGTTTCTCCGGGAAATCTTCAGAATCACTGACAAAATGCTTCATCAAAGCTTCATAAAAGCAGCGATCAGAGTAAAGAGTAAAAAGTTTTAAGGAAATATCGAAGGAAACCCTACTAGAGATTTCGCGCTTTCGATAGGCTTTACATGAAAATACGCGACTTGACTCAGTGATTCCACGGTTTCAGTCATTAGTTCGGACTATGTTTAACCCGATTATCGATTCGTCGATTTCAAATTCTCAGCTTGCATCTCCCCTTAGTTTCAGAGTTCCACATCGATCGACGACTTCGATTTTAAAACGCTCTATTGATATTGTCGGCAGTCTGATTGGACTGCTGATTGTAGCGGTGGTGTTTTTGCCAATTGCGATCGCAATTCGGCTCGACAGTCCCGGACCGATTTTTTACAGTCAAGAGCGGCACGGCTTACTCGGCAAGACTTTTCGCATGTACAAGTTTCGATCAATGATCGATAATGCAGAGGCGCTAAAATCTCAGGTCGAGAATGAAGCAGACGGCTTAATTTTCAAAAATCGCCAAGATCCCCGCATTACTCGCGTGGGGCATTTTTTACGCAGAACTAGCTTAGACGAACTTCCGCAGTTCTGGAATGTGCTGCGCGGCGAAATGAGCCTGGTCGGAACTCGTCCGCCCACCTCAGATGAAGTCGCTTTGTATGCTGACCATCACTGGCAGCGGTTAAGCGTAAAGCCAGGACTGACCGGAGAATGGCAAGTCAGCGGTCGATCGATGGTGAAAGATTTTGAAGACGTTCTACAACTGGATCTGCGATATCAAACGCTTTGGACACCCTTATATGATCTGGTGCTGATTGCAAAGACGATTTACGTGATCGTTTTGAGAAAAGGAGCGTTTTAGCGAAGAATTATAAGAGAGTGTTTGAAAAGTGTTGTTCATTGCACTCACCCGCCCCGGACTGAAATTCGGAGCCAACAAAACGAAGTCGACTCAAGGGGACTAATCACGAGTAAAAATAAAGTCTTCAGTCCGTTCAACGGACTTTGCACGGTTAGCCCCGAAATAGAATTCGGGGCGCGTAGTATCTGTAGCAAAGAAGCTTTTAACACTGTGTTGATAGACAGTTTTCCAGAGATGCAAAGCATTACGTCTCTACTGAAGTTTTACCCGTGGCGTTTTTGATGCCATGCCCAAGCGTGCGTCAGAATCTTGTCAAGATCCGCATACTGGGGATTCCAGCCTAAAGTCGATCGCGCTTTTTCTGCACTCCCAACCAGTGCGGGTGGATCACCGGGGCGACGATCGCACTCGATCGCGTGAATCGATCGACCTGTAATTTGACGCGCCATCTCGATGACTTCTCGCACCGAGAACCCGCTACCATTCCCCAAATTAAACTGCTGAGAATCGCCACCTTTAATCAAGTAATCTAAGCCGAGAACGTGCGCCTGGGCTAAATCCGATACATGAATATAGTCGCGAATGCAGGTTCCATCCGGAGTCGGATAATCGGTTCCAAAAATTGAAATCGAGTCGCGTTTTCCGAGCGCAGCCATTAAAACAAGCGGGATTAAATGCGTTTCCGGTTGGTGATCTTCGCCTAAACGACCCTGTGGATCGGCTCCAGCGGCATTGAAATATCGAAACGCAACGGATTTGAAGTCATAGGCTCGATCGAAGTCCGATAAGATTCGCTCGACCATTAATTTAGTTGCGCCATACGGATTAATCGGATCTTGAGGATGATCTTCAGGAATCGGCACGGTTTTGGGAACGCCATAAGTCGCACAGGTTGAAGAAAAGACGAAACGCTTAATTCCAGCCGCAACCATCGCTTCTAACAGCGTCAGCGTTCCTGTGACATTATTGCGGTAGTACTTATCGGGCTGACTCACCGATTCTCCTACATACGCATACGCCGCAAAGTGCATTACTGCACTAAACGATCGAGAAGCAAACACCCGATCGAGCAAGTTGCGATCGTTCGTATCGCCTTCGATTAATTCGACTTTGAGAACCGATTCAACAATGTCGCGATGTCCATAGACTAAATTATCAAACACTACCACTTCATAGCCCGCATTTTGCAGTGCGAGAACCGCGTGAGACCCGATATATCCGGCTCCCCCTGTGACTAATACGATCGGCTTTTCAGATGCCACAATCAATCCTCACCCAGCGTTAGAACACTTTCTATTTCACGAGAACGCTTTCAAATTCAGGAGAAAGATGCAAACTTCTTCGAGTTTTGATGCAAGCGCTACTTGAAAATATCGCGAGTCAACAAAAATAAAACCACTGCAAATACAATTCCTGCCAAAATGAGTTCCATTGAATTTTCCTCCTAATACACCCGCTGGAGTCGGTCACTTTTGCGAAAAGGTTCAATCCTAATTTTGCATTTTCTCTGATTTTTGATCGTTCAGATCGATTAAATTTAATCGATTTTAGAAAAAATGGTTTGCGTTCCAGCTAATTTCAGAAAAAATCTGCAATTCAGCGCGAAAAACTTCCTACACCCCAGAATTTTCGGTACAATCCTAGTCTTGAAACAGTCTATTTTCTAGTTGCAAGTCTAAATTTAAGGAGTTCGATCGTCATCCATCAGGTCGTTCAAATTACGAACAACTTGCATGTGCAAATTCGATACCTGCGGGTAATCTTGAAGCGATGAAGTTTCACCCTGAATTTAATCGTTTGGAGATCGCATTGGGTGATGAGGAGTATTGACGCGATACTAAGGGATTGAATAGATGGTTTTATTAGTAACTGATGTATTCGTTCTATTGACTCAGGTGTTGCTCTGGGTCGTGGTGGGTCTATTCGCTTGGTATGTGCTACTACGGGCGCTACCAAGAGCGTTTCTGGGTGGATTGGTATTGCTGCTGTTGTTAGGGGTCGCAGCCTTTACGTTTTACCGGGGATCTCCAGAGCAAGGACTAATCGGCGATATTTTTCGGATTATTGCGATTCCGTTTAGTCCGCTTGGTATCATTTTGATTTTGCTGCTGATTGCATTTTCCGAATTGCTTCGCGGTGGCAAATTGTCGCGAACCGGATTGATTGTGCTGCGCGTGGCGATTCCAGCGTTGCTCATTCTCAGCATTCCAGCCGTGTCGTATTTCTTAGCGCAGCGAGCCGAAGCTGAAGCGATCGATATTGCTCGCCCAACTGCG
>CAXTDB010000032.1:0-6349 GCA_964242045.1 uncultured Leptolyngbya sp. | reverse complement strand
TCAATCACTTCCCGCCGGAGCGCGGCGCGTAATTGTCACGTTGGCGCAAGATACAACCCGACTGCAACTCAGACCGCGATCAGAACCGATTCCGGCGGCTCCCGCTCCGATTGCTCCGCAATTGCTGCCCCCGCCTGCTCCGATTCCGGCGGGCGCTTTTTCGGTGCTGGCAGATCAGCCTGTTCAACTGACTGAGCGCGGCGATATCTTGACTTACACAAATCAGGTGTATCGAGAAGAGCGGGGTCGCGGCACTGATCCGCTGATCGTCGTGAGTGCAGGCGATCGACCAGAGCGACTCCGCAGACCCGGAGAACGGCAAAATGAAGTGTCAGAAGCGGCAGATGCCCGTCGATTTCTGCAAGGATTAGGAGTTCCAGAAGGCGATATTATTGGCGATTCTAATAGTCCGTCGATTCAGCGTAGTGCCGTGAATGTCCGTCAGGAGTTGCAGCGCAGAGGCATTAATTTCGGCAATCAGTTGATTTTGATTACTTCTGCGATCGAGATGAATCGAGCTGCGTTGACGTTCAATCGCGAGTTTAACAGCAATAATGTGCCGTTAAGCGTGATTCCTCGCCCGACGAATTTCTTTACGCTACCGCCGCGAGAAGCGTTGCGAGGTCGGGCACAAGGACGCGATGTGGTTGAACGTAATTTCCAACTCGCTGATCTGCTGCCGAGTATCGATGCCTTGTCGCTCAGTTCTAAAGTAATCAATGAATACATTGCTTCTATTTACTACTTCTTAAGGGGTTGGATTCGACCCGTTCGGACGACGCTCTAGAACAGTTCTGAAGGGAGAAAGATAAAAGGCTCTCTCCCTTTTCTTTTGCAATTTGCTTTTTCAATCGCGCTACCATGAGAGAGTTTCACTGGAAGGTAGGATCATGGCGCGATCGCGTTCACAGCTTCAAAAACTAGGGGCGTATCTTCGTCCGCACTGGCGGGATGCCACGCTAGGAGTTTTGGCGTTGCTGGTAGTGAATGCGATCGGAATTTATATTCCGCTGCAAATTCGCAGTGCGGTAGACACGCTCGGTGTTGCGTTTAGCGTGAATCAGATTTTGTTTTACGCGGTTTTGATTTTGGTGTTGGCTTCGGTCATGTGGGTGATGCGGATGGCATCCCGAACGTTACTATTTGGTGTAGGTCGTCAGGTTGAATTTGACCTAAAGCAAAAGATTTTTAATCATCTACTCAAGTTAGAACCCGCGTATTTCGCAGCGAATACAGTCGGAGATTTGATTAACCGTGCGACTAGCGATGTTGATAATATTCGTCGCTTGTTGGGGTTTGCGGTTCTCAGTTTGGCAAATACGCTGTTCGCTTATGGGTTGACGCTACCTGCGATGGTGGCGATTAATGTGAAATTGAGCCTGATGGCGCTTTCGGTGTACCCGTTCATGTTGATTTTAGTGAGTTTATTTAGTAATCGATTGCGATCGCAGCAGCTTGACGTTCAAGAGGAACTCTCGACCGTGAGTGAATTGGTGCAAGAAGATATGAGCGGAATTGCACTGATTAAGATCTATGGTCAAGAAGAAAACGAGCGGAAAGCTTTTCGAGAACTAAATCGATCGCTGTTGAATGCGAATCTCAAACTTGCGCTGACTCGAAATATTCTGTTTCCAATTTTGCAGGGAATTTCCTACGGCAGTGCATTAATTCTGCTGTGGTTTGGCGGTGGACTGATTGCGCGCGGAGAAATCACGGTTGGAGACTTTATCGCGCTGTTGATTTTTGTCGAACGATTGGCGTTTCCCACAGCATTATTGGGATTCACAATTACCGCATATCAGCGCGGAGAAGTGAGTATCGATCGAATTGAAGCAATCTTAACGGTTGAACCAAAAATTCAAGATACTGCGGATTCGATTCCGCTACCGTTGGCGCAAGTGAAAGGAAAACTCAGCGCCCAGAATTTAACGTTTTGCTATCCTAATGTTGCTCAGCCTGCTTTAGATCAGGTTAACTTTGCCATTTCTCCGGGTGAATCAGTTGCGATCGTCGGCGCGATCGGTTCAGGAAAATCGACGTTAGCGAATGCGTTACCGCGACTGCTAGACATTGCACCGAATCAGCTATTTCTCGATGGCTATGACATTACCGATTTACGATTGCAGGATCTAAGAGGCGCGATCGCGTATGTGCCGCAAGAAAGCTTTCTTTTTAGTACAACGATTCGCAACAACATCCGATATGGTCAGCCTTTCGCTGAACAAGACGAAGTTGAACTTGCAGCAAAAATCGCTCAAATTCACGGAGAGATTTTGAATTTTCCGCAGCACTATGACACGATCGTGGGTGAACGCGGCATTACTCTATCGGGCGGACAGCGCCAGAGAACCGCACTCGCACGAGCTTTATTAGTGGATAGTCCGATTCTGATTTTGGATGATGCTTTGTCGAGTGTAGACAATCAGACCGCAACTAAGATTCTGCGAAACCTGTCCGAAGGAACCGTTCGTAAAACTGTTGTCTTTATTTCGCACCAACTATCAGCGGCAGCAATGGCAGATCGAATCTTTGTGATGGATCACGGGCGAATTGTGCAGATGGGTACGCATGGGGAACTGATTGATCAGAAAGGACTTTATCGATCGTTATGGGATCAAAACAAGCTCGAAGAAGCACTGCAATAGTTCTGCAATTCTCTGTCTATTGATAGAAGTAGAAATTTATTTCTCAGGCTGATGTTCCTCTCTCTGGACGGAGTGATGTCGTAACTTGCTTCGGTTAATTTGGTTGCATTAGAGCATTTACCCAAGCAAGACCGAATTTTTTATTACAGTACTTCTCGCTGAACGAATTGCAGCGATCGACAAAATTAACAAGGATTATTCATAATGGCAAACCCGAACCCTGGTGATCAATACGATCGCACAAATTATGCTGACTCGACTCCTGATCCCGTTAATGCTCCGGGTGAAAACCACGTTGTTCAGCCGAATCCAGAGAGTTACGGCAGTGGGTATACTCACGGTCGAGCAGTCGAACGGCAACACTATGAAACTGTGCAGGAAGTCAGAGATGAGAACAACACTGCAAATGGATTTTTGATTGGGCTTTTGTTAACTGGATTAGTGCTAGGTGGTGCAGCACTGGCGTATTTTGTGACACAGCGCGGTAGCTCCGCTCCACCAAGTGACCGAACTCCTGCGATTCAACGCACAATTGTTGTTCCGAGTGCTTCGCCTTCTCCGTCTCCATCTCCAGAAGTGAAAGAGCGAGTGATCGAACGCGATCGTATTGTTCCCGTTCCGCAACCGCAGCAAAGTTCACCGACTGTGATTCCGGCTCCAACAGTGAAAATTGAGGCTCCTCAACCTGCACCCTCGACGACTCCCGCTCCGCAAGCTTCTCCTGCGGCTCCTAACAATTCGCAAACCGACCCTTCTCGCACCGAGCAACCGAAATCCGCACCAAGTCCCTCACCTGAAGCGACGGCAAGCCCAAGTTCAAACAGCGGTTCGAGTCAGTAATTCAATACTCGTTTGGATTTAATGGACTCCCACGGCTTGTAGTCGTGGGTTTTTCTGTCGCCGTCTGACAATGACTCACTGACAATGGCTCAGGTCTGTCTCAGCAATGCTCCAAATCCTGCCTGCTCAAAATGCTTATCGTGTACAAGCGCATCTGTGATGTTAAGTTCAGTCATGATCAGAAATGAACTGCAATCGGTGAGGCTCCATGGTTGATCAGCACGATCGATGTAAAACCGAACAGCACGATCGAACTGTTCGGAACTCTGGGGAATTATCTCGACATCAGGAGAATTCTGAAGGTAGATAACCCAATTTGCAGCACGAGTCCGAAGGCGGACATCTGAACGAGAGAAAAAATTCATAAATTCAACTAGAACCATCTCGCTAGTCAAAATGCTGACTTGTTGTTCAGTCATATTTCGAGCGAATGACACAGCGATTTCGTGCCAACGATCGCGGGAATAAACGAGTGCAATCCAGTAGCCTGTATCGGCAAAAACTCTACTCATTCGTTGTTTTTCGGTGCGCCGTAAAGGTAGTGGTCTACATTGACTGACGCATCAGTAGGAATCCCTTCCCAAACTTCTTCAGGAAGGTCACTAAACATTTCAAGGGCAACCTCCCAAAACGGTTTAGCTGTGGCATCGTAGGACTTATTTAAGATTTCTTCTTTAACCAGTCCGCCCAAGAATGGATCGCCTTTTTGCTGTTTTTGAATCACTTTCTGAACTCGATCGTCAATCAATTCTGTCAGGTTTGCGATCGTCATTGACGCGATCGTTTCATCTTTCATCGGTTGAGTGCTGGTCATTGAAAATCCCTCTGCATGTGATTCGATTTTAATCTTCCAACTCATTCCCTTCCCAATACAGTCGGGCAAATTCTGCTGCTGGATCAATTCTTTGCAGTCCATTCCGAATGTCTAAGATTGCATCGCCCACAGGATCACAAAGCTCGTGAACCTAGCGATGAACGCTAGAGCGAGTGTCATTCATCGCGACCGCTAACTGGTTTTGAGGAATACTATAAGCTTCTAAAACTTGCTTTAATGCCAGTTGCCAGTCTAGGAATTCGTGATGATTTCGACGGGCGGTAAAAGTCTTTTACTCTAGCGGTTTGACCCGCATTACAACCAAAGTCATATCATCCGAGTTTGGATTACCCAAGCCGATGAATTGCTGCACACAATCAAACAAGTACTTTAGAATTTGCTGCGGATCGTCATGATGCTCACATGCCCAACGAAAGGCACTGATCAGATTTTCCTCATCAAATCGCTGTCCGTATTGATTTGCTGCATCGGTAAAGCCGTCGGTGTAATAGATAATCGTATCGCCTGGCTCTAGCTGAATTTGAGCATCTTGGAACTGAGTTTCGACATCTAAACCGATCAGCATTCCCAGCGTATCGAGGCGCTTAATGCTATTGGTTGCGGCTTGCCAGAGTAACGGTGGATTGTGCGCCGCATTGCTGTAGGACAATAAGCGAGTTTTCGGATCGTACTCTGAGTAAAACAGCGTGACAAACCGATTCGAGTTTTCTAAATCGGCGTACATCACCTGATTGAGATGCTGCAAAATTCGAGCCGGAGAGTGACCGTTTAGCACTTCAGCCCGCAGCATTCCCCGCGTCATCGTCATGATTAGACCCGCAGGAACGCCTTTTCCCATCACGTCCCCGATCGCTAAACTCCATTTTCCGTCTGAGTTATTCGGATTCGGTTTGCGCGTTTGTCCATAATCGGCGGGAATGAAGTCGTAATAGTCGCCGCCGACTCGATTTGCGGTTTTACACAAGGCTGCGAGTTCAATGCCATCGATCGCGGGACACTGACGCGGCAGTAAGCGGAGTTGAATATCGGCTCCGATTTCGAGTTCGCGATCGAGTCGTTCTTTTTTCTTCAGTTCGACCGTGAGTTCATCATTCTCGATCGCGACTGCGGTTTGATCCGCGACGAGTCGCACCAGTTTTTGGCGGGTTTCTGTCCAAGCGTAATCAGGTTCTCGACTAAAGACGTAGAGCCGACCGCGTTCGTTATTTCTCACCAGAATGCCTGTGCCGAAAATCTGAATTTCTCCGCCTAAGTGCCGCGTGATTTGGTGATCGAGCATGGCGACCACTTGCGACGATCGAGCTAATGCTTCACCCGGCGGTAATCCAGTTAACGAAGCGGTAATTTGGCGGGTGGCGATTTCTAGTCCTTTGCGGAGTTCTTGACTCCACACTGCGTCTTGACAATGCAGGCGCTCTAATTTCACCTGACCGTTTGGGCGGAACAAAATGAGCGCTCCGCCGTCAGCATCTGTAACACGACTTGCCATCAGGGGGATAAGTTCCAGAAATTGATTGAGATTGCTGAAACTGCGAAGGGCGAAGCCGAGCGAACTGAGTAAGTCTTGAATTTTATGCTGCTCCCGATTCAGGCGTGCCACCAGTTCTTTTAAGGCGAACACTGGTGTTACGTCTGGGGAGCCTGAGTTGTTGCGCTCAGGCGGTTGAGAAGAAGGTCGGGGAAGGGGCACAGCAGTCATTCGGGCGATTAGAGTTAAAGAGCGATCGAGTAGAGAACCGGGCACTAATATCTGGAGCGAACACCAATATTAGCGAAGATTGTTGCAAAGCGCAGGATTTGTATCAGTTTTCGATCGAGGTGATTTCCAACCCGTTAGATTAGAAGCCTTTATCAGTCCGGCGAATCGAACTTATCCGAGTAGTTGGCACTGATTATACACAGTTCCTCGATTTAGAGCATGTCCGCGACCTAGAACTTTCGTCTATTCTGTCAGGTCGCATCTGTAAGAGATGGGTTTCGTCTACACGAGACAAAACTATCGAATTTGAAAACTATTGAATTTGTTTGA
>CAXTDB010000031.1:0-24418 GCA_964242045.1 uncultured Leptolyngbya sp. | reverse complement strand
ATTCACTCAACTGCTCAAAGTAGTCGAGAATGTCGTTTAGCTGCGTCGTAAATTTCTCTTCCTCTTCAGAAGTCAGTTGCAGTCGGGCAAGATGCGCCACTTTTTGAACTTGTTCGCGATCAATCATGAGCCGCTCCAATAAAATCGCTTAGAAGTATACATCGATGCTCGATCGACCCGTCGTTTTTAGCCAATTTTGCGCTTCGATGTAGTTGTTCGGGGCTTGCAGAATCGCTCGTTTCCAATATTCTGCCGCTTGATCGAACAGTTTTTCGCCTTCTTCTTCTCTGCCTTCTTCTTTTGCCTTTTCTCCCTGATAGTGATAAATCACTGCAATGTTGTTCAAGGCTTGCGGTAATCGGGGGTTTTCATCGATCGCTTCATGGTACAAGCCCAACGCTTTCTCGTGGTCGCCGTTGCTGGCGTAGATTAGCCCCATATTATAGAGAATGTAGCTACGATCGTTCGAGTCATCTTCGAGTTTCAGCGCTTCTTGATAGTTGTCGAGTGCTTCTGCGTATTCGCCGTCTGCTTGTGCCGACATGCCATCTCGATAATAGGCAAAGGCTTCTTTTTCCTTACGGGTAGCGGGAAACACTTTCAAAATCAGATCCGCCATCACGGTAAAACTTTTATCGATGAAGTTGTCGTTGCGTTGGGATCTAGGCATAAGACTGGAAAAGTATTTGTAATACAGCGAGACACTTTTTAGTGTAGCGCTCAATCGATCGCACCTTATCCGTCAATCTATAAGACGACACAATTTCTAGAAACCTATACTAGAGAGAGACAAGTCCCGCTAGGGAGAAAAGGACATGACCGCTACACCTAGACCCGATCCCTCGATTTTAAGCGCGATCGAATCGCTCAACTACCGCGCTACGGTCGGAGATGTCGCTGCTCAAGCTGGCTTAAATGTGAATCTGGCTGAGAAAGGACTGCTTGCACTCGCTTCTCAAGCCGATGGACAGCTACAAGTCGCCGAATCCGGTGAAGTGGTTTATCAATTTCCACGAAATTTTCGCTATGTGTTGCGAAACAAAGATGCTCGCCTGCGCCGCCAAGAAGCATTAGAAAAAATCTGGCGGGTACTGTTTTATCTGATTCGGATGTCGTTTGGTATCGTGTTGGTGCTGCTGATTGTGGCATCGTTTCTCGCGATTATTGCACTGACGATCGCAGCAAATTCCAGCCGGGACAACAATCGAGGCGGTGACTTCTCGATGCCCACGATCTGGTTTACGCCCGACTTCTTCTGGATCTTCACGCCAGATTACGATCGTCGTCGTGCCGATCGCCAAAAGAGCGATCTCAACTTCCTCGAATCGATTTATTCTTTCTTATTCGGCGATGGCAATCCGAACGCAGATTTAGAAGAAAAGCGTTGGCAATCGATCGCGGCTGTGATTCGCAATAATCGCGGAGCCGTAATTGCGGAACAGATTGCACCCTTTTTAGATTCGATCGGCACACTTTCCGAGCAGGAATCTGAACAGTACATGCTTCCAGTGTTGACGCGGTTCGATGGAAGACCAGAGGTAAGCCCTGAAGGACAATTCGTGTATCAATTCCCTTCGCTGCAAACTACGGTTTCTAAGCAAGAGCGGCAATGGCTCCCGGCATTTTTACGCGAATCGCTTTATCAATTCAGCAAAGCCAGTTCTGGACAAATTACCTTAGCGGCAAGTTTGGGAGTTGTGCTGTTGATTTTAGCGATCGTCCTTACTTCGATGATTGCTGGAGCAGGAGTCGCCTTGCTAAAAGCGCTCGCATTTGTTTCACTCGGTTATAGTGCCGCGTATCTTCTGACTCCAACCATTCGCTACTTCTTTATTAAAGGGCGCAATCAGAAGATTCTAGAGCGAAACACAGAGCGAGAAATGCGGGCAAAACGGATTGCTCAAGCGGATACGATCGTGCAGCAGAAACTTGCGTACGCTCAACAATTCGCGGCGGAAACGGTGATTCGACAAACAGATTTGATTTACTCCACCGATCGAGATTTGATCGAACAAGACATCGAGCGATCAAATCAGATTGATGCTGAATGGCAGCGTCGATTAGAAGAAAAAGATTAAGCCAGAACTCCAAGTCCTTAAGATTTGGAGTTCTTTAATCAGTTATTGACCGGCTGTGGTCAGTTCGAGTGTGGTCAGCCCGGCTCCAATGTAGTACTGAGGTAAAATCTCGTTATACTTCATGCCCTTGCGCGCCATATTGTAGGCTCCCCACTGGCTCATACCAACACCGTGCCCAAAACCGCGTCCATTAACCACATATTGAACCGCTGATTTCCCACCTGCTTTACCTGCGATCGGTTGAGCAGTCATTTTAAACAACGCACTTCTCAAATCGAGTGCAGCCTGAACATCCTCGGCACCTTTGAAGGTTTTAGCTCCACGATCGCCCACAATCTTCATTTCTGTCACGCGCCCACAGACAGGAGTTGTTTTTGAAAACTCGATGCGCTGAATATTGCCTACACCAAAACGGCTACTCAGTTCACTGGCAGAAAACGTTTTCGACCATTCACTAACAGGTGTCCCATCATCAAACCCGACCTGGCGCGATTGAAAATAGGGCAGTGGCTCTGACCACACATTTTCCGAGCCTTCTGTACAGCCTCCAGCCGAAGAATGGAAATACGCTTCAACCACTTGGTTGTGGTACACCAAAACCTGTCCAGCCGTAGCCTGAACTGCTTGCTGAGTCCCCGTCGATTCGGACTGAACTCCGTTGTAGACTTGCCACTGCGCCGTATCGCCAAGATCAAAGGTTTGATTTACGTTGCTTTTTGCGCCTTGAAGTTTGTAAACAGCATAGCTGCGAGCCGCGACCGCTTGAGCTTTCAGCGCTTCTTGCGGCCAATTGCCATTCATCTCACTGCCAAGAACACTCGCCAAATACTGCTCTAAATCCACATAATTGACAGCGGTAATTCCTTTGCCCGTAGGTACGAGGTAGACTCGACCGCGATACCAGCGACTTCCAATCCAAACCACATCGGCGGGTTGCTTCGGCACAATCCACATCGCGCCAGATAGCCATTTATCTAAGGCGACTCCGCCATTTTTCGCCTGCGCTGCAAAACCATTCATCGCTTGAATTTCACCGACAACGCGACCGGAACCATCAAGAACTTGGGCATTGCCTGAGCTACCGACATTCACTTGCGGCACATTTTGTTCGATCGCAACTCGCACCTCGACAGCATTTGCAGCACGAGCAGACAGCATTGCAGCCGCCCAAATTAAAAGCGCGAATCCAAAGGATTTTGGAATCGAGGTGAAAAACGAAAGGAGCGATCGAGGATTCATCTGATTTACCATTGCACTAAGGAGTTTTCACCTAACAACTAACAGCGGTCACGCCAAGCGTTCTGGATCAAGTTGCCACGATTTGCGAAATTTCTAACATTTGTTAATATACGTGACTTTGTTTTGCCTGTAATCCGAATCACGCGCATCTCAATCTAAATTTCATCGTTCCTTGGCTCTGACCGCCTCGGTGTGGAGCAAGTTCCTGTGGCAGTATGAAGATAGTGTATTGAATTCAGGTGAGTTGGTGCAGATCACATTTTTAGGCACGAGTTCTGGAGTTCCGACCCGATCAAGGAATGTCAGCGCGATCGCGCTGCGTTTGCCACAGCGGTCTGAGGTGTGGCTGTTTGATTGTGGAGAAGGAACGCAACATCAGTTTCTCAAGAGCGATCTACGAGTGAGCCAGATTCGCCGAATTTTTGTCACTCACGTTCACGGCGATCACATTTTTGGCTTGATGGGACTGTTGGCAAGCTGTGGACTCGCGGGAAATCCAGAGCAAATCGATATTTATGGCCCGCCTGAGTTGGATCAATATCTCAAAGCGGGTAAGCGCTATTCGCAGACGCATTTCTCGTATCCGGTGAAATTTCACGCCGTAAGTCCTGGACTGGTGTTTGAAGATGAAGAATTTACAGTAACTTGCACATTACTCAAGCATCGCGTTCCAGCATTCGGGTATCGGGTGGCTGAAAAAGATCGTCCAGGACATTTCAAGGCTGAAATTGCGAAAGAATTAGGAATTCCGTCGGGTCCGATTTATGGAAAATTGAAGCGGGGTGAAACCGTTACGTTAGCCGACGGAAGGACGATCGATGGAAAAACCCTCTGCGGTGAAACGGAGATCGGGCGTAAGGTTGTATACTGCACTGATACCGTATTTTGTGAAAGTGCGATCGAGCTTGCCCATGATGCCGATGTGTTAATCCACGAAGCAACCTTCGCGCACCAGGATGCAGAACTTGCTTTTCAGCGATTGCATTCAACTTCGACAATGGCGGCTCAAACCGCGCTATTGGCGCAAGTGAAGACGCTGATCATGACGCATTTTAGTCCGCGATATGCACCGGGGAATGCGATCGAGCTTCGAGATCTCCTGGCTGAA
The DNA here is from genome assembly GCA_964242045.1 of uncultured Leptolyngbya sp. GTDB lineage: Bacteria > Cyanobacteriota > Cyanobacteriia > Leptolyngbyales > Leptolyngbyaceae > Leptolyngbya. The sequence continues at coordinate 19,993 of CAXTDB010000031.1, read as the reverse complement.
GCGCGCGCCATTTTTCCAAATACTGAACTCGCATCAGATTTCTGGACGTATGAGGTTCCGAGACGAATTGAGCAACCAGAAGCGATCGTGCGTTAGCTACTCGTTAACTTTGTCCAGTAGCGATCGTAATTCTCCAGAACCTCTCGATCCAGCGGCGCGATCGACTCGGATTTCTCGATCATTGTCATCGACGGAAATAGACTGGTATTTGATTGTAATGCTGGAGGAAGTTTCGTGATCGCTGCCTGATTTGTCGTAGCAAAAGACAATCGCTCTGTTAGTTTCGCAGCTACTTCGGGTTGAAGCATAAAGTCTAACCAAGCGTAAGCGGCATCTGGATTTGGAGCCGTTTTTGGAATCACCATCGTATCACTCCAAACCGATGTGCCACTTGCAGGAATCACATATTTCAATTTTGCGTTTTGAGTCATGGCAAGCACAGCATCGGACGAATAAACCATCGACATCAATAAGTCACCTGCCAATAGCTGATCGCGCCAAGCATCGGTGGTAAACGTTGCGATCGCAGGCTTTAATTCTTCTAAGCGATCGTAAGCTTTCTTCAGTTCAGTTGGATTTTTGGAATTGTAGGAATAACCGAGCGATCGTAGTGTTGCCCCTAACACTTCACGTACATCATTCATCAATGTGATGCGGCGATTTAGCTTTTCTTTATTCTCCCAAAGATAGTTCCAATCGGTCGGAGCATTCGTAATCTTTTCACTGTTATAAAGCAGTCCCGTTGTTCCCCAACTCACCGGAATACTGTAGCGATTTCCCGGATCATGAACGGTTTGCTGGAATCGTGGCAGTAGATTTCGTAAGCTTTCTAGACGGTAATGATCTAATTCGCTCAGATAACCGAGCTTGATCATCTGAGTCACTTTATAGTCAGACGGATAGATGATGCTATAGATACCCGCTTTACCTGCTTGGAAGGTCGCTAACATTGTTTCATTGGAATCGAACACATCAAAGGTTACTTTGATTCCAGTTTTAGTGCGAAACGTATCAATCAATTCTTGATCAATGTAGTTCGCCCAAGTATAGATGTGCAGTTCATCGGATGAAGTGGCGATCGCGCGATCGGTCTGAACTTTCGCGAGCGTCCAACCACAGCTAGACAGCGCAAATCCAGACAGTCCCGCTGCGGCAGTTTTCAAAAATCGACGACGAGGATACAACATTTGCACCTCCTACAATTCAGGTAACGCTAAACTATCGGCTGCATTCCAATGTACATAGATGGGAGTGTTTGCATTGGGTAGCTCTAGTGCGGTCAGTTGTCGGACTGTGATGCGATCGCCCGATTTTAGCTGCACTAAACAATGCACATGCGTTCCTAGATACATCACATCCTGCAATCGACCTTCAAAGCAATTGATTGCATCCGCAAATGGCGCTGAGGAAATCTGAATCTTTTCAGGGCGGACACTTACCATCACCCAACCTGATGTTACTGGACTTGCCGGATTCTGCTGTACCGTTAGTTTGATTCCAGTCTCAGTTCTGATCCAAAGCGTTTGAGGATGTGCGCCTTCGATCTTGCCGCGCAGAAGATTTGTATCTCCGATAAAGTCTGCAACGAATGGGGTTGAGGGTCGATCGTAGATCTGCTCTGGCGTTCCGACTTGTTCAATCTTGCCTAAATTCATCACGGCAATGCGATCGGATAATGACAGCGCTTCTTCTTGGTCGTGCGTCACCATCACAAAGGTAATGCCTAATTCCCGATGCAGTGTCGAAAGTTCAACCTGCATTTCTTTTCGCAACTTCAGATCCAAAGCTCCTAAAGGTTCATCAAGCAGCAACACCGCCGGACGATTCACTAATGCGCGCGCGACTGCGACTCGTTGCTGTTGTCCGCCTGAGAGTTGAGTCGGAAATCGATTCGCGAGCGATTCAAGCTTGACTAATTTCAGGGCATCTCTGACTCGATCTTGAATCTCCGATCGAGAACATTTCTGAATCTTCAATCCGAATGCAATGTTCTCCCGAACGGTCATGTGTCCGAATAGAGCATAGCTTTGAAACACCGTATTCGCGGGGCGTTTGTATGGTGGAACATTCAGCATTGAGCGATCGCGAATCAAAATGTCACCTGCTGAGGGCTGTTCAAATCCGGCAATCATTCGCAGTGTGGTCGTTTTGCCGCAGCCAGACGGACCCAAAATACTGAAAAACTCGCCGCGTCGAATCCCCAAATCAATGCCGCGAACGGCGGGTTCACCGTTGTACACTTTGAAGACTTTTCGCAATTCGACATCGAGCTTCACATCGACGCTGCGAACGGGGGGAATTTGGGTTGCCATTTGAGCCATAGAGGTACATTTCCCGACGATCGTGGGTCACGGATGGCGCATTCGTCCGTTATTTCCGCAACAAACCCATCGTATCCGCGAAACTCGAACTCAAAACACTCAGTAGGTTCACGCGCTCAATTATGAAGTCTTTAAGGTTCCGGTGGGTTTGTATTGATAGATTTCCCGTCCATTCGGTAAAACGCTCATTCAGGGCACCAGTAGGATCACAAAAAATTCTGCCAAGAATTCCTCTCGTCGCATTAGCATAAACAAATTCGACAGCAGCAAAAGCGTGCATCAACTGACCTTTAGTGGTTTTGGTGTCTCGATCGAGTCTTGCAGTTCGCTCAATTGGCGAAATTCGTCTAGCAGGTCGAAGAAGCGATCGAAAGCCTCTTTCTGATTCACTGAATGAAATTGAATCAAGGCTGCCCAAGAATTATTTGTTCTAATGTTGAATTTCTCCTGTAGCCAGGGCTGAAAGTCCCCGTAAAACTTAAGTTCTGCCTCAGTCGGTTCAATACTCAGTTCTCGCCGCGCGGTCTTATACCCAGCTAAAAACATAAAGAGATTGTCAACCGAGGGATTGCCGAGGTACATTCCTGGTCGTGCTTTGATTTTGCTCAAGATTTCAAACAATCCAGTCATAATCTGATTCACTACACTTCAAACGGTTTGCAAAAGCTATCTAGTTCTTCAATGATGAATTCTTCACTTGGGGAGTGAAAATCCTTGATCCAGTCTTCTAATTGCAGACCAGTTGGGGATAAATTGTCAAATACTTGTCCTCGAACGCTGATGCCATAATGAATGCCGTTTTTTGTAATTGAGTCTGATACGCCAAGTTTCGTTAAACGATCGCTGACAATGAAATCTTCGTCTTTGTATTTGGTTCTTAAGCGCATCAGCGTCCTCTTAATCCCTAGCGTATCCAGCCATTCTAAAATTGCTTCAGCGCACTCAGCACATTCATAAAGCTTGAATCTACAGATGATGTTGCCAACTTCCCGATAGATTTCTTCCGTCGATAAATCGCTCACGTCCTCACCTGCTTCGATTCCTCACAACTATAATTACCGTTCTTGTGGAGTAATAATTTCAAGGTTACGCAAGTCAACTAGAAATTAATCGTCAAAAATCACATTCATCGCATTAGCATAGAAGAGTGATAGATTTTTATTCGCCCCGACGATCGCTACAACAAGGACACTGGTTCAAACTGATTTGTGGAGCCAGTTTCCAGCATCTTCCTGCCATTCGCACCCTCGCTTTGGTGTATGCGCTTGCCGGGGCAGATTGTGTTGATGTCGCCGCAGATCCCGCGATCGTTTCCACCGCACGAGAAGCATTCGCGATCGCGAATCAATTATCAGATGAAGCGCGCGATCGGGGCTACAGTCCGTCACTTCCTTGGCTGATGGTCAGCCTCAACGATGGCGAAGATCCGCACTTTCGTAAAGCAGAATTTGATCCAGCGATTTGTCCGCCTGATTGCTCAAGACCGTGTGAATCGATTTGTCCGGCGCAAGCAATCGCGCAGTCTGGTGTGATCGACGATCGCTGTTATGGCTGCGGTCGCTGTGTGCCGATTTGTCCAATCGAGCAGATTCAAACGCGATCGTACGTTTATGCGCCCGAAGTGATTTCGCCAATGTTGCTGCAAGCAGGAATTGATGCGATCGAACTGCATACGCAAGTCGGGCGATTCGAGGACTTCCAAAGATTGTGGAACGCGATCGCGCCTTGGGTCGATCGATTGAAGCTTGTTGCAATTAGCTGCCCGGATGGAGACGGTTTGATCGAATATCTTTGGTCACTGTACGAATTGATCAACCCGCTGCCGTGTGAATTGATTTGGCAGACGGACGGGCGACCGATGAGCGGAGATATTGGCGATGGAGCAACCCGCGCCTGCGTGAAATTAGGTGAAAAAGTTCTTGCCACAGGCATACCTGGACATATTCAACTCGCAGGAGGCACAAATTGGCACACTGTACCAAAGTTAGAACTGATGGGAATGTTGCACAATAGTAATAGGACAGGTGTTTCAAGATGGGTTTCTGGAATTGCTTACGGTAGTTACGCTCGGAGTCTACTGTTACCCGTCCTCACTCAATTAGAAGCGATGGAGATGATGCCCTTGAGCCGTCGATCGACTGTTCCACACTGCACAATCGAAACTGTGCCTGATCTTCTCTGGCAAGCTGTTGAACTTGCTGCCCCGCTGGTTAATCAAATTAAATCACCAAATCGTGTCTTACAAGTGATTTAACATACACCAGAGAGAAATCAAGATCCCCTAACCTAATCACAAGACAGTTTTCTCTGTCTTCTTCTCCCAGACTCAGAACACATGGCAGAACAAAGTTCCGTTCCTTTCGCTCAACCTGATTCTCGCTTCTCACCAGACCGAGAATTGACCGCTACAGATGAAAACCGGATGCAAACCACCGACGATTTAACGAAGTTATTAGACATCCTTCCGACTCATTTGCGCGATCGCTTAGTGCAACATCCCCAGCTCGATCGCTTGGTCGAAGTCGTGATGGACTTAGGACGCTTCCCTGAAGCTCGATTCCCTGGTAAGGCTGAGTATCTGTCTGAAACGCCGATTACGAAAGAAGATTTGGCAGAAAGCACGAGAAAAGTCGGAGATTTTGGCGGCGACAATCGCGCTGGAATTGAGAAAACGCTGCACCGAATTAGCGCGATTCGCAATCGTCGCGGTGAAGTGATCGGGTTAACTTGTCGCGTTGGACGGGCGATTTTTGGCACGATCGGGATGATTCGCGATTTGGTTGAAAGTGGTCGATCGATTCTGATGCTCGGTCGTCCTGGAGTTGGTAAAACAACGGCGCTGCGGGAAATTGCGCGGGTGTTGGCGGATGAACTCGATAAGCGCGTTGTAATCATTGACACTTCCAATGAAATTGCAGGCGATGGAGATGTGCCGCATCCAGCGATCGGTCGCGCTCGTCGAATGCAGGTAGCGCGTCCTGAATTGCAACACCAAGTCATGATCGAAGCGGTTGAGAATCACATGCCTGAAGTCATCGTGATCGATGAGATTGGCACCGAACTCGAAGCGCTGGCAGCAAGAACGATCGCAGAACGCGGAGTTCAACTGGTTGGAACGGCACACGGCAATAAGTTAGAGAATCTGATTAAAAACCCAACGCTTTCGGATCTAGTCGGTGGAATTCAATCGGTAACACTCGGTGACGAAGAAGCGCGCAGACGAGGCACACAGAAAAGTGTTCTTGAACGCAAAGCACCGCCGACTTTCGATATCGCGGTCGAAATGATGGAGCGGCAGAAGTGGGTTGTACACGAAGAAGTCTCGGATACGATCGATATTCTTTTACGCGGCAGACAGCCTAGCCCTCAAACCCGCACCACCGACGAAGAAGGCAAAATCACGGTGACGCACGAAACGCCCGTTGCGCCTGAACCGAAAACCCGGCCGCAAGCCGTTCCTGAAATTGGCAACTACTACACGGGTCAAGGACGAGGTTGGCGATCGTCGGGTCGAATGAAAGCGGTCGCCAGTAGCCAAAATAATGTGCGATCGCTGACTCCCGAACAGCAATCGTTTGAACGAATGCTCGATGAGTCTTTGGGTCGCAGTTTTGACACGATAGAAGCCGAGTCGTTTCCGGGTCCAAACGGTGAGGAGTTGCCGCTGCACGTTTATCCGTATGGTGTGAGTCGGCAGCAGTTAGATCAAGTAATTCAAACGCTGAATCTACCTGTATTGTTGACAAAAGACATGGATGGAGCTGATGCGGTGTTAGCACTGCGATCGCACGTGAAAAACCACGCGAAACTGCGCCATTTAGCAAAAACCCGCCAGATTCCGATTCACACGGTTAAATCGAACAGTGTGCCGCAGATTGCGATCGCGCTCAGGCGAGTGCTGAATATGGATGAACCGGGCGCACCGGGCGAAGCAGAGCTAAGTCTAATTGTGCGGGGAGATAATGAAGACGAGATCGAAGCGCTCGAAGAAGCACGGTTAGCAGTCGAACAGATTGTGATTCCGAAAGGACAGCCTGTGGAATTGCTGCCACGATCGGCAACGGTGCGAAAAATGCAGCACGAATTAGTCGAGCATTACCGCTTAAAGTCGCGCAGTTTTGGCGAAGAACCGAATCGCCGATTGCGGATTTATCCCGCGTAGAACAAGAGAGTTTGGTAGACTCAGTATCTCTGCCAAACTCTCTTGTTTTTTCGATCATGCTTGAGTTTATTCGCTCTGATCTGGCTCAATTCGCAGCATATAACACCCAACACACAGATAATTCGCATCTTGATCATCCCGATCGCTTAGATGTGAACGAAAATCCGTATGATCTGCCAGAAGAACTGAAGCGGAAACTCGCTTGGAGTTGGCACGAGATTGAATCGAATCGATATCCTGATGGCGGATATTTGACACTGAAAGACGCGATCGCGCAATACGTTAATGAAACCGCACATTCTGAATTTACAAACGCAAATATCTCGGTTGGCAATGGATCGGATGAATTAATTCGATCGCTATTGATGTCTACTTGCCTCAACGGAGAAGGCTCGATCCTTGTCGCGAATCCAACCTTTTCGATGTATGGAATTCTGGCGAAAACGTTAGGAATTCCGGTGGTTAGTGTCGATCGTTCTCCGATTAATTTCGAGATCGATCTGAGCGCGGCACAGACGGCAGTCACGCTCGCGTGTGCCAAAGGCAGCGAGACAAATCCAATCCGAGTCGTTTTTGTGGTGCATCCGAATTCACCGACCGGAAACGCGCTGACAGAAGCAGAAATTCAATGGCTGCGAGGTTTACCGCAAACTATCCTAGTTGTAATTGATGAAGCGTATTTCGAGTTCAGCCAGACCACACTTGCAGGCGAATTGTCGCAGCATCCAAATTGGGTGATTCTGCGAACGTTTTCTAAAGCGTTTCGATTAGCGGCGCATCGAGTCGGATACGCGATCGCTCATCCCGAACTGATCGAAGCTTTAGAGAAGATGCGATTACCGTTTAATCTCCCAAGCTTCTCGATCGCTGCCGCCCGTCTTGCTTTATCAGAGCGGCATTCTCTTTTGACGGTCGTTGCAGAATTGCTAAATCAGCGATCGCAGTTAGAGCAACGATTAAAGCAGCTTCCGAATTTGCAGATTTGGGACAGTGCCGCGAATTTTATTTATGCGCGATCGTCAGCGAATTTAGCCGAACTCTGCGATCGTTTAAGACAGCAAGGCACGATTATCCGGCATACGGGTGGCGGATTGCGAATCACGATCGGAACCGAGGGCGAGAATCAGCGCATGTTCGATCGCTTATCCGCACTTCTAACCGATTAAAAAAGAGCCTACAGCTTGTAAGCTCTTTGGAATCTTTGAGTAAATCAAGCCTAACCCAGCAAGTATGCAGATTTAAGTGCCCAGAAAATCAGCACTGCAATGCTTCCTAAAATTAGGGTAGCAGAAGCTCCAACGACGATCGGACTATCTGCACCTTCAAATTTCATAATGCCACGATTCAGGTCTGACATAATTTGACACGCTCCAACACAATGACTCGGTGATTAACTCAAGCCTAATCAGGAATTTTTGTTGTCTCTTCTTTCTCAAGCATTATTTTATCTTTCATTCACCATAAGCCTAAGTAATGATTTTCAAGGAGACAGAATTTCTGCATCAATTCAGCCGGGAGCGGTCAAGATGGTAAAGCAAATTACACAGACCCCGGATGAATTGGATCGTCCTTGCGATCGTAACGCTCTCGATCGCGCTCATTCTTCTCGAAATCGCCCTTAGACTTCTCTTTGGTTTCGGTAATCCGCTGCTTTATATTGCGGATGCCGAAATCGGCTACTTGCTTGCTCCAAATCAGTCGGTGCGGCGATTTGGCAACCGAATCGAGATTAATCAGTATTCGATGCGATCGCGCTCATTCGCCCCCAAACCCGAAATCGGCACAAAGCGCGTTTTGATGATCGGAGATTCGATCGTTAATGGCGGTTGGTGGACGGATCAAAAAGATGTCGTTTCAGAGTTAATTGCTCGATCGAGCGATCATTCTCTAGAAGTTCTCAATGCCTCTGCGAATTCGTGGTCGCCCCGGAACGAACTCGCTTATCTCAAGCGATTTGGAACGTTTAACGCTGATGTGATTGTTTTAGTAATTAACACCGATGATTTATTTGGTACACAGCCGACCTCGCTTGGAGTTGGACGCGATCGCAATTATCCTGATCGCAAACCATTCAGCGCGATCGGTGAAGTCGTCGATCGCTATCTTTTACCCGCGCCTAAACTGAAAAAGATTCAAGCAGAATCAGGCGATCGAGTCGGCATCAATCTCGCTGCGATTCGGCAAATTCGCGACATTGCGAATCAAAATCAAGCAAAATTCGTCTTAGCGATGACTCCATTACTCCGGGAATTGACACCCCCCGGATCGCGCGACTACGAAATAACAGCACGGCAGCGATTGACAGAAATGACGCAGACAGAACAGATTCAATTCATCGATTTTTTAGCGATTTTCAAGGCTGAATCGTTCCAGAATCTTTATCGCGATCACATCCATCTCAGTTCCAGCGGAAATCGGATTCTCAGCCATCGAATTCGTCAATCAATTTAATCGTATCTTCAAATGTTCTCAGGCAAACTTGGGAAATCCTGACACTCGATCGTGAATGTATAAAGGCAAGGTTTAGAGGTTTGAATTATGGCTCTACAAGGAATTGATGTTTCGGTATATCAAGGAGACGTGGATTGGGCAACGGTTGCAAGTCAAAATATTTTTTATGGATTTGTCAAAGCGACCGAAGGAGCAAGCAGCAAAGACGATAAATTCGCGCGCAACTGGGCAGTAATGCGATCGGTCGGGGTTGTCCGAGGAGCGTATCACTTCTTTCGTCCCGGCAAAGATCCAGCCGTTCAAGCCAATAACTTTCTTCAAGCAGTGCAAACGATCGAGGCTTTTGATCTGCCTGCGGTTCTCGATTTGGAAATCGACGACGGCTTGAGTGCATCAGCGGTCATCGATCGAGCGCTGCAATGGCTGTCGATCGTTGAATCAAAAACCGGACGTAGACCGATTCTCTATACGTTTCCCGTATTTTGGGAAGATAAGCTGGGCAGTCCGAAGCAGTTTGCAACCTACCCACTGTGGGTGGCAAATTTTGGCAGCAGTTCACCGTATGTTCCCGCGCCTTGGGGAAGCTGGACGTTTCATCAATACTCAGAATCGGGAGTCCTGCGCGGAGTTGATGGCAACGTCGATTTGAATAACTTTAACGGCAATTTAGATGGGTTACAAAAGCTGCTCAAAGGACGAATTCCGCTGAGACAAGGTTCTGAAGGCAATGTCGTGCAAGAAATGCAAAAGCTGTTAGAAGCACGGGGATTTGATGTCGGAACGCCTGACGGAGATTTTGGACCAAAAACCAAGGCTCAAGTGATAGCATTTCAAAAGTCGAGAAATTTAGCTGCTGATGGAATTGTCGGTGCTGCAACTTGGGCAGCACTGCAAGCAGGCAATCCTACTCCCACCCCAACCCCAACCCCTATTCCTGTGCCAACTCCCACCCCAACCCCTACTCCTGCACCGATCGATTTAGTCAATGTCGGTAAATCTTACCGAGGCGCAGCCCATCAAGATGCCGCGTTGAGATGGCTCCAGACTCAAATCCCAAAGTCGGTTCTCGATGAGTTTGCGAAACGTTGGAGACAGCCATAAACGCGAAAAAAGTCCGGCTCTTCAAAAAAACCGGACTTCTTCTATGATTGAAACGTGCAGTCTATGTATTTTTCTCGTCGGTTTCTTGTCGCCAGCAGTGTTCTAGAAGATGCACTTCCGATCGCTCCCAACATCGCTCTAGTTTCTGAACGCGATGGATGTGCCAAAACTTTTCTAAATTCCAGACAAACGGGCGCTCATGGTCAAATAAGTGCTGATTCAGATAGTCCCACCAAGGGAACCGATCGGAGGAATAATTCATGCCAGGGGTCGAGTAATCTGTGTTTGGAGTAGAACAAGTTCGGCTGCAACTATCTAAAGGCTGAGATTTTGCATTCCGAAGCTGTCCAAATAGTATGGCATTGAAAAATAAAGTTCGATCGAAAGAAAGCCTGAAGATGTCAGGGTTTTCTTGTTTCTTTAAGTAATATTTCGATTATGTGAATTTTTCTTCAGGTATAGAAACTCTAGTTTTCATCGATCTGAGTCACGCGCCGCATATTCAGGACATCCGTCATCTTTTTAATCTGAACAAACGTTCGCTCTAACTGAGCATGATCACAAATATCAATCCCCAGATCAATCACTGCGGTTTGATCCGGGAAGGTTCTGACTTGAGCATTTCTGACGTTGATATTATTGTCAGTGAGGCGAGAAAGAATGTCTTTGAGAACACCAACGCGATCGATGACTTCAATTTGAATATCGATCGGATAAGTTTGAGCGCGCCCAGAAACTTGTGTAGTTGGATTCCAGCTTAAAGGCACTAAGCGATCGCCCGGAACCGGATCAACGTTCGGACAGCCTTGGCGATGAATCGAGATACCGCGATTGCTGCGGGTAATGACTCCGATAATCGATTCTCCAGGCAGCGGATGACAACAGCCTGCCATGTAGTGCAGCAAGCCTTCAACTCCAGCGATCGGGTATTTCGTAGAAGGTGCAGGTACGGCTCTCGGTGCAGACGGCAACAAAGCCAAATCGTTTGTCAAGCTATCCGATGAGACAGGCGCAGGTTGGGAAAGTAACTGTTGCGCTTTGACCGCATCGCGGATGCGGTTGAGCGCGAGATTTAACGTAATCTCGCCATATCCCACTGCCGCAACGAAATCTTCAACGCTGTGATAGTTACACCGTTCTGCCGCAGCTAACATCGGAGCCGACTTCATCAACGATTCAAACCCGTTCTTACCAAGTTCTTTTTCGAGCATGTCGCGACCGCGTAATACATTTTCGTCGTGATGCGATCGTTTGTATGCCTGCCGAATTCGGTTTCTCGCGCCCGTTGTCACCACAAAATTCAGCCAGTCCAAACTCGGACGGGCGTTTTTCTGGGTCATGACTTCGACGATATCGCCCATGCGTAACTGTGTATCGAGCGGTACGATTCGACCATTCACTTTCGCGCCTGCACAGTGATTTCCCACCTCGGTATGAATCCGATACGCGAAATCAACCGGAGTCGATCGCGGACTAAGCGAAACGACTTCTCCTTTCGGCGTGAATACATAGACATCGCCATCGAACAGATTGTCTTTGATGCTTTCTAGATATTCTTGCGCGTCTTTGAGGTCGTTTTGCCAATCGAGCAGTTGACGCAACCAAGTAAACTTCTCGTCGTCACTGTTTAACTGAGCGTTAGAACCGCCAGATTCTTTGTATTTCCAATGCGCTGCAATCCCGTATTCTGCGACATGGTGCATTTCCAGCGTTCGGATCTGAACCTCTAAGGGGCGACCTGATTCCCCGATTACGACCGTGTGCAGCGATTGATAACGGTTCGGTTTAGGCAAGCCGATGTAGTCTTTGAAGCGTCCGGGAATCGGACGGAACGTATCATGCACGATCGCTAAGGCGCGATAGCATTCGTCGTTATTTCTAACGATAATTCGGACAGCCGCAACATCGTAAATTTGCTCATATCCTTTTTGCTGGCGCTGCATTTTTTGGTAAATGCCATACAGATGTTTTGGTCGCCCGCTGACTTCAACACAATCTACCCCCACTTGATCGAGGCGGCGCTTAAATGTGGCTGCCACTTCGCTGAGTCTTGCTTCTCGATCGGCGCGCTTTTCTGACACCAATTTCTGAATTTCTCGATAAGCTTCGGTCTCAAGATACTTAAACGCAAGATCTTCGAGTTCCCATTTAATATTGCCGATACCTAAACGGTTCGCGAGCGGTGCAAAGATTTCGCGAGTTTCGAGCGAGATGCGCTGTTGTTTTTCTGGTGGGAGATGCTCCAGAGTTCGCATATTGTGAAGTCGATCGGCAAGTTTGACCACGATCACGCGAATATCTTGCGCCATTGCCAGAAACATTCGGCGGAAATTTTCTGCTTGTCGCTCGGTTTTGCTAGAGAAGTTGAACTTTGAAAGCTTCGTCACTCCATCGACCAAACATCGAACTTCAGAACCAAAGCGCTCCTCGATTTCTTCGGGAGAAACTTCGGTATCTTCAACGACATCGTGCAGAAAGCCAGCGGCGATCATTACGCCACTACCGCCAAGATCTCGCAAAATCCCCGCAACGGCGACCGGATGAGCAATATAGGGTTCACCGGAGGCGCGTTTTTGACCTTCGTGTAGTTGATAGGCAAACTCAAAGGCGCGGCAGATTAAATCTCGATCGAGTTGGGATTCGTCGGAGCGTTTAAGGAAACACTCACGCAACCAATCCGGTAAAGCAAAGTCAAGGGTGGGGATGGATGCCGCTACATTCATGCTGATTTGCGTGACTAGAGTGCAGGTTTAGATAAGACAATTAAGAAAATGAATAATGTATAGCTGTATACAAAAGAGCCGACGAATAGAAAATGAGTCTAGCATGAGGAGCTTTCCTAACTGCTAGACGTTGAATTTGAAATTGAGAATGAGCAAACTGCGAGAAAAAATTTCACAGGAAGAAAGTCCTTGAAATCGTCTCGCGATCGAGCTAATCCGGGTGAAAATAGAGGGTTTGTCTTAAACTTGTTAAGACAATCGTAACGCTCATTCTATCAATGGCGATCCGTTTCTTGGCGGAAATCTTGAGTTGTTTGAAAATTTTGTGATCGCCTTGAACCCAAGTGAAAATCGGGTTCTTGAAGCAGTACTTTACACGATGTCAACGGTTTTGGATCGAAATTACACCGAGATTTTCAACATTCTACGGAAACATTATTTCACGTAAGTCTTGTATATTGAGCGATCCCCGTTTTTCTACTGAATTTAGCACGTTCATATATGTTAACAGAGAACCAAGTAGAACACTTTCAATTGTTCCAAATCACGATCGATTCCCTCGATCAAATGCTCGATTCAACCGATCTCGATCGCAGCAAACTTGATCAAACGCTACGATCGCTACAGAAATTTTTCCAGAAAGAAATCCAGCCGATTCAGTCCGACGACTACCAAACGCATTCGGTTTTAGTCGAAGTCAATAAACAAATGCGCTTGCTGAGTGTGGATGCAATGTTTCTGCAAACGGCGCGACAAACCGAAACGATCGCGAATCGAATCGGGCAGATTCGCGATCGCATAAAATTACTGGCAAATTATTGCACTGCAATTTTAGCGACCGAGCCTGATTAAATAAGAAACGTTGGGTTGGAGATGACGCGATGCAGTGCCCCAAAGAGAGAAAAATTACGCTCACCGATGGCACATTAACCGAGGCGTTATCGGTGAAACAGTGTCCTGATTGTAAAGGAACCTGGATTCCATCCGAAAATTACAAGGCATGGCAAGCAGAGCGGTCTCGTCCCAAAACCGTTGCAGAACTGATTCCAAACGCGATCGATGTCGAATTTGTGCAGTCTCCGCTCGACGCGAAAGCCGCGCTTTGCCCTGATTGTGGTAGCTATCTTGCGCGCGCCAAAGTCGGCATGAAAGCGCCTTTTTATGTAGAACGGTGTTTAAGCTGTGGGGGGATTTGGTGCGATCGCGGGGAATGGGATGCGCTTGAAACACTGGGATTGCACGTGGCGATCGAGCAGTTATTTTCAAGCGAGTGGCAGACTTTATCGCGAGAGCGAGAACATTTAGCGATCGAGAAACAGGCAACGATCGATCGATTAGGAGTCGAGTTGGCAAATCGAGTGTTTGAGTTAGCAGAAGTGCTAGAGAAGCATCCGAGCGGGGATTTTGGGGTGGCGTACTTGATGCGACGATTCCAGAATTTTGCTCAAGAAGTGAAGCCACAGAACAAGGATTGAAGCATTAGGAATTTAGCCTTCATCGCTAAAATGTGAGTGAAGCCAATTCTTGAAATCTAAGCGGCGAGATCAAGTGATTGCGATCGTCACAGCAGATCAAGACGATCGCAAATTAAGGGGTATTAAATCACTTGATTGGTTCGAGTCTATTGCGCGCAGCGCTTTGCGGTTGATTTGACGATCAAAGAATTTAACACATCAAGCGATTAGAAACGTCTGGCAAGTCGCACCGAGACAAGCGGCTGGGTTGTCAAAACATTCGGCTGAAGATTGTCCTGGATTCGGTGAAAACTGCTTTTTGTCGAAATCGATCGGACTAATCCAGCTTTTTTCACCCGGATATCAAACCAGGATTATGTATTTCTTAATAAGAAGATCAGAGATATTGACAAAACTCTAATCAATCTGTCTTGGCTGGTTCCGTTCTTAACCCCCAGACATTTTTTAGGCAATATACCATGCCCACCAAAGATCTCATTCTTTCTCTCGCTACAAATCTAGACTTCGACGACTACGCTCGGTTCAATCGATCGGCTCGGCGGTTTTGTCCAACTGAAACCACCGACATCGTATTGTTCGCTGAACCAACCGAGCCGCGCTATGTTGAACTTGCCGATCGCTTACAGATTAAGCTGATTCCGATCGCCAATTTCTCTCGCCTAATTCACAAAACTTTCGTTCTCAAAGTTGTGTATCGCCTTTGGTTATTGCTGCTCAAATTGGGAACAGCTTTGAAGTTAGAAGGCTTTGCTCAAATTCAGCGAGATGTAGTCGCGGCTTGGATTCATCCGATCTGTAGCCGCCATTTCTTAGCTCATGACTATCTGGCAACGAATCCGAACTATCGCTCTGTCCTGTTGACCGATTCGCGCGATGTAGTGTTTCAGGACAATCCGTTCAATCTAATTAATCCGCATGTTCTCAATGTGTTTATGCAAGATCCAAGCTTGACGTTTGGTAAGGAGAATTTGGATACCAAGTGGTTTCGAGATGTCTTTGGGGCAGAGTTGCTGAAACAAATCATAGGAAAGCCCACGCTTTGCTGTGGAACGACGATCGCGTCCTCAGCTATTATTCTCAAGTACTTAGCGTTGATGGAATGCGAGATTTTGCGTCATGCTGCGTATGTCGTGGATCAAGCCGTTCACAATAAGCTAGTGCATCTTGATTTACCAAAAGAGTTAGTTGAGCTTCACAATAATGCTTCTGGAATTGTTTTGACGCTGGGCGAAACCTCAGAAGAAGCTTACGACATCATTAATCAGCAAGTGCGCGTAAACGGTGAAGTCGTGCCCGTGGTGCATCAATACGATCGCATTCCCAGTCTGAAAGTAATGATCGAAGAAATGTACGATTCTTCATTCGCGCTAAGCAACTTCTAATCTATGTTAGAGACTGCATCTCCAAATCCGACCGCGCAGATCACAATTCCAGGTGGGACGATCGAGCTTCCAGCGGCGAAAACTTTCACTTATCCGACTCGGCTTGCTCACGCTTGGGAACCGAGAATTTTAGAGATTGCTCACCGGGCGGAATGTTTACAACGTCGGGAGATCGAGTTTAGCGCTCGTTCGGATTCAACGCGATCGCTCAACATTCAGGTCCGAAATCCCTACAAGCGACTTTACAAACAGTTTGCATCGCCAATTCAACAGCGCGAAGGCTACATTTTTGATACACGCTATGAGGCAGATGGCAACATTGCTCATATTTTAGGCTGCGTTGCAATCAAAGCCTTGTTAGCGCGATCGAAGTTTCCCAACCTCACGCTGATTCTGCGAGAGAATCCGCATCGAATGGCGATCGAGGCTTACAAACTGTTAGGTTTTCCGCTAATTTGTACAAATCGGCACGTCGCAGGAACCTTGATTGTAAAGTCGCCGCACAATGATGAGCCAGATTTTGAGCCGTTTTACCGCACCGAGTTCGGACAATTTGAGTTTGAAGGATACCAGCCAGAAACTCCTGAGCGAGTGTTTCTAGCGCGACGGGGAACTCGATCCATCCTCAATGAAGACGAGATCGATCAATTGCTGTCGAAGTATGGCTTTCAGAAGCTTTACTTTGAAGATTTCTCGATGTCCGAACAATGGTCGATCGCGCGAAATGCCAAAGTCGTTGTTGGGATTCATGGTGCAGCGTTGAAGAATCTCGTCTTTAATCGGCAAGGTGTGAAACTAATCGAACTGTTTCATCCGGGCTATGTGGTGAATATTTATCGGCGGGACAATGCAGTTTCGGGTGGGCGTTGGTGTGGTGTGACTGGAAAGTTGCCCGATGAGATTATTCGCAAGTTAGACACCGAAGGCGATGCGCGCAGATTTGCGAGGTCTCGATTGACGATCGCTCCGATGTCGCTGCAAATGGCGCTAGACGAATTAGAAGTCGATCGACTTTAGAAGGCACTACATCGATCGTGAATTTCGGAGCGCGATCGACCTTGAAATTCACGAGCACTTTACCTACGGCTGAATTTTGTGAATCTCTGAATCGATTTAAACCTGAAAGCGACATTTTTCGTCAGCGGTCTTGGCTCAACATTTGACTCACCTGAGCGAATACGTCACAATCGGACGTATGTAGCGGAACTGATCGGGTGTATTTATCTCGCGTCACGAACTCTGAACTAGCGCAACATCTACATGCAACTTACGCTCAAAACTGGACAAGCGAAACTGTGGGTTCTCCTCGTTGGAGTCAGCCAGTATGACGATCGACGATTTCCAATTCTGCAATATTCCACGATCGATGCTCAGCGTCTTGCCGATGCGTTTGCCGATGTCATTCAAGAATTTCCCCAAACTTCGATCCGGCTGCATCACGATAACGCGATTGCACCGACGCTAAGCGAAGTACGATCGAGCTTGCAAGCGATCGTCGAACAAGCGAAACCAGAAGATACGGTTGTTATTTATTTTTGCGGACATGGTGCGCTCGATTCCCGCTTGCAGCAAGTGGTGTTTTGTTTAGCAGACACGCAAAAAGATGCGATGCTGCAAACCGGACTAAGCGCGATTAAGCTGTTAGGACTGTTGGGAAACTGTGCGGCAAAGCAGCAAATTTTGTGGATTGATGTTTGTCACGCGAATGGGATGACTCCGCAGACGGATGCACTTGAGCTATTAGACAATCCGGTTGGGCAGTTGATTCAAATGTTTCAGCAGCAAGCCGCACAGAATCCAGAATTTCAAGCGCTTCTCTCCTGCGCTGCACCGAATGGAAGAGGAGGAGAGCGGACTCAGCAATCGTGGAAGTTTCCAGAGCTAGGACATGGGATTTTCAGCCATTTTTTGATCGAAGGACTGCGCGGCGCGGCGGCAAATCCGCAAGGAGTTGTGATTGCTTCGGTATTAGCGAACTATGTTCACGATCGCACCATTCAATATCTCGATCGCACTAATCAACAGCTAGAGTGGCTGCACCGCGACACAGAAAATTACTCTTCAAGAGCGATCTCGCAGACTCCCACGCGGATTGGTCAAGCCCAAGCGCAAACGGTCTTAGGCATTAAACCGAAAGATCCGCTAGAGCTGCTGTTTCCAGAGATCGAAGCGACCAATATTGCTCCACCGCTCGATCGTTCTGCTTCACTCCGCAAACCGCAGCCTGATAACATCACGATCATTCCACCTACGATCGAGAAACGTGCAATTCCCGCAATTCAAACAATTGCTCCCGAACCGATTGTTCTAAACGTTCAAGAAACAGTTTCCGAATCGATCAAGCCTACTGTAATCGAGCAGCCTAAAGAAATTGCCGTTTCACCAATTCAAGAACCTGAAATAGCTCAGCCTAAGATCGAACCGATTCAAGAAGTGGTCTCTGAATCTATTATTGAACCCGTTGTTCCATCGATCGAGAGAACTGCTGCTAAAACGAGCGAATCAATTATTTCACCGAATCAGGAAATTGTTTCTGAACCTGTTATTTCACCAATTCAAGAAACGGTTTCTGAACCTATTCTTCCAGTCCAAGAGCTTGTTTCTGAACCTGTTGAATTTGCGATCGGACCAATTATTTCTGAACCCGCTCCACCTCTGCCTTCGCACGCGACCGCTGAAATCCCAATTCGCACCATTCAGCCAACCGTTACTAAACCCGTCCAGTCTGTCCGCCGCAAACGCAACGACACCCAGCGTCGAATCAAGCGGCTTCAGCGCACGACCCAAAAGCAACTGCAACAAGCAACAACCGCGATTACACAAGCAAAACAAGCCGCTGGAAATTTTGCGATCGCTCAACACGCTCAATCAAAACAACGCGCCGCCCAACTTCACAACGTTCTCACGACAAAGCTCAGCGCTCTGAATCAGTCGATTCATCAAGCCGCAAATTCTGGACAAGCTTTATATCGACAAGGCACTTCCGAAGCGAGCCACATCGCCGCCAATACCGTAAAGCACGTCGATCGCTCAACTCGTAATCTCACCGAATCCGCCAACAATCTGTGGAGCACAACGATCGAGCAAACTCAGAAGCCTAAAACTCGACAATGGATGACAACCGGACTCAAGATTTTCGGGGTCGTCGCGATCGTCGGTACAGGTGTTGCATTGTACCAGTCTCGCACCGAGCAGATTCAAGCAGTACAAAATCTATCCAGCGCTGCTACCACACAGCTTGGAGCGAATCAACCCAACGCGCTCACCACCGCCCTTAAAGCTGGACGCAAACTTCAGCAAGTCGATCGCCCCTGGAATTTTGTGCCTGAAAGTTTGAAAATCAGCACGATCGCAACTTTGCAGCAAGCGATCGCGGCATCGGAACCGCCAATCACCCCTGTAGGAACTTCGCTGTCGAATGCAAGTTTTAGTCCAGATCAAAAAACATTCGCGGTTGCAACTCCCGACAACACGATTCAACTTTGGCAGCGCGATGGTAGCAACCTCCAGCAACTTGGTACAGGCTTTAAAGGGCACAAAGCGGCGATTACCCAACTGGTGTTTAGCCCAGACGGCAAACGGCTCGCGTCTGCAAGTCAAGATACAACGATCAAGCTTTGGGATGTCGAGAAAGGGATTTTGATTCAAACGCTGTCCGCACATACGCAAGCCGTAACTGCTTTGAGTTTTCGATCGGATGGTGAAGTACTAGCTTCGGGCAGTGCTGATCAAACAATTAAACTTTGGAATGTCGCTCAAGGCAGAATTCTCGATACGTTCAAGGGACACAACGCCACCGCTCGCGTCATTCGCTTCAGTCCAGATGGTCGCATTCTCGCCGCTGGAACGCTCACGAATACGATTCACCTTTGGTATCCCGATAGCCAAAATCCGATTCTATTGGGAAATCACGGTAGCTCTGCTGCACAGGGTGTTCGCAGCGTTGACAAAAACCAAGGCATCAACGATTTGGCATTTAGCCCAGATGGAAAAACGATCGCGTCTGCTGGAGAAGATGACACGATCAAACTTTGGCAAGTCGGAGATGCCAAGGCTGAGCGGGAAACAGTTCCCACTCAAACGCTATCCGGGCACGAAGATGCAGTGACAAGTCTGAGCTTTAGTGCAGATGGGAAAATTTTGGCATCGGGTGGACGCGATCGCACCATTCGACTTTGGAACATGCAGAACGGAACCTTTCTGAAAACGCTGATCGGTTCTCAAGACCCGATCGAACAAATCGCGTTTGGTTCTAATGGCAAAGCGTTATTGAGCGTGAGCGATCGCTACGGTTTGAGAGTGTGGAATCTCGACTTAGATGCACTAATGCAAATGGGCTGTCGTTTAGTCAGCGATCGTTCTCAATCTGAATGCTCTT
>CAXTDB010000030.1:7049-24642 GCA_964242045.1 uncultured Leptolyngbya sp. | reverse complement strand
AGAATGCGGGTAATCGATCGAATTAAATCGACGTAGAAATTTCCGAGCGGTCTGCCCGTTAGTCCGCGAATGAACGCGATACCCACTGCTAAACCTGTTGCCGCAGACGTGAACATATGATAGCCAAGTCCGAACATTTGACTGCCATAGCTCAGTGTTGTTTCACCTGAATAATGCTGCTGATTTGTATTTGTGATAAACGAAATCGTCGTATGCAAAATCGTGTCCCACGTCGGCGCACCGACTTGAGTTGGATTGAGCGGTAAAACGCGCTGAGCCGCGATGATAGTAGCGATCAGTAGAATCATCACCACATTGCTGTAAATGATCGCTCTGAAATACTGCCATCCGGTCATATTCTCTTTGCCAGAAACGCCGACTGAGCGGTACAGCAACTTCTCGATCGGGTTAACGATCGGATCAAGTAGAGTCCGCTGCTCGGTGTAGACGCGAAACATATATCTGCCGAAAAAAGGCGTAATCACTACGATGATCAGTAGCGTTAGCGCAATCTGAATCCATCCTTGTAACATAGGGCTGAATCCAACTCCATTGTGAATCGAATAAAGGTGAAGCGTATTTGCAACAATTAAGAAACACAAATTCAAATAAAGTCTTGAATGCTTAAAGAAGATAAATCTGTATCGCTGAGCGCATTCAGAAGTGATTGGTTCGTGTTCCTGAAACTCATTATGAAAGGTTTTTACAAAAAGACAAGGTATAACTTTGTGTTTACTGCGTTTTTAAGCTAAAGGTATGTCTTGGGATAGAAGAGCGTTTAGAGCGTTTAGACAGAGCCTAAACGGAATGTCGATTGAAAAACGAATCGGTTTGAATCGTTGCTCAAGTCACAATGACGCTCCCCTGTCCTAAGTGCAACTGAGGCGGAGCGATAAATGAATTGTGTGTACGCGATAGAGCGGTAGAATACAGGTTGCGTTTTTCTCGAACGGTTATGCAACTTCAACAGCGTGGACATTTACTCACTGAGCAAGTCAATCCAGTGAGTGCCAATCTCGATCAGCTTTCGTCGATCGAAATCGTTGATGTGTTCAATCAAGAAGATGCCAAAACAATTCGCGCGATCGCACAAGCGCGAGAACCGTTGGCAAACGCAATCGATTTAACCGCAGAGAAGCTGCGTCAAGGGGGGCGATTGTTTTATGTCGGTGCAGGAACAAGCGGACGTTTAGGCGTGTTAGATGCGGCAGAATGTCCACCGACATTTTGCACACCGCCGGAAATGGTGCAGGGCATTATCGCAGGTGGAAAAGATGCGCTCGTGCGAAGTTCAGAAGGGCTGGAAGATTTAGCGGATCAAGGAGCAGCGGCGATCGTCGATCGGCAAATTAGCGAGATCGATGTAGTCGTTGGTATTGCAGCGGGCGGAACCACTCCTTATGTTCACGGAGCATTAGCCGAAGGACGAAAGCGCGGCGCAACGACGATTTTTATCGCTTGTGTGCCTCAAGAACAAGTTCAGATTGCGGTGGATGTGGATATTCGATTGTTAGTTGGCGCGGAAGTACTAGCAGGTTCCACACGATTGAAAGCGGGAACGGTGACAAAACTGGCGCTGAATATTCTTTCGACTGGAACAATGGTTCGACTCGGCAAAGTTTACGGCAATCGCATGATCGATGTTGCGGTCACGAATTCTAAATTGCACGATCGAGCCTTGCGAATTTTGTGCGACTTGACAGACTTGGAGCGAGAACAAGCCGCAGCCTTATTGGAAAAGAGCGATCGCTCTGTCAAGACTGCTTTGATGATGCACTGGACGGGATTATCAAAAACAGACAGCGATCGCTTGCTGAATGAGCATCAGGGTAACTTGCGGGCGGCGCTGAAAAATCAACTGACTTGACAGCCTGTGGTTTGCACGGCTCCAATGATGCGTCCGATCGCGAACAGTGCGATCGTGCCTGCGACTATAATTCCGCTTCGATAGAGCAGCAGCCAGAATCCGATTGGTTTTTCATTCACCATTTTCAGATAGCCCCAAGCGAGGGCTGACATGAAAATGCTGATGACTCCTGCTCGGATCGATCCATAACAGTCTGAAGTTGTCACCAAAAATCCGCAAGAACCGAGAAATAAGCAAACTAAACTCACGAATGCTGCAAATGATCTTGTCATATGTCCAATTCGCTGTGCGATCGCACCTAGATGATTTGCGTATCAATTTACCACTGAGTGTTCCTCGGCATAACAGGGTGTAACCCCTCATTTGTCAGGATGAGGTGCTCTAAATTGAGGATGGGTTCAATTTAAGCGCCTTTCATGAGATTTCAGCGGTAGTAAAGGTTTATAACAAGTTCTAACAGGTGCTTTATGAAGATGCGATCGTCTCCTTAAAATCACTGATGCAATTTACCGCCGATTCCGCTTCTAGATGAAATCACTTACAAAAATACACTCCGCTCGATAGTTATGTATCTTGTCGAACGATTGGGCTTTGCTGAGGCATACTTGTATTAACGCTGCTGCTCCAGAAAGTTATATTATTTTTGACGAAAAACGATGGAGGCAATCTCAGTGACGCGATTGAGGGCAGTTCACGGGATTTTTCTACCGATTGTTTTAGCGATCGCTATAGTTACAATCGTTCTCATTCTCGCGACAATTCCTCAAACACTGCGCCTTGCTCCTGCCGCGAGTTGGGCTTCTAGCACATTGGTTCTGTTAAATACCGCAGCTTATTTTGTTGGGAACACCCAATTTTTATACCTTGTTCCACTGATTATTTTTCAGCAACAGTAAAGACCTGCACTGGTACAATGTGTGCTCATTAATATAGCAATTGTTTCGTTAGCCAATTTTGACCATCTATGGTTCTAAACCGTGCAGAATCGATAATTCACTGACGATGCAAGCATTTCAAAGATTATGGTAAAGGCTTATAAATTTGGTACAGCATAGATTTTTGGAGCACTCAGTATGTTTCGATCGAACGAACCGCGAAGAGTGTTGCAAGGTGTGACTCTTGCCATTCTAATACCCTCGGTTCTCTTTATTCTCGCCTTGATGCTGATTGCTCTTGCTGCGGTACTGAGTCCCCTGTTTCAGTTCGTAATTACTTATTTTGGAGGCACATCTAGTTGGCTACACCTGCACAAAGCAGCACTTGTGGTTTTTGGCGTTTGTCTCGCTAGTTTCATTTACATTGGTATTACTCAACTGCTTTACATCATCCCGCTGCTGATCATTCTACGAAGGCAGCAGAGATTTCAATTGATGAAAGGGTTGGCTGCTGGTACGGTTATTGTCGCCTTAATCAATTTTGTCTTTTTTATACTTATCCTGACGCAAAGTTATGATTGACGAATTCTACTATTTTGCAATCTGATATCCAGCAAAGCTGGAATGCTAAGTCTTACCTCTAAACTGGAATTTGATTGTATGTCTCAATCAAACGAAGGGCGAAGAGTGTTTCGAGGTATCGCTTTATCGGTTTTATTAGCGATTGCTATAGTTACGATCGTACTCCTCGTTAGTGGAACGATCGTAGCGCTGCGCCTTGCTGGTAATGCAAATTGGGTCTATGACGCGATTACTCTGCCGACTATAGCAAGCTACCTTATCGGAATCACGCAACTGCTCTACATCGTCCCACTAATTGTTTTCTTTTGGCGACAGCGAAGATTTGCACTCATGAAAGGTGTCGTAATCGGCGCAATCGTTGTTGCTTTAGTGAACTTCGCGCTAGTTAGTCGTGACTGCTTCCCGTTTGGATCTCAGTGTCGATAGCTAGTGCTTTTTGGCAATCTGATAAGCAGCAAGGTTAAAAAGCTGAATCTTACCTCCAAATTGTTGGTTGATCGCATTTTTCAATCCCGCACACAAAGCTTCTCGCGTTGGTGCATCTAAAGCAATGTATTGTGAGCCGCTGCTGAGAAATTCTAAATATCGATCGACTTCATAAACGCGCTCACAAGGAATCGATTCGGTTACGGGAGGCTCAAACAATCCCGAATCACCGACTAGCTTTCCTAAACCACGCAAAATCTCTTCTTGAGTTTCTTTGCCTTCGTACTGGGGAGCGATCGACGGTGTGAACTGTTGATAAACCTCATTCAGCACTTGATACACTTCAAAGCTCGGCTCAAGTGATAGATTCCATAACAGCACTAAAGCACCATTGTTTCGTAGGGCTTCAGAGGCTTTGCTGTATTTAATGTCCGTTGAGATCCAATGCCAAGCATTTGCCGCTAATACAATCTGAAACTTTCCAGGTTTAACCTGCCACTCTTCAAACGACTGAGGAATAATCCTTACTTGCGGATAGTCGGCGCAGTACTGCTCTGCTAATCGACAAAACTCTAGATTCGGCTCAATCGCCTCGATCTCATATCCCAATCGGGCAAAATCCACCGTTGCAACACCGGGCCCACACCCGACTTCCAAAATTTTCGACCCTGGAGACAACTGAGCCACCTCGATCGCGCGCTGAATCAATAGTTTCGGATAGCGAGGGCGCGCTCGATCGTATGCCTCCACCACCGGAGAATACCAAACCTTCCGCTGCTCCAGATCTTTCGTCGAATACTCGTTAAGGACTTTTACCCAGTTTGACATCGTGTGATTCTGCAAACGCGAAGCGCGTGTAAACACCGACAATTCTAAGCTTAACGTCCTTGTTGCAATCGGCGCTGATGCAGTTCGGGTAGCTGCCACCAAGCGAGATCCGGGCGCTCGTGATGCTCTAAATGGTAGCCAAAGTGGTAGCAGCTAAGAAACGACCAGAGCGGCGACCAGCTTGTAGTTTGAGCGCGACTCTCGTTCTGATATCCACCCGCAGGCTCACGATGCGGTAGAAAGGTTCCAAAGAAGAAAAGCTGAACCGAACTCGCGATCGAAGGAATCATCCAAAACAGCGTCAAATTGATTTCAGAAATGTGAAACAAAAGGTGCATGACGTGGAATAGTGCAACTAAACCGATGATGCGCGTCCAACTCCAATACCGCACCATAAAGTAAGAATACCAAGCAAAAACATTCTTATCCTTACCGTTATGAAAATCAGGATCGCGATCGGAAGCAGGATGTTCATGATGCTGCCAATGCGTCCGAATCATTTCCTTTAATGTAAATAAAGCATAAACGCGAAGCGCTAACGATCCAATAAAATCATTAAGTTTACGATTGCTCGGAGAAACAGCACCGTGCATCGCATCATGCGCCGTAATGAATAAACCTGTATACAGAAACGTTTGTAATGCCATCGCACCAATGATCACCGGAATTGGCATCGCGGCGATATCAGTCGTCAGCAAAATCACTAAACTCGCAGCCCACGTTCCAATTACCGTGAGCGCGACGAAAACACCGCGATCGACGTGAATTCCAGAATCTTGAATAGGCTGAATCGGGGCGGAACGGAAAGAAACCACGGGATAACTCCACAAACATTCGACAATGATCGGCAGATTTCGAGGGCTGCTTCAACGGAAATGCTTCATAAATGTTAACATTTTTAAGTGACGTTGTAGAACTCGATCGCAGCGGCATCACTGCGATTGCTCTTTCAACTAAAAACTTTTAGATTAGTTTTCGTTTCACGAATTGAAGAAACAGCAACGAAATTGCTTTACATGACAGCTTAGAAACTAAATGAATTAATGCTATCTCTCTGAGGGGCTAATCTCTGATCTACCTAAAAGTCAGACCTTTTAACTGTTAAAACACTTTGCCTATTTCAGATATAAATGATCGAAATCCAACGAAAGTTAGACGAATTTGTTGGAATTCCATTCACACTAAAAGAATGCTTTAAACCTACCGCTACTATGGCTTCTACAGTAATCATCACAGGCGCATCTCAAGGGATTGGGAAAGCCACCGCCTTACACTTTGCTCAGAATGGTTACAACTTGGTTCTTGCCTCTCGCAATGTCGATCGCTTAAATGCCGCCGCTGAAGAATTAAAATCGATCGCGCCACGAGTTACCGCAATTCCAACCGATGTGCGCGATGCCGAACAAGTGAAAACTATGATCGATCGCGCGATTTCTGAATACGGCTCGATCGATGTTTTGATCAACAATGCAGGAATATACATTTCAGGTCCTGCTGATTGTTTCTCGCTCGAAGATTGGCATACCGTGATTGATACGAATCTGTGGGGTTACATTCATACAATCCACGCGATTTTACCGCATTTGATTTCGCAGAATCGCGGCATGATTGTCAACGTCATATCATCCGGCGGCAAAGTTCCAATTCCTTATCTTGTGCCGTATTCAACCAGTAAGTTCGGCTTGGCGGGACTGACTCAAAGCCTACAGTCTGAGCTTTCACCTAAAGGAATCACGGTTTGTGGTATCTATCCAAATTTGATTAAGAGCGATTTTATGGAGCGGGCGATTTTTCGCGGCAAAGATGAAGAAGACGCGATCGCACGTCGGAAACAGTTAGAGCAAGTTCTGAGTGTTCCTGTGGTCGAAAAACCGGAAGACGTGGCGAAAGCGATCTGGGATGCGGTAAAGCACAAGAAGACAGAAGTAGTCGTGGGGTCTGCTGGAGCTTCGGTAGTGTCGAGTCGGCTGTTTCCAGACTTCTTACAGTGGGTGATGCGACGGACGTTTAAGAATAGCGATAAAGATTACTAAGGAGTACGAATTAATTGATGCCGTTTTCGCCCTGATTGCTTCATCCCTTTTGCTAAATATCGATGAGATGCTGGAGCTGCCCTCACCCCAACCCTCTCCCACAGGAGAGGGAGCAAGAAGTCTAGTTCCCCTTCTCCTGCAGGGAGAAGGGGTTAGGGGATGAGGGTCTTCGATTTAATTGCGCCCACCTACTTATAAAATCTGCGCCATTTCATAAAACCGTCTCAAAATTGCTGTGATCTTTGCTCCATATTGCGGATCGGCTGACCATCGACCACTGAGCTGATCGACGAGTGGGGCAATCCCGCGTGTGACAAATCGAAATCGAGGTGCAACCACTTCTTGAACAAGCGGTTCCGTACTCGCATACGCTTTGAGCAATTGAATGTGCGCTCTCACACCGAGCTGGGCACTCGGAAAACTTGCACCCTCTGGACCGCCGCCAACATCTCCTAATCCTGCAAAGTTATTTTGTGCTGGCTTGATGTCTCCACCAAATCGCAAATAGTTCGTTTCTAAAAGCATCTGGCTGAAGGCAATGTCATAATTTACACCCTCGATCGAGCCTTCTTGCCGATACAGGTCTGCAAGCTGCGGGTACTGCGAAACCGCAGCTTCATTGTTGCTCTTGAGAAACATGATTAACTGTACGGAAGTCGTATTTCCGTTGCCCATGATCCGATCAAGCGAACCGGGACAGATTTTTAAAATCGATCGCAAAAGCACCGTTCGAGCCTGAGCATCCCATCCGACCGAAATGGTAAAGTCGCGCAAATCTACAGCTTTGACAAACACCACTTGACGGTAATTTAAGCGGCGGATGTTCGCTAACTTAGAAAGGTCGAGTCCTAAGCGATCGGATAAATCGATCGGAATATAAGCATTGCCGCTGACGAGAATTCCTTTTTCGCCGTAGACTTGCCCGTTAATGTTGATATTGATTTCTGGATAAACATCAGCCGTGGGCGGTAAGGCGGTTCCACGTGCCCAAGCGACCAAGCCATCTGCAATTCCCAGCGCCACATCACGCCGCTGGTTTTGAATGATAAAGCGATCGTCAGGATTGGTGAGAAATCCGATCGTCATCAATAGCGATCCACAAGTCAACTGACGAGTAAACGGTAGGCTTCCGAGTCCTGTATCGGTGTCGGGTTTGGCTCCCCGGCTTGGGAGTTGTGGAACGCGCCGAATCAGGGCTAACAATAGCTGTTCTGCATTGCCACGACGCTGACTGTTATTCGCGATGTAATAAACGGTTGCTCCTCGCACCGACGGATTTGTGAACGCATCGGCTCGAATTTCTAGCGCCACATCATCGGGACGATCGCGCGAATTAATCCAGTCGATTGCTTGAGCGGCACTGAGCGCATCCGGGACAGAAAGAACTTCAACTCCGCGCGATCGCAGTTCGGTCACGATCAAATCACGGGTCAGAATCATTTCTCTCGCTTCTGTTGTTCCTGCGACGACTGCCCCTGGATCGGTGACACCGTTAACGCGATTTCCATGTCCGGCAGAGATAAAGATACGTCCCATCAGCTTTACGAATAACGAGGTTATGTACTTATACAGTCAGTGGCTAATTTTATCTCTTTTTCAAGAATTGACTCACCCGTGATTTTAGAGGAGGGTTCAAAAATATAAAAAGGCTCTTCGCTCTGGCTGCAATCCCGCCCGGAATTCAATTTCTAGATAGGATAATGAGATCAACGACTACGGCTCAACTGTCCTTCAAGGTCTTACGTGATAAAACTCAGCCCATAAGTAGCATCAAAAATCCAAATTCTGCGATCATTCCATCGCGATCACCACATCGCTCGATTTGATCACCGCATAAGCTGTTTTCCCTTCTGCCAGTTCCAAGGCTTCTGCTGAAGTGGTTGTAATGGTTGAAGTTAGTTCAACCCGATGCACAATTTCTAGCGTCACTTCGGCATGAATCGAGCCTTTGACAATCCGCTTGATTGTTCCTTCCAAAACATTACGAGAGCTAACTTTGAGAGACTTTCTCGCAGGTAGAACTTCCGCGCGATCGACTCCGGGTTGAGCGATCGTCGGGACTTCCTCTGATTGAGTCTCTTTTAATCCCCGCAGCATCTCCCGCAGCACTTCTGTTTTAGTACGCTGAGACTTCTGACAAATCGCCTCTAGAAGTTGACGCTCCTCCTCAGAAGTCTGAAATGTGATCCATCCTTGAGTTTTTCTAGGCATTGTGATACCAATTTAGTTGGTAAGATTAGAAATCTTTAGGCTTCTAATCCTAATGAGAATCACATGAAACGTAAACGCTTTCTCGCTTTTTTGGGTATCACGCTGATCAGTCTCTTTCTGGTTCAATGTGTCGATCGCACACCCACGAACACATCTCTGCTAATTTCTGCGGCTGCCAGCTTAAAGGATGCACTAGAGGAAATTAAGCCAACCTATGAGAAAGACCATTCTTCGGTGAATTTGACTTTTAACTTTGGTGCATCTGGCGCGCTGCTTCAGCAAATCGAGCAGGGCGCACCGAGCGATATTTTTATCTCAGCCGCTAAGCGTCAGATCGAGACGCTCGCTCAAAAAGGCGCACTGATTCCAGAAACCCAAATGAACTTAGCCAACAATCAATTAGTGCTAGTCGTGCCGAATGGTGCTAGAACGATCGCGAACCTTGAAAGCTTAAAGCAACCGGAAATTAAGCGAATTGCGATCGGAGAACCCCGAAGCGTTCCAGCAGGACAGTATGCCGAGCAAGCTTTACAGAAATTGAATCTGATTAATGATGTAAAACCGAAGCTCGTTTACGCGAACAATGTGCGGCAGGTTTTAGCAGCGGTTGAGAGCGGGAATGCGGATGCAGGATTTGTTTATGCGACAGATGCCAAGATTTCTGACAAAGTGAAAACGGCGATCGCAGTCGATGATCGGTTACATTCCGCGATCGTCTATCCGATGGCAGTGTTAAAAAGCAGCAAGAATGTAGAAGCAGCAAAAGCATTTATACAGTATCTATCCAGCAGTGAAGCGAGAAAAGTTCTAAGCAAGTATGGATTTATCGTACCAAGCAAATGAAATCGTTTCCTTTGATCTTTCTCCGCTTTGGATTTCGCTGAGAGTTGCCGCGATCGCAACAGTCTTTACTTTTTTCGCAGG
Source organism: uncultured Leptolyngbya sp. (assembly GCA_964242045.1). Taxonomy (GTDB): domain Bacteria; phylum Cyanobacteriota; class Cyanobacteriia; order Leptolyngbyales; family Leptolyngbyaceae; genus Leptolyngbya. Next base: position 14,896 of record CAXTDB010000030.1, on the reverse strand, counting down.
AATCGCTGTTGCTTACTGGATGCTGAACTATCGCGGGAAAGGAAAATCACTGCTAGAAGCCGTTTTTGTCTCACCATTAGTTCTGCCCCCGACCGTGGTTGGCTTCCTGCTGCTATTGTTATTTGGCAAAAATGGATTTGTTGGACAACTGCTACTGTCGATCGATATCAGCGTCGTTTTTACTTGGTATGGAGCAGTCATCACAGCAATAGTCGTTTCATTCCCATTGATGTATCGCACCGCATTAGGAGCATTTGAACAGATTGATCAGAACTTTTTAGCCGTTGCTCGCACATTAGGCGCTTCGGAATGGACGGTGTTTCGTCGGATTATGCTGCCTTTAGCCTTGCCAGGAGTCATGGCTGGAACGGTACTTGCTTTAGTACGATCGCTCGGTGAATTCGGTGCAACGCTGATGTTAGCAGGTAACATTCCTGGACAAACACAAACGATTCCAATGGCAATTTATTTTTCTGTGGAAGCTGGAGCTATGAACGAAGCTTGGTTTTGGACAGTGGTGATTCTGCTAATTTCACTGTTCGGTATTGTGGTGATGAATCTCTGGCAGAAACGATCGCATCCAATCGCCAGAAATTCAAATCGTAGAATTCAAGCGATCGCATCGAATTCAGCGGGTTTAATCGTTGATATTCAGAAACGACTGACGAATTTCGATTTAGATCTAGCTTTCAATCTGACAGAATCTACGCTTGGAATTTTGGGCGGATCAGGAGCGGGTAAAAGTATGCTGCTGCGCTGTATCGCAGGCACAGAAAGCCCGACAACAGGACGAATTGTGTTAAACGGGCGGGTGCTGTTCGATGCGAAAGCAGGAATTAACGTTCCGAGTCGCGATCGCGGCATTGGCTTTTTAGTGCAGAACTATGCTCTATTTCCGAATATGACGATCGCGCAAAACATTGCTTTTGGCTTGCCGAAATCTTTGACGATCAGCGAAGTTCGTCAGCGGGTGAAAGCTCAGTTAGAAGCAGTGCAGCTACAGGGATACGACGATCGTTATCCGCATCAGCTTTCGGGTGGACAACAGCAACGAGTTGCGCTGGCGCGGGTGCTGGCAAGCGAACCAGAAGTAATTCTGCTCGATGAACCTTTTTCAGCATTAGATACGCATCTTCGCAGTCAGATAGAACAAGTAGTTATTGCACGACTGCGTAACTTTAGCGGTGTGAGCTTGTTTGTGACGCATAACTTAGAAGAAGTCTATCGAGTGTGTGAGGATCTGCTCGTACTAGATCAGGGACATACACTCGCTTATGGGTCTAAATCGGACATTTTTGAAAGACCGAATAGATTAGCAGTCGCTCAACTTACAGGATGCAAAAACATTTCCCCGATTCAAGTTGTTGATCAGCAAGAAATTTTGGCGATCGATTGGAACATTCGATTACGAGTAGAACCTTTCTTTGGTCACTTTAACAATGTGGGAATTAACAATGTGGGAATTCGTGCCCATCAGATCCGATTTGTTGACGATCGCAGTGCAGAGAATACTTTTCCCTGTTGGTTAGCTTCAACCAGCGAAACACCGCACCGCATGACTGTGTTTCTCAAGTTCACACCCAATCCTGCACATCCGCAGGACTATCAGATTCAAGCAGAAGTTTTTAAGGAGAAGTGGGAAGTTTTGCAGCAGAAACCGTTTCCTTGGTATGTTCAGCTTGAAGCGCGACGATTGATGTTGTTGAAAGCATCGTAGCTTTTAAGTTAATGCGGAGCAGGCAAGATTCCTTTTTGAACATAGATAGGACGAACCAATTGCTTCAAAGTCGGTAACTGTTTCGCAAACAGAGATGCCGCAGCGATACAAACAATCCCATTTAGCATTAATGTACTGGGCGCGCCGATCGTACTTGCCAAGCTTCCTGCAAGTAAATTTCCAAACGGTGCGATGCCTAAAAACGACATCGTAAACAAGCTCATAATTCGACCGCGCTTATCATCTTCCACGATCGTTTGCAGCACCGTGTTACTCGCAGAAATTTGCAAGATCGATCCAAAGCCTACCAGCATCATTGCGGGAATCGAGAGCCAGACCACCCGCGATAAAGCAAATGCAATTAACCCGACTCCACAGATTATGGGTGCAGAAGCAATTACCTTGCCTAATCCGATTACAGAAGGTCGAGTACTCATATAAGCGCCTCCAGTCAGCGCGCCTACACCCGATGCCGCCAGCAAAAATCCCAGTGTATGAGCGTCTCCGTGTAGAATCTGAATCGCAAACACCGGAGTTAAGGTCGAATTTGACATTGCCGTAAGGCTAAATACTGTCATCAATAGCAAAATCGATCGGATCGGCAGCGATTGAAATGCGTAGTGAAACCCTTCTCGAATGCGTTCCAATGGCTTTGTGTTGTTCACAAGGCGCGGTTGCGGCTTGATCCGCATCAACAACAGTCCTGCAATCACCGCAATATAGCTAATGCCATCGATCAGAAAACAATAGCCCGCCCCGACTCTCGCAATCAAGATCCCTGCGATCGCAGGACCCAATAAGCGCCCGCCGTTCACCAAGGAAGAATTAAGCGCGATCGCACTCGCAAGATCATCGCGGCGCTCGATCATATCTTTCACAAACGTCTGTCTGGTCGGAGCATCCACCACATTGATTAAGCCCTGAACAAATCCTAATCCCAATAACAGCCAAATGTTGATCGTTCCAGTCAGAGTAAAAGCAGCAAGGGCAAGTGATTGCAGCATTGCTAGAATTTGCGTCGTCACCAGTAAACGGCGGCGATTGTAGCGATCGGCAATCAATCCCCCAAACGGCGCGAGGAAAAAGCTGGGAATTTGTCCAACAAATCCAACAAGTCCCAGCACAAAAGCAGAATGCGTCAACTGATAAGCGACCCAAACCGTTGCTAGTTGGGTCATCCAAGTGCCAATCAGTGAGATGCCTTGTCCAGCAAAAAACAGGCGATAGTTTCTCGATCGAAGTGCAGGTAGGGTTAGATTCATAGATAGCGTACCAACGATAGATTCAAGTTCAGCGCGACGGCTTCATTTTTGAACGAGAAAAGCGAGGCAGCTTGAACTGTGGATGTCCAAGCTGTTTTCTCAGGGCTTCCATGTAGGTGAAAAACACCGGAGTCAGATAGAGCGTTAACACTTGCGAGAACAACAAGCCACCCACGATCGCGATTCCCAAAGGGCGACGGGCTTCTGAACCTGTTCCCACACCGAGCGCGATCGGCAATGTTCCAACTAAAGCTGCCATCGTCGTCATCATGATCGGGCGAAATCGCACAATGCAGGCTTCGTAAATCGCATCATACGGAAGTTTGCCGTCTTTGCGCTGTTTCTCGATCGCGAAGTCTACAAGCATAATGCCGTTTTTCTTGACGATGCCGACTAAAAGAATGATGCCGATAAATGAATACAGGTTGAGTTCGACTTGGAAGATTAAGAGCGTTAATAATGCACCGAATCCCGCCGAAGGTAGCCCCGAAAGAATCGTGAGCGGGTGAATAAAGTCTTCGTAGAGAATGCCGAGAATGAGATAGATGACCACGATCGAGACGAGCAACAACCAGCCCAGATCATTAAATGACTGTTGAAATACTTGCGATGAGCCTTGGAAACTCGCCGTCACAGTCGTCGGCAGAGCTTCTCGCGCGACTTGTTGAATCGCTTCAGTCGCTTGACTTAGTGACACTCCCGGAAGCGTATCGAACGAAATCGTAGCGGAGGGCAACCCCGATAAGTGATTGACGGTTAAGGGTCCCACGGTTTGGGTGATAGTTGCCACAGCATTAAGCGGAATCGTTTGTCCTTTGCCCGTTTGGATATACAACATCGAAAGCGCACTCGGATCAGTCTGAAATTCGGGCTTGAGTTCTGAAATCACATAGAACTGATTATTTGGCGCATAAATCGTTGAAATCTGCCCGGAACCGTATGCTGCACTCAGAGTGCTGCTGACTTGTTCAGCGGTAATGCCAAACGTTGCCGCTTTATCGTGATCGACCTGCACTTCGACTTGAGGCGTGTTGAGTTGCAAATCGGTATCGACACCCCGCAATCCAGGAATGGCTTGAACTTTTTGCAGCAGGGACGGAATGGATTGCCGCAAGGCTTGAAGATCTAAGCTTTGTAGGGTGAACTGATACGTTGAGTTAGTTTGCTGTCCGCCGATCGGGATTGCGGGAGGCGATCGTAAAAAGGTTTGAATGCCTGCGACTCGTCGCAGTTTCGGTGTCAGTTCTTGAATAATCTCATCCGCACTCAGTTTACGCTCTCTGCGGGGTTTCAAGGCGATCTGAATCCGCCCGCTATTGACCGAGGCGTTCGGACCGCTTGCGCCCACTGTTGAAGTGATTGCATTCACATTCGGATCTTGACGAATGATATCAACGATCGATTGTTGGTGGCGCAGCATATCATCGAATGAAATGTCTTGAGCCGCTTTGGTGTTACCCGTCAATTGCCCAGTATCTTCAGTTGGAATAAAGCCTTTGGGTACAAGCGTAAAAAGATAGACAGTCATAACTAAGATGATTACAGACACAATCAGCGTCATGAATCGAAATCTTAATACAGGTCTTAATGTCCATTCATACCCATGAAGCAACGCATTAAATGCACGTTCTGAAAGGCGATAAAGGCGATTTTGCTGTTGGTCGTGGGATGAAGTGAGAAATCGGCTACACAGCATCGGTGTCAGAGTCAATGAAACAAATCCTGAAACCAAAATCGCAATGCTAATCGTAATCGCGAATTCATGAAATAAGCGACCGATTAATCCGCCCATAAAGATGATGGGAATGAATACTGCGACCAACGATAGTGTCATTGATAGAATCGTAAATCCGATTTCGCGCGAGCCGATGAAAGCCGCTTCAAGCGGGGCTTCACCGAGTTCTTGATGTCGCACAATATTTTCGAGAACGACGATCGCATCATCCACGACAAATCCAACCGATAGGGTGAGCGCCATCAGCGATAAGTTATCGAGCGAGTAGCCGAGTAGATACATTGCGGCAAACGTACCAATAATCGCGATCGGTAATGCCAAACTCGGAATAATTGTGGCGGGCAGATTGCGTAAGAATAAAAAGATCACCAGCACCACGAGCGCGATCGACAAAACGAGCGTGAATTTGACATCGTTTACCGAAGCGCGAATCGATTGAGAGCGATCGTACAAAATGCCCATCTCGATCGCGCGTGGAATCTGCGCTTTTAGAGTCGGCAGTTGTTCCTTGATCGCATCAACAATCTCGACTGTGTTTGCACCCGGTTGGGGTTGTACCGCAAGCACGATCGACGGTTGATTAGCAACATCTTTGTTGTAGAAACGGTTGGTAACTTTATTGTTTTGCACATCGTCGCTGACGCTTGCCACATCTCCGAGTCGAACTGCCGCCCCATTTTTGTAGGAGATGATCAGCGATCGATAGCCTGCCGCATCGGTAAGCTGTCCGTTTGCCTGAATCAAATAGCTTTTATCGGGACCTGATAAACTCCCGGTCGGTAGATTCACATTGCCTTGCTGCACTGCGGTTCTAACTTGATTTAACCCAAGTCCGCGTGTCGCCATTTCGCGCGGATCAAGCTGAATGCGAACCGCATATTGTTTCTGACCGTAAACCGAAACCTGCGCGACTCCATTGATCATCGAAATCGGTTCCGCGATCGTGATTTCGGCCGCTTCATCGACATCCGCGATCGGCAATGTTTTGGAATAAAGATACAGAAACATAATCGGCGCAACCGAAGGATTGACTTTCCGATAGGTTGGCGGGTGGGGCATTCCCGCAGGCAGTTCTCCCGCCGCCGCAGAAATCGCGGATTGCACGTCTTTGGCAGCATCCGTTACCTTACGGCTGAAGTCGAACTGTAGCGAGATGTTTGTACTTCCAGTCGAACTGGTGGAGTTAAACGAATTCAGTCCCGCAATCTCAGTAAACTGCCGCTCTAACGGTGCTGCAACCGAGGATGCCATTGTTTCTGGGGTTGCACCCGCAAGACTCGCCGACACCGAGATAAACGGATAGTCCACGTTTGGAAGGGCACTAATCGGTAACAGAACATAGCTCATGAGACCAAAAATAAGAATCCCCAGCATGACCAGTGTGGTCATCACAGGACGGCGAATAAAAATATCTGAAAGGTTCATGAGTGGCGGTCTCCCAGAAAAGGCTGATTACTCGTGCGAAAGAGGCTTGAGCGTCCGAAGCTGCGCTTTGATCAACGGCATCTTCGGAGATAAAAAGAATCCAACTAAGCTGGCAAACAAAATCGGGGTGAAGGGAGTAAACCCGGTCAATTTTGTCAGCAGCAAGGTTGTACTAATTGGCGTGCGCGTCACTGCCGCATTTAGCGATGCCATTACTGCTAGCATTGCTAATACCGGATCAAGTCCGGGAATCAATTGCGCGATCGCTTTTCCCAAACACGCTCCGGTAAAAAAGAGCGGAATAATAAAGCCCCCGCGCCATTCGCCGTGAACGGTGATTGAGATGGCGATTATTTTTGCCACCGCTAATCCGATCAGTGCGATCGCGCTAATATTACTACCGACAATGTAATTTAATTCTTCATGTCCGAAATAGCGAGTTAATGGTAGCGGTAATGCTAGAACGGCTAAGAGAAATCCACCTAACGCTGTACGAATATAAATCGGTTGAGCCATTTCCTCGAACAAAGCGGCGAATGCTCTGAAGATCGCAATAAACAACCAAGCCGCGATCGCGCCAATGATGCCATACCCGCTTGCAAGTAAAAAATCATCGACATTATTAATGTGATACTGCGGAAACACCCAAGTTGGCGCAATTCCTAGATGAGTAATCACCGCAAATACTAAATAACTTGAACAACTAGACACAATCGCAGGCAAGATTGCTTCGTAATATTCGACAACATTACGGTGATGCAGAATTTCCAATGCAAAGAATGCTCCGCCCAACGGCGCACCAAACAAAGCGGTGAATCCTGCCGCCATGCCTGCTAAGCTCAGCGATCGTACCTGTTCTCCGGTCAGACGAAGCCGATCCGCAAGCCAAGTCCCGATTGATCCCGTCACTTGCACCATCGGCGCTTCAGGTCCCAAACTTCCACCCGCAGCAATGCTAATCAGCGACGTGAGAATCATCGAAGGATTGTTTCGTGTCTCAATCCGCCCGCCTTCAGCATGAATGTTATCGACAATCAAACTGATTTCGCCAGGGTTGCCTAATTTGTGAATGATCAAGCCGATCAAAAAACCTGCGATCGGCATCACAATCAACAGCGAGGCTCCTTGAAACGATCGGAAAAACTGCGTCAGCCATTCCAATACGCTCCAATACAGCCCCGCGAATAATCCACATGCCGCCCCGATGCCAATCCAGCAGAAAATCCACGGCGTAACCGTTAAGGGATTCCGGCTGAGCCAGTGAGAAAATCGGTTTTGAGGCTGCAAAGACATAATCGATTAACCCTGAGGAGTGTTAGCAGTCCGATGTCGCCCGATCGATAAAAACCGAGCAAATCGAGTGTGAATCATTTTCTTGCGCCATGCCTCCATGTAGATGTAGAACACCGGAGTCAGATACAGCGTCAAGACCTGCGAGAAAATCAAACCACCCACGACCGCGATCCCCAAAGGACGGCGAGATTCGGAACCTGCACCAAAGCCGATCGCGATCGGTAACGTCCCCATCAGCGCTGCCATCGTAGTCATCATAATCGGGCGGAACCGGACTAAACAAGCTTGATAAATCGCTTCAGAAGGCTTTTTACCTTCGTCGCGCTGTGCTTCGATCGCAAAGTCCACCATCATAATGCCGTTTTTCTTCACGATGCCGACCAGCAGCATAATGCCAATAAACGAGTAAACGTTC
>CAXTDB010000030.1:1384-7039 GCA_964242045.1 uncultured Leptolyngbya sp. | reverse complement strand
TAACAGCGTTAACAATGCACCGAATCCCGCCGAAGGTAGCCCTGAAAGAATGGTGATCGGATGAATGAAATCTTCGTACAAGATACCGAGAATCAGATAAATCACCAGAATCGCAATCAACAGCAACAGTAATAGATCCGGTAATGAACTTTGAAACACTTGGCTTGCACCTTGAAAGCTCGTTGTGATCGTGTTCGGAATCACAGTCTGAATCAGATTTTGGATTTGCTGATTCGCTTCACCGAGCGATGCCCCTGGCGCAAGATTGTAAGAAATCGTGGCTGCATTTAAGCGCCCCACGTGATTTACCATCAGCGGTGCAGTACCCGTTGCGATCGTTGCAAAGGTGCTAAGTGGAACAGGTCGAGCGCTACTGTTGGTTGGTGTCCCTGTCGCGCCAGTGTTACTCGTATTCCCAGTTGTGCCGCTCGTGTTGGTTGAATTCGGCGATGTACTTGAACTTCCATTCGCATTCACATAAAGCTGCATTAGCGCAGTCGGATCTTGCTGATACTGGGGTTCGAGTTCTAGAATCACCTGATACTCATTACTCGCGGCGTAGATTGTTGAAACTTGATAACCGCCATAAGCATTTCTTAGCGTATTTTCAATTTCTTGTGCCGTAATGCCGAGCGCAGATGCTTTATCTCGATCGATGTTCAACCTCACTTGCGAAGTCGTTTGCAAATCACTATTAATATCTTGGATTTGCGTTAGTCCCTTCATTTTGTCCACAAGCTGCGGAACATACTGCTGTAGGGTTTGAACATCAGTACTTTGCAGTCCAAGCTGGTACAGTCCAGTCGATTGCTGAGTCCCGATCGGAATCGCGGGAGGATTTTGCAGAAATACTTGAATACCCGGAATCGCTGCGAGTTTCGGACGTAGATTCTGAACAATCTCATCTGCGGTTAGTGTGCGCTGATCGCGCGGTTTGAGTCGAATAAACAAGCTCCCTGTATTACTCGGTGTTCCGCCACCGCTACCCGTTGCACTTGCACCACCGCCGATGTTTGAGTTCACCGCATCCACGTTGGGATCTTGACGCAGCACGCTCACGACTTCTTGCTGATGTTGTACCAACGCATCAAACGAAGCATCCTGCGCCGCCTGCGTTACCCCTGTAATTCTTCCGGTATCTTCACTCGGAATAAATCCTTTAGGAACAACAACCAACAAGCCAACGGTGACAAAAAACATCGCAACTGACAAAATCATCGTTGTGCGATGAAACTTCAAGGCTTTTTTCAAGCTCCATTCATACCGCGCCAAAATCCAATCGAACACTCGTTCCGAGGCGCGATACAGCCGACTTTGCCGTGAGTGATCCACCGGACGCAAAAATCGACTACACAACATTGGAGTCAATGTTAATGACACAAAGCCAGAGACTAAGATCGAAACTGCGATCGTGACTGCAAATTCATGAAATAACCGCCCTAGCAGTCCGTTCATAAACAGCATCGGAATGAAAACGGCAACCAGTGAAAGCGTCATCGACAAAATCGTAAAGCTGATCTCGCGTGAGCCATTCAGTGCAGCCTCAAGCGGACGTTCCCCCATTTCGAGGTGTCGCACGATGTTCTCAAGCATGACGATCGCATCATCGACCACAAATCCCACCGAAAGCGTTAACGCCATCAACGACAAGTTATCGAGTGAGAACTGTAATTGCTGCATCACGGCAAATGTGCCAATCAGCGAAACCGGGAGCGCTAAGCTTGGAATCACGGTGGCAGACAGATTGCGTAGAAATAGAAAAATTACTAAGACGACTAATGCGATCGTCAACATCAACGTAAATCGCACATCGTTCACAGAATCTCGAATCGCCTGAGACGCATCATAAAGAATGCCGATCTCAACGGATTTGGGAATCTGATCCCTCAGCTTCGGTAATTGTTGGGTGATCGTATCAACAACCTGAACCGTATTCGTTCCTGGCTGGCGTTGAATGCTGAGAACGATCGCGCGCGTATCATTGTACCAACTCGCGATCTGATCGTTTTCCACACTATCAATAATGCGTCCGAGCTGCTGGAGATACACCGGAGAACCATCTTTATAAGCCACAATCAGCGACTTGTAAGCCGCTGCATCTTGAAGCTGTCCGTTCGTTTGCACCGTGTAGCTTTTATTTGCACCTGAGAGGCTGCCGGTCGGTAGATTGACGTTGCCTTGCTGAATTGCCGTTTGAACCTGATCAAGTCCGAGTTGCCGAGTCGCTAACTGTTGCGGATCAAGCTGAATTCGCGCCGCGTACTTTTGTGATCCATACACTTGCACTTGAGCAACACCGCTGATGGTCGATAGCTTTTGCGCTAAATAAGTTTCAGCATAGTTATCCACGTCCGAGAGTGGCAATGTTGGCGAATGCAGATATAGATACAAAATCGGTTGATCTGCCGGGTTCACTTTGCTGTAAGTTGGCGGGTTCGGCAAATCATTGGGAATTTGACCCGAAGCAGACGAAATCGCAGCTTCAACATCTTGCGCCGCATCATCAATATTACGGCTTAAGTCAAATTGCAGCGTGATTTGCGTGGAGCCAAGGGTACTGGTTGAATTGAGTGTATCGACACCCGCGATCGCGCTAAATTGCTTTTCCAAGGGTCGCGCCACTGATGCTGCCATTGTCTCAGGACTCGCTCCAGGGCGCGATGCCGTGATTTGAATCGTTGGATAGTCGACGCTCGGCAAATCGCTGATCGGAAGTAGCCGATAGCTCATCAAGCCGAAGATCAGGATTCCCGCCATGACCAGCGTAGTCATGATCGGACGGCGAATAAACAGTTGTGAGAGATTCATGAATTAGTTCCCTCCCGTGCCATGCGATCCTTGCGTGTCCGATCGCTGACCGGAATTTGCCGGATTGTTTGGTTGAGCCTTGTTGCCCTGATCCGCCGCAGTCTTCACTCGCACTTGACTTCCATCGACTAAATTCGCTTGTCCATCGGTGACGACTTGTACACCCGGCTGCAATCCTTTTTGAATCACATCGAGTCCATTGACTGTGCTGCTTGCCACCACTGGAACATTGTCTACGGTGTTGTCATCGGGATTAAACACAAACACAAACTGACCATTTGGACCATTCTGAACCGCTTGTGCTGGAACAACCGTCGCATTCGGATCTTCTGCGAGAGTCAGCGTTGTATTTACAAACTGTCCGGGGAACAGCTTGCCATCGGCATTATCAAAGTCACCGATCAGCTGAATTGTTCCTGTAGACGTATCCACCGTGTTATTCACAAACGAGAGCGAACCTTGAATCGGCTTATTGTTGCCCGCAAATGTGACCGCAACTTTCAGCTTGCCGTTTTCCATGTGCTTCTGAAGTTCTGGCAAATTCGATTCAGGCACAGAAAACGCCACCTGGATCGGATGCGTTTGTGTGATAGTGACTAATGGATTCGAGCCACCCGCCTGCACGACATTGCCTTCTGTCACCAAAATATTGCCCGCGCGACCGTCGATCGGCGAATAGATTTTGGTATACGACGATTGCACCTGAGCATTATCTAACGAGCCACTATCTGCACTTACGCCTGCTTGAGCATTTTGAATCGCCGCTTGATCGCCCTGCACGACTGCTTGAGCATTTTGGATCGCTACTTCATCGCTTTTCACGACCGCTTGAGCATTTTGAATCGCCGCTTGATCGACTTGTAGCGTTGCTTGACTCGATTGGCTATTCGTGGCGTATTGCTGAGCTTGATCCTGACTGATCGCCCCTTGACTCAAGAGATTACCGTAGCGCTGACTTTGCGCTTGGGCGTACTGCGCTTGGGCTTGATCCTTTGCTAACGTTGCGATCGCTTGTTTGACCACACCCTGATCTTTTGCTAAAGTCGCTCTCGCTTGCTCGATTGCGCCTTGGTCTTTGGCGAGATTCGCTCTTGCTTGGTTCACCGAGGCTAAATCTTTGGCAACGGTTCCTTGAGCCTGCTGAATCGAGGCGTTTTGCGTGCGATCGTCGAGCGTAAATAACAGTTGCCCTTTACGCACTTCTTGACCTTTCTTGAAAAACACACCCGTAATTCGTCCCGTCGCTTGAGGAGTCACCGAAACGGTTGAATTCGCTTGCACGTTGCCGATCGCTTGAAGCTGCACTGGAACTGTTTTTTGAGTCACCGTTGCTACCAGTACGGGGGTGACTTGCTGGCGCGCGTTGCGTCCCGTCGCTTTATCCGGTTTTGCAGCGGTCGATCGCATTCCAAAAAATCCAGCCGTTGCCAGTAAGAGCAGCCCGGTCACTGCGAATCCGACCCGTTTGGTGGGAAAAGATTTACGAGTCGGTTGAGTCTCAGGCTCGATTCCTTCGGAGTTGCGCTCCGCACTAATCGGAGTCTGATCAAAGTCGGGAACGATGTCATTGTGAATTTCGTGCGTCATGGGAGCCTCTCAGGTTCGAGCCAATATCTTGTGCGTTCGAGTCACTACTGCGAACTGCCTTGATTGGAGCCTTGGTTTTGATTCGACTTTTTGTGGTTTGCATAAGCCGCTTTGCGAATGTCGCGGATTTTTGCTTTTTGGTCATCCGTCAGGTTCAGTTCATTCAATGCCTTACGCATCGGTTCACCTTGCTGCACTTTCGTTTCTAGCAGTTTTGTTTGGTCTGGAGTCAGTACAGTTTCAATTTGCTTCCGAACTTCTTCGCGCCGTTTCAATTGCTCTGGTGTTGGTGCTGCCTGCGTTCGGTTGTCTTGCGATGACCCTTGGGCGCTCGTTGCAGACGGTTGCGAGGAATCGGATTGAGACGCGGTTGCTGAAGGACTAGAGCGGTTACAGGCGGTAATGCCTGCAAGCAAGAGGGCAGAAAGGGCGAGAGGGATGGCGTACTTCTTCATGATTAATCGCTCCAAAATCTTGATGGATATCCGGGTGTAGTCGAGTTATTGTCCAGCTTTGAGCGTGACTTTGAGGGGCAAATCTCCCCAACTGTTGTCGCGGATTACAGACTGGCTGTGAGCGGATTCAGGATTGATAGGCATAATCAAAGCCATCACACCCACCGCAGCGAATAGAATCAGGACGCGAACTGTGAGATTAGCTGGCATGGCATGACTTTCCTTTACGCTCACGAGTTCATCTTAGAAGCTACGCCTACGTTGCACATGACATAAGACTCCTAACCTCGCTCGTCAAAAAGTACCGAAATTCTTGTGACTTTTTTCCTAATGAATTGAGATTCAAAAAATGTCTGTCAAGTTGCGATTTTTATACGCAGCGTCCTGCCAGCCCGGAAGAGAATAAGCTTCAGATATCGCTAAACTCGTTTAATCAATGAATTTTGACTAGAAGTGCTATGAGTATCATTTACGATTTAGAACACATTACAACTTATCGCTATCGCAATCCTGTTACTTTTGGCGAACACCGCGCCATTTTCTTACCGAGTACGGGCTACGGCGGGCGAATTTTGAGCTATTCGATCGACACCAACATCCCCTGCAAAACTCGCTGGATGATGGATACGCTCTCGAACAACGTAGCGCTGTTAGAATTCCATCAGCCTGCCCAGGAGCTAATCGTAACTTACCGGGTTCGAGGCGAGCATTTTGGCATTCCTGCGATCGCAGATTTTCCGCTTGATCCCCGCGCCGACGAAATCCCGGTACAATACACCCCCGACGAGTGGAATGATCTCTCGGT
>CAXTDB010000030.1:0-1374 GCA_964242045.1 uncultured Leptolyngbya sp. | reverse complement strand
CCATAGTGAAGATCCCGAAGGTCGCCTCGCGGCTTGGACAAAACGCTTTGTCGCAGGCGATCAAGATAATACGCTCAATGTCTTACAGCGGATGATGGATAGCATTAATACCAGCCTGACGTATCAAGCCAGGGAAGCAGAAGGAACGCAAAATCCGGCTGAAACCTTGCGTTTAGAGTCAGGAACTTGTCGAGATTATGCTTGGCTGATGATCGAAGCGCTCCGACGGTTAGGACTGGCTTGTCGCTTTGTCAGCGGCTACCTCTACGATTCAGCCTTAGACGGAGGCGAAGTGGGAATGACAGGTTCAGGAGCCACACACGCTTGGATGCAGGTTTATCTGCCCGGTGCAGGATGGCGCGCTTATGATCCGACCAATCGAATTACGGCGGGATCGGATTTGATTCGCGTTGCGATCGCCCGGCATCCAGGGCAAGTCATTCCATTATCGGGTTCTTGGTTTGGAGAAAGCGATGACTATTTAGGCATGGATGTAAAGGTCTCGATTCGCAAGCTAGGAATGCTGCCTGAGTTTGAGGTATCTCCAACCGTTCCAATTGTCACTGCAACGCCCTAAGCACGACGCAGAAAAATCTGTCTGCACCTAAAGACAGAGGAGAATTCATGGTTTACCTGCTCTAATCATTGCGATAGTACAACTGTTAAACGATCGAGATTCAAAATGAAAACTGGAGTTTGGGTACTGGGCGACCAGCTTTGGTCAGGGCAATCGGCGTTGCAAAGCTGCGAACTCGATCGCGAGCAAATTCCTGTACTTTTCATTGAGTCGCTTGATCATGCTCAACAGTTACCGTATCACTTACAAAAACTCGTGCTGGTTTGGTCAGCAATGCGCCACTTTGCCGAAGAACTGCGGCAAGCGGGATGGAGTGTTAGCTACGAGCAAGCAGAAGATTTCAAAACGCCTTTATTAAACTGGATCGAACAGTATCAAATTACCGAATTGCGGGTAATGAGTCCGGTCGATCGACCATTTATGAAACTGATTCAATCGCTCGATCTACCCTGTACGCTTACCTTCACTCCAAACAATCGCTTTATTTGGGAAGATCAAGCCTTTGAAGACTGGGCGGGATCGCGCAAACGTCTCTTGATGGAAGATTTTTATCGCGAGGGACGACGGCGCTTTAACATTCTGATGGATGGAGAACATCCGCTAGGTGGGCGATGGAACTTCGATCGAGACAATCGCAAACCGCCTAAAGGTAAACTAACGCTACCCGAAGCACTTTGGTTTGAGCCAGATTCAATCACTCAAGCCGTAATCGATTGGATCAAGCAGTCCCCAGCCTTCAAGGATAGTCAAACTTATTGGCAGATTGAACCGTTTCAGTGGGGAGTGACGCGCCAGCA
>CAXTDB010000029.1:0-25022 GCA_964242045.1 uncultured Leptolyngbya sp. | reverse complement strand
CAATCGCAGCGCTCCATGATGGACAACGCTATCTAATTGAAAAATATAGTATTGCAATCACACCGGGACTTCAGTTAGTAGAACCACGATCGCTGAGTCAATCTCAACGCCTTAAAGCGTTAATCGGCGGCTTAACCGAAGGACGACAAGGTTTCTCAGCGCTGCCCGGAGTTGCAAGAGAATCGGCTCAAATTGCAAGTGAACTCGCGACGCAGGTTTTTCTCGATCGCAAATTCACCAAAAAAAATCTGCAACAAACCATTCAGGAAACCAAATTTCCTTTAGTTCATCTTGCAACACACGGACAATTTAGCTCGAAACTAAGTGATACATTCTTGTTGATGTGGGACGATCGCTTAACGATCGAAGGATTACGCAACTTACTAAAATCACGGGCTGAATCGAGTACAACCCCGATCGAGCTTTTAGTTTTGAGTGCTTGTGAAACCGCAGAAGGCGATCAGCGGGCGACTTTGGGACTGGCAGGGTTAGCGGTGCGATCGGGTGCGCGCAGTACTTTAGCAACGTTGTGGTCAGTGAATGATAATTCTACAGCGGACTTGATGACGGAATTTTATCGATCGCTGACTCAGCAAAACATCAGCAAAGCTGAATCGCTCCGACAAGCGCAATTAAAGCTGTTGAAAGATCCAAATTATCAGCATCCGTTTTACTGGTCGCCGTTTGTTTTGATCGGGAATTGGCTGTAGCAAGCTTTAAATTTTTACAGAATCGCTCTCAAGATAGATACAATAATCTCTCCTGGTGTAGACAATCGATCGAATAATGTTCGGTACATCCGTCTGATTATTCACTTTGTCGTGCAATCCTGGCGGTATCTAAACGGACAAAGGTTAAAGTGACGATGACCCCTGAATTTCGCTCCGATTTGTCAGCAAGGATTTTTTCAGGAAATAGCCAGATGGCGCAGTTGATGCGATCGCACAACTGGGAAGATACACCGCTTGGCGTGATTGCACACTGGTCGCCGAATCTTTGCACCGCTGTCAGTATTTGCTTAAACTCTCGTTTCCCGATGGTGATTTGGTGGGGAAGAGAGCTAGTGTTGCTTTACAACGATGCGTGGTTGCCGATCGTCGGAAATAAGCACCCGGAAGCGCTCGGTCGCCCTGGGCACGAAGTTTGGGCGGAAACGTGGGATGTGTTGGGCGCGCAGTTGCACAGTGTTTTGGATACCGGAGAAGCAACGTGGTCGGATGATTTGTTGTTGCAGTTGCATCGCTATGGATATCTAGAAGAAACTTACTTTACTTATTCGTACAGCCCAATTTTTCTGGAATCTGGTGAAGTAGGCGGCGCGTTTACAGCGGTGACGGAAACGACCGAGCGCGTAATCGGAGAGCGACAATTGGCAACGTTACGAGATTTAGCAGCGCAGGTGGGAGAATCGAAAACCATTGAGCAAGCTTGCCAAACCGCGATCGACACTCTAGCAAACAATCCAGCCGATATTCCGTTTGCCGCGATTTACACGGTCAATGCCGAGAGTGCAACGCTGCAAGCGAAAACGGTGACAGCATTACCTTTACCGATCGATTTGCAGTCTGATCCGTTTTGGCAGTTTGAGAAAGCAATCTCACAGCATCAGCCGATTTTAGTAGAAAACCTTGCTGAACAGTTTGGAGAAATTCCAGCGGGAGTATTGGCGACTTCGCTAAAACAGGCGCTAATCTTGCCTGTGTGGGCATCCGGACAAGAAACACTCAGCGGGCTTTTAGTCGTTGGCGTGAATCCGGGACGGGCATTAGATGAGAACTATCGCAACTTTTTTGCGATGGCAGCGGGGCACATCGGAACCGCGATCGCCAATGCCGATGCGTATGAAGCGGAACGAAAACGAGTCGAAGCGTTAGCCGAACTCGATCGAGCGAAAACCGAGTTTTTCAGCAATGTCTCACACGAGTTTCGGACACCGCTGACGTTGATGTTGAACCCGCTCGAAGAAGTGCTGGCGATCACGCCGTTGGAACACCGATCGCAGTTAGAAACCGCACATCGAAACGGGTTGAGATTATTAAAGCTGGTGAATACACTGCTGGATTTCTCGCGAATCGAAGCGAGACGAGTACAGGCAATCTATCAACCGATCGAGTTATCCACGTTTACCGCAGAATTGGCGAGTGTGTTTCGGACCACGATCGAGCGGGTGGGACTGCGATTTATTGTGAATTGTCAAGGCAATGATTTGGTTTATGTCGATCGCGAAATGTGGGAAAAGATTGTTCTTAATCTGATCTCGAATGCGTTTAAGTTTACGTTTGAAGGTGAGATCGAAGTTTCGCTTCGCCCTGTTGATCAATCTGTTGAATTAAGTGTTCGCGATACGGGTGTCGGAATTCCATCTGAAGCGTTACCCAGATTGTTTGAGCGATTTCATCGAGTCAGTGGAACTCGATCGCGCAGTTATGAAGGCTCAGGAATTGGATTGGCGCTGGTCAAAGAATTAGTCGATCAGCATGGAGGAACGCTTTCGGTATCGAGCCAAGTCGATGTTGGCTCGACGTTTACTGTGCAAATTCCGCTAGGAGATGCTCATTTGCCCGTAGAACAAGTCGATCGAGGTGGAACAGTTCGATCAACCACAGTTCGCGCCGATGCGTTTGTTCAAGAAGCACTCCGCTGGAATGTTGAAACGACGAACGCAGAGCGCGGTGCAAGCATCGAGAACGATGACTTTGCCGTTTCTAATTCTGATTCGAGTAAATCTATTCGCATTCTCGTTGTGGATGATAATGCGGATCTAAGAGATTATCTCAAGCGTTTACTAATTCACTCATATTGGGTTGAAACTGCAATCGACGGAATCGATGCGCTGAATTTTGTTCGCCGTTCGCCACCGGATTTGATTCTGAGCGATGTGATGATGCCGAATCTTGATGGATTCGGGCTATTGCAAGCACTGCGATCGCAGCCGGAAACGCAAGACATTCCGATTATTTTACTATCTGCGCGAGCGGGCGAAGAAGCGCGCGTCGAAGGGTTGGAAGCCGGAGCCGATGATTATTTGGTGAAACCGTTTTCAGCACGCGAACTAATGGCGCGGGTGGAATCAACTCTGAAGCTGGCTCGATTGCGACAAGAAACCACCGATCGAGAACGACTGTTGCGATCGCAAGCCGAAGCCGCCCAACAAGAAGCAGAGCGCACGAATCGCCTCAAAGATGAATTTCTCGCCGTTTTGTCTCACGAATTACGAACGCCGCTGAATCCGATTTTGGGCTGGACTAGACTTTTACGAACAGGCAAATGTAATCCGACTCAAACTCAACAGGCACTCGAAACGATCGAGCGCAATGCCAAACTGCAAACTCAATTGATCGGCGACTTGCTCGATGTTTCGCGAATTTTGCAAGGAAAGCTGAATCTTGCCCAAGAACCCGTTGATTTGCGCGAGACGATTTCAGCCGCGATCGAAACTGTCCAACTTGCAGCCGACGCGAAATCTCTGCAAATTCACATCGAATTCAATTCTGTAAAACCTGTCATCGGCGATGCGGGACGACTTCAGCAGATTGTTTGGAACTTGCTCTCGAATGCGGTGAAGTTCACTCCTGCAAATGGCTCGATCGTGGTTTCGCTCAGCGAAATAGATGACTTTGCTTATCTGCAAGTTCGCGACACCGGAAAAGGCATTCAGGCGAGTTTCCTGCCGTATGTGTTTGACTATTTCCGACAAGAAGATAGCTCATCAACGCGCACGTTTGGTGGATTGGGATTAGGACTCGCGATCGTGCGCTATCTCACCGAATTACACGGCGGAACGGTGACGGTGTATAGTGCAGGCGAAGGACAAGGCGCAACCTTTACCGTGAAATTGCCTGTGGTGAACCGCACGATCGATGCTCCAGAAGAACCGATCGCGATTGAATCCTCGCTGCAAGGTTACAGTATTCTTGTCGTGGATGACGATCGCGATTCAAACGCATTGGCAGCCTTTGTTTTACAAGAAGCAGGAGCTTCAGTTTTCACTGCATCTTCTGGCAGCGAAGCTCTAGAAAAGTTGAGCAAAATTGAAGTCGATCTTCTAGTCAGTGATATCGGAATGCCAGAGCTAGACGGGTATGAATTGCTTCAGCGAATTCGAGCAGACTCGATTTCGATTCCCGCGATCGCATTAACGGCTTATGCAGGCGGAGCGGATCAACAGCGCGCGATCGATGTTGGATTTCAGGCGCATTTAGCCAAACCGATCGAGCCAAATCAACTCTTGTCGATCGCGTTTTCCCTACTCAAACCGCCAGTCGAATCTGCATCACAATCGCTACAATCGAGTATGCTGTCATAATTTGCAAAGCAAACTGTATGGATACCGCCTCGCTCAAACGGGATGTCGAATTGCTCACGTCGCGCCTGGGTAAAACCCAGGACTATCTTTGACGTTCCTGCTCTGACTGCTAAAATTCAAGACCTCGAACAAGTGGCTTCGCAGCCTGATTTCTGGGACAACCAAACTCAAGCCCAAAGCACTTTACAAGAATTAAACGAATACAAATCGCATCTCGAACAATTCGATCGCTGGAAATCAGATCTTGCGGATGCTGAAGCCACGATCGAACTACTCGAACTCGAATCCGATCAATCCCTGCTCGAAGAAGCCGAAGCCAAAACCGATCAACTGAAGCGCGACCTCGATCAGTGGGAACTCCAGCAAATGCTTTCCGGCACTCATGACACCAAAGGCGCAGTCCTTACAATTAACGCGGGTGCAGGTGGAACCGATGCTCAAGACTGGGCGGAAATGCTGCTGCGAATGTATACCCGCTGGGGCGAAGCGCACGGCTACAAAGTTCATCTAATGGAAATCTCCGAAGGGGACGAAGCGGGAGTCAAATCTGCCACGCTCGAAATCGATGGGCGCTATGCTTACGGTTATCTCAAGTCCGAGAAAGGGACGCATCGATTGGTCAGGATTTCGCCGTTTAACGCCAACGACAAGCGCCAAACGAGCTTTGCAGGCGTGGAAGTGATGCCGATGATTGATTTATCGGTACAGTTGGACATTCCCGATAAAGACCTCGAAATCACCACCTCACGCGCGGGCGGTAAAGGCGGGCAAAACGTCAACAAAGTCGAAACTGCGGTGCGAATCACGCATAAACCAACTGGACTGGCGGTGCGATGTACCGAAGAACGATCGCAGCTTCAAAACAAAGAAAAAGCCTTAGCGATTCTCAAAGCAAAGTTGCTGATCATTGCGGAAGAACAACGCGCCAAAGAGATTGCTGAGATTCGTGGAGATATGGTGGAGGCGGCTTGGGGAATGCAGATTCGCAACTATGTGTTTCACCCGTATCAGATGGTAAAAGACCTGCGAACCAATGTGGAAACCACTGCGGTACAAGATGTGATGAACGGAGAACTGGATCTATTCATTGAGGCTTGTTTGCGCCAGGAAAATCAGTTGGTTGAAGCTTAAGCACTGTTGCAAAAATGAGTGAAAGCGATCGAGTTGATCGATCGCTTTTTTATTGATAACCCTTCTTCATCGCTCTAGGCAGAAGAAAAGATAGAACCCATGCTTAGAGAATTATGATGCCGCCAACCAGAAAACTGATTGAGCAATCGAATCAAGTACGCAAAGCCTTGCTCTAGTGATGGAACTGCAAACACTGATAACCAAGGCATGAGTACACAGAAATAGATGTAAGGCTGAATGATCAGTTGTAAGTTGTGAAAGCGACTTGTCCAACTACTTGATGATTGCCAACAAGCATGAGTGCGAAATTTCTCAAGTAGGGGGCCTTCAGGGCAATCAGGCTGCGAATTCAGTCCATCAAACTGTAAGCTCACCATGAGATAGGCACTACTAACACTTTCCCACCATCGCTCAATCTGGGCATAGTGCGTCACGCGATAGTCTGCCCATCCTAGCTTGTCTTTACATTGCTTGAAGCCATACTCTACCCAAGTCCTTAAGCCATACAGATTGCCAATTTGGTCGAAGTGATCTCGCTGTTCATCTAAGTAACTCATCACTGACCAAGTGCTATTGTCGGGTAGCTCCGCTGGATCAGTGGTCAAAGTCCAGTAGCGATGCTCAAACCTGCGACCAAAAATTACCTCATGAATGTAGCGTTTCTCAGTTGTGCCGTTTGAGAAGACGCGCTCAAATCGATGCCACTCGCTGGTGGTGACTTCAACCTCATTGGGCATCCACACGCCGTGATTTGAGCGAATCGCCAGAATCCAAGGGAGGTGCAATGCATCGAGACTGCTGACAAACGCACTACTCTCGCCATAGAAGCTATCTGCTAGCACTAGCTCAATCTTGAAGCCAAAGCTGACTAGCTCAGCAATGATGCTTTGCGCCAACTGTAGCTTGGTTTGGTACACATCATCGGGCTTCAGCCGCTGTTTGGGCTTGAAGACTTTGAACAACAGGGGAAAGGTCAACTGCTCGACAATGCCATACGCATTCACAAACACAATGCCATTCTCAATCTTGCCAATGTTGCCGATGTACTGTCTGGCTACATAGTCAGTCGTTGCCATCAATCGACGCGGGCGCAAAATTCAGTGCTGCATCACTTGTACACCGCTGATCAACACGAACTCCGAAATTCAAGGCGTGATTCTAATCATGGAAGACCGTAGCGAAACAGAGTGAGTTAACGTGAATTCGACGAAGATTTCACCGAATTCACGTTTGGATTAGTCTCGCAGCCTTGACGCTTTCTAAGAGAACGATCGCTTAGATATCGAGATCCGTCAAGTTCAGCTTCGAGCCATACGTTTCGATGAACTCTCGACGTGGGGCAACGCGATCGCCCATCAGCACTGTAAAGACGCGATCGGCTTCGGCTGCATCTTCGATTTCAACCCGCTTGAGTGTACGCGATTCAGGATTCATCGTCGTATCCCAAAGCTGCTGCGGCATCATTTCACCGAGTCCTTTGAAGCGCTGAATGTTGTAGCTAGCATTGTCTGGGAAGCTCGACAGACGTTCTTGCAAGTCGCGATCGCTATAACAGTAGTAGTGGTTGCGTCCCCGTTCTACTTTGTACAAAGGTGGGCAGGCAATGTAAACATACCCTTGATCCACCATCATGCGTTGATAGCGATAAAAGAAGGTGAGCAACAATGTTCTAATGTGCGCTCCGTCTACGTCAGCATCGGTCATGATGATGATGCGGTGATAGCGCAATTGACCAGGATCGAATTCTTCGCCTTTAATGCCAAGACCAAGCGCCGTGATCAATGCCTGAATCTCAGTATTTTTGTAAATCTTGGCATCGTCGGTTTTCTCGATGTTGAGAATCTTACCGCGCAGAGGCAGGATTGCTTGAAACCGTCGATCGCGTCCTTGTTTTGCACTGTTATGCACAAACACACCGCTCTCAAGCGCAAAGTTATGAGTATACGGCACTTCAATATCATAGACATTGATTTGCTCACTCAAGCGCTCGATCGAGACGATCCGATGATTGTAGTTTGCAACGGCTTCTCTTGCGAGGGCTTCATTCCCCTCGAAATAGCGATCGCAGAATCGATCAAACCTCAGCAGTGACTTATCGCGCGTCGTCATCCGATAAGTTTGGTAGCGATCGACATCGAGCGATCCTTGCTCCACTTCGATCTGCTTTAAAGCCGCAATCGTCTTACGGTAGTAGGTGTGATTGAGTGTCGCAATCCGCTGCGCCCGAAATTCCGGTGTCCACTGTTGTTGAGTTTTCTGTTTGCGCCAATCGAGCAATTCAGGGTTTTGCCATTGTTGTTTTGCAAGCTCTGAGTTTGCAAGCCGAGCTTCTGGATGGTTCACATAGTAGCGACGAACTCGATCGGATTGAGCTTGTCGATTTTGCTGATTGCCCCAGTACTCTTGCTGCGCTTGATTCAAACGTTCGTGACTCTGCTGACGATAAAGAGCGTTTGTCTGATAAAACGCTTGCCATTGAGTCATCATGTACGCTTTGTACGCTTTATCTTGCCATTGCGCTTTGGCTTGCTCAGAGAGAACTTTCCGAGTTTCAGACTGCTTCATGCGATCGCTCATCTGAAGGCGAAATGCTTCGCTTTGACGAATCGCACGACATTTCTCGATCACATCAGGACGATGCAGCGTCCGTTCAAGATGCTGACGATGCAGGGCTAAATGTGCTTGAGCAGACAAGCGCTTGAGATTAGTTGGATTGTTGTTTCGCTTGTTGAAATCAACGTGATGACAATGTTCTCCAGCAGATGCAGTGTACACACCCTGCCAGCGGTTGTGCCAGTCTGCAAGCAGATGAGTGAATAACCAAGAATCGGTTCGCGGATTCCAAGCCATTTCGTAGCCATCGATCGTAATTCCAAATTCTTGTTGATTGGAAAGCTTCCGGTAGAGGGGCATCAAAGAATCATCTGGAGTTAATTCGACGGCTTGCTTGTAGCTACCGTCTCGCAGCATAAAGCGGTGATCTGGAGTGCAAGTAATTTCTGCGCCATTATCCAAAGTCACTTTAATGACTTCGGCATTCCGCTTTGTAATGCGAGGATGCAAAATTCGCTCGACTCCGATCGTTCCATCGTTGCGAATGGTGTAGCAGAAATGTTTCTGACCTGCGGCTTGTTCAGCCACCAAATCTTTGAAGCTCAGCGATCGACCATCCACCAGCGCGACCTTTGTATCGCCAGAAAAACAGCCACCCGCAGAATCACCCTCCACAATGTAGATTTCTGATTCACTCGGATCGCGTGAAGCACAATCCGCCAGTTTGCCAGGCAAAGTCGAAGACTCTAGCACCGACTTACGGCGCACCATTTCTCGTGCATGACGAGCCGCTTCTGCTGCTTTGAAAGCTTGAACCGCTTTCTCGATAATCGCATCGGAAACGTTCGGACGGAATTCAAGATATTCGGTTAGCACTTCGCCAACCAGAGAATCCACAATCCCACGAACTTCCGTGTTGCCTAACTTGGTTTTGGTCTGACCCTCGAATTCTGGATCAGGCACTTTCACCGAGATCACAGCCGTTAAGCCTTCTCGAATGTTTTCGCCTGCAAGGTTGGATTCGTTTTCTTTGATTTTGTTGCGCTTACGAGCGATCGAATTCAGCGTCCGCGTCAGAACCGCTTTTAATCCTTCTAAGTGCGTTCCACCATCAACCGTCCGAATGTTGTTTGCAAACCCAATAATATTATCGTTGTAAGCATCCACGCACCATTGCAGCGCGACTTCAACCTGAATGTTATTACGTTCGCCTTGCACAAAAATCACTTCTTCGTGCAGGGGCTGCTTTTCGCGGTTCATGTAGGAGATGTACTCGCGGATGCCACCTTCGTAGAAGTAGATTTCTTCGCGCTCGGAGTCGGGTCGTCGATCGCTAAAGCTAATCTTGACTCCGCCATTCAGGTACGCTAATTCGCGCAAGCGTCCAGATAAGGTAGTGTAGTCGAATTTCGTCGTCTCGGTAAAGATTGAAGCATCGGGCAAGAAAGTGACAGAAGTACCCGTGCGGGACTCTGGGTAAGGCTTGACTCCTAATTCACCGATCGGAATTCCACGCTCGAAGCGTTGAAGGTGGACTTTCTTTTCGCGCCAAACGGTGACTTCGACCCATTCTGAAAGCGCGTTTACGACAGAAATACCGACTCCGTGCAGACCGCCTGAAACTTTGTACCCGCCACCGCCAAACTTACCGCCTGCGTGTAAGATTGTCATCACGGTTTCGAGTGCAGACTTCCCGGTTTTGTGGTGAATGTCTGTAGGAATGCCGCGTCCGTCGTCGGTCACAGTCACAGAACCATCGGCATTGATGGAAACATCGATCGTTTTGCAGTAGCCCGCCAGCGCTTCATCGACCGAGTTATCGACTACCTCGTAGACGAGATGATGCAGTCCACGAGGTCCTGTACTGCCGATATACATACCGGGGCGTTTCCGCACGGCTTCGAGACCTTCAAGGACTTGGATCTGTTGAGCGTCGTAGTTTGTCGTCATAGGAGAAGCGTTCTTTTAGGGCAATTTGAAGCGAAACTAAACTTCAGAAGGCAAATTCTACCAAAATTATAGCACAAATGGCTTATAAGCGGTTTTAGGGCAGTTTCCGGTGAATTTTGAAAGTAGGATGGATCGGTCTATTTTGACTCAGAATTTCCAGGATGAACCAAAAATATTAAACAATACGCCTGTACTTATTATAATCGGTGGAGCAACCGCGACCGGAAAATCAGGGTTAGCGATCGTCCTTGCAGAACGCCTGAAGTCTATCATCTTGAGTGCGGATTCGCGCCAAGTCTATCGAGACTTTACCATCGGAACGGCAAAACCAACGCAGCAAGAGCAGAATCGAGTTCCACACTATTTGATTGATATCTGCGATCCGACGGAAACGCTGACGGTGGCGGATTATCAAATGCGGGCGCGGGAGGTTCTCGATCGCGGTGGGATTCAATTTCTAGTCGGTGGAACCGGGCTATATATCAAAGCGATCGCGCGCGGAATGAAAATTCCACGAGTCGCACCCCAAGCAGAATTACGATCGCAGCTTGCACAGTTGGGACAAAAGACCCTGTATGAGATGTTGCAGCAAGTTGATGCGATCGCGGCAAGTCGAATTCACTTTAACGATCAAGTGCGGACGTTGAGAGCGCTGGAAGTGTTTTACGCCACGGGTCGCCCAATTTCTGAGCAGCAGGGAGAAGAGCCGCCGAACTTTCCGATTTTGCAGATTGCCTTGGATAGCGATCGCCTAGAGCAACGAATCGCACAGCGAACCGGACAAATGATTGAAACGGGATTTGTAACGGAGGTAAAAACGCTGTGCGAAAAGTATGGGGAAGATTTGCCGCTGTTGAATACGTTGGGCTATGCAGAAATGCGGCAGTTTTTGCGAGGGGAAATTTCGCTAAAAGAGGTGGAACGACTAACGGTACTGCATACGCGCCAGTTTGCCAAGCGACAGCGGACTTGGTTTCGGGCGGATCAATCGATCGAGTGGTTCGATTCAGATGCAGGCGATTTAGTCGATCGAGTGTGGTCACGGATTGAGCAGTTTCGTGTGGATGTACGAAGCGAAACATGACGAGAACAGCACACGATCAGTTTGCAAAGCTTTGTCTAGCAGGATTCCTAGAGCCTTTTGGAACCGCCGAAATTGGTCGAGAAGTTGCCAGTGAAGTACGACAGATTGATCTCTGGTTTGACCCCGATACAGCCAGGCTTGAATCTCAATCCGCATTAGGGCTGCTAGGGCGAATGGTAAGAACGCCTTGCCTGCTTGAACCTTTCCGCAATTCTATGCAAGTCGGTCATATCCTCGACTGCCAAAGCAAGTTAAACGAGGTTCGCCTCGAATTGCTCCGCAAAGCCAAAAGTCAAAAACTGCGATCGTCGCAAATCATCCTGCCTCGACTTTGGATCATTTCTCCAACAGTTTCTCCGAAGGTTCTGCAAGGGTTTGCTGCAACTGAAAAATCAGACTGGTCGCCAGGGCTATACTTTCTGCCCGATGCTCAACGAACTGCGTTAGTCGCAATCAATCAGCTTCCGGTGACTTCAGCAACGCTCTGGTTGAGATTGTTAGGTCGAGATAGTGTTCAAGCGCAGGCAGTTTCAGAATTAATGATGCTTCCTAACAATCATCCTTTTCGCCGCCATGCTTTGCAGCAATTAACAAACTTGCGAACCACCCTACAAGCACGGCAAAATCTAAATAGAGATGAACGAGGGTTGATTATGAGTTTGTCACCGTTGTATGAGCGCTGGGAAGAAGAAACTCTCCAGAAAGGTCGGCAGGAAGGTCGGCAGGAAGGTCGGCAGGAGGTTCTGTCTCAGGCAATTCCTGCTCTATCAGAAGCGGGTTTGACCGTTGAGCAAATTGCAGAACGACTTCGAGTAGACGTAAGTGTTGTTCAGAGAGCATTACAGGCGCAGTTGCCAGATCAGAATTGACTCTAGAGCACGATCGCACTGCCAAACCGACTGCTGCAAAAAAATGGGCTTGAGTGCGATCGCAAATTCTCAGTATGCGCTTGCCGTCTTTCGGTGCTGAACTGCCGTTACGCCCGTCGCTTCGAGAACCTTGCCATTTTCAACCGTGGCGTACAGCAACCAATGATCGCCGCAGTCCATCCGATTCTCGACTTTGCATTCGAGGTAGGCGAGGGCATCTAAAAGAATCGGGCAGCCATTCGAGGCAGTTTCGGTGCTGAGTTCGGCAAAGCGGTCTTCTCCTGGAGCGGTCGCTCTAAGGAAGTTGCGTCGAACGTTGCGCCCTTCTTTAAGGATGTTCAGAACAAATGGGGTTTCAGCATGGTCTAAAACGCCTTCAGCCCGATCTTTAGGAATGGCAACGGTGACTCCTGGCGGTGTAAAGGTCGCTTGAGACACCCACGAAGTTAAAATACCAAACGGGGTTTCTCCCTGGTTTGCCGTGATCACACAAAGCGAACCGACGACGCGCCCGATCGCTTGTTCGGTACGATCGCTTTGAGCTTCGGCAACACCTTGGCGCGGTGCTCTCACTTTCTTCGCTTTTTTCAGTGCTTGAGCAAATTCGGCTCCAGCAGCTTCACACTGCTGAATCACTGCTTCGGACGGTTTAAACTTAACGCGAATTGTATCAAACCCGAACGCAAATCCGGCATCTTGCAGCCTGCCTTCGAGTAAGTCGATCGCTTCTCCACTCCAGCCGTAGGAACCAAAAACGCCTGCAATTTTCGTTTTTGAAGCGGTTGAAAGCACAAGTCCTAAAGCAGTCTGCATCTGAGTGGGAGCGTGTCCGCCGAGTGTGGGAGAACCGATCACGAAGCCATCGCACTGCTCGATCGCAGCGGTAATTTCGCTTGGATCAACGAGTTCGCAATTGATCGATTCGACTTTGATCTCGGAATCGGTGAGACCTTTGGCGATCGCGTGAGCGACTGATGCTGTGTTGCCATACGCAGAAGTAAAAAGCAGCGCGACCGAGAGTTCTTGCGTCTTTTGCTGTTCGCACCATTCGAGATATTCGAGTTTGAGGCGACTCTGGCTATAGCGCACGATCGGTCCGTGTCCGACCGCGTACCATTTCGGGCGAAAACGAGCAAGTTTGTCGAGCGCGTCTTCGACTTGTTTCGACTGCGCCGCATGAAGGCAATCGAAATAATAATGTCGATCGTCGTCGAGTTGCTTCCAGTTTTCGTCGAAAATCGCATCGTCGCAAACGTGAGCGCCAAAGAGTTTGTCGGTATAAAGAATTCGAGTGGCAGGATCGTAGGTACAGAGACCATCAGCCCATCGTGGTGTGGGAATGAATGCAAACTGTAGCTCGTGTCCTTTGCCGAGATCTAGAACTTCTTCACCGCGAACGGCAGTGATATTGAGAGATTGATTGGGAAATGCGGCTTTGAGCGTATTGGCAGCGGGACGAGAGCAAACGATCGTGATTTGCGGTGCGGCTTCGAGCAGTCGCTTGATCGTTTCGATCCGATTAGAGTTCACGTGACCGAGAATCACGTAATCGAGCTTTTGAAAGTACTGCTGTTCGTGGAGTTCTTTGAGAAAAATGTCGGTAAACGAGCCACCGGGCGGGTCGATCAGCGCGTTTTTTTCTGCCTGAATTAAGTAGCTGTTTGCGGTTGTGCCTTTTTGCCGAGCGTATTCGACTTCAAATTTCAGGCGATCCCAAGTGCGCGATCGTAAAATCCAAGTGTCTTGCGCGATTTCGGCAACTTGTACATCTCTGGGCTTAGTTTGAAGCATAGGACAAAAGGATCAAGGATGAGGGGATGAGGATGAACTAGGGCAGGTAAAGTGCCTGCCCTAGAGTGATTGCTAATAGTGATTGCCAACTTTTCGATGGTGAACCGCAGTCAAGGCATCCGCTTTTGCCACTCGTCCATTATTGACGGTGCTGTAAACAATCCAGTGGTCGTTACATTCCATTCGACTCACGACTTCACATTCCATGTAAGCCAGCGCGTCTGCTAGAATCGGCGATCCATTGGTCGCTGGATAAGTCGTGACATCGGCAAATCGATCAGCTCCCGGTGCAAACCGTTTCAAGAAGTGCTTCATCAAGGTCTGATATTTGCCTTCTTCGAGCGCGTTCAGCACAAAGCGATCGCCTACGTGCAGAAACGATTCGATCGCGCGATCTTTGGCAACGGCGATCGAGACTCCTAACGGCTCAGAACTCGCCTGCGACACCCAAGATGCCAACATCGCGCTCGAAATGTCACCTTTCTTCGCGGTAATGATGTACAGACCGCCGCTGATTCGACCCAGAGCTTTGTCTAACTCGGTGTCGAGTGCCTTCATTTGTTTCACGGTGCGATCGCGGGTCAGCCATTGTCCTAAGTCGGTTCCTGACTCGTCGCAAAGCTGGTAAATCGCTTCGGTCGGTTCGACTTCGATTTTGATCGGCTCGAATTTCTCGGTCAATCCGACTTCTCGGAATCGGTTGCGAATCGGATAAACGGCTTCGTCGTTGCCGCCACCGACTTCAAACAGTCCAAAGTTTTGCTTAGCGTTTGCGGCAGCGAGGATTGTCCCGATCGCGGCTCTAGAATTCTCAGCGCCTTCTCCGGTTTGAGGCGACATTCCAAGAACGATCGCGCTAGAGAGTTCGACCAGTTCGCGGACTTCTTGCGGTTCAGCCACGCGCAAATCCATCATTTCTACGGCGACTCCGGTTTTAGTGATTCCGGTTGCGATCGCTTGAGCGAGTCGATCGCCGTATCCGTACCCTGCCACGTAGAACAAGCCAACGGTCGTGGTCGCTTTCGCTTGAGTTTGGCTCCAGTCTTGATAGCGTCCAACTAATTCCTTCAGGTTGTAACGCAGCAGCGGACCGTGACCTGTGGCGATCGTCGTAATTTCAGGAAGTTCGTTGATGCGTTTGATCGCGCCCAACACCGATCGAGCGTTCGGAGCCATCAGGCAGTCGTAGTATTGACGGAATTCGGCTTCGAGAATGTCGAGGTCTTCGTCGTAGGTGTGATCGTCGCAAAAGTGCATCCCAAAGGCATCGCAGGTAAATAAAGTCTGCGTTTTGTGGTCGTAGGTGAAGATCGTATCAGGCCAATGTAGATTCGGAGCAGAGACGAATTCGAGTTCGTGACCGTTGCCTAAATCTAAGCGATCGCCACTCTTCACAATCTTGCTTTTGAACGGTTGATGCACCAAATTTTCGAGAAATTGAATCGCGACTTTTGCGCCAACGACGGTGATAGCCGGATTCAGGTCTAGAACATCGCGGACTAAGCCACTGTGATCCGGTTCGGTGTGGCTGATGATGAGATAATCAATTTCTTGCGGATCGATCAGTTCGTTTAGGGCATCGATATACAGTTCGCGGAATTTGGCGTGAGAAGTATCGACAAGCGCAATTTTTTCGCCTCGAATCAAGAAGGAATTGTAAGTAGTTCCGTTTTCAAGCGAGAATTCGATATCAAAGCGATCGCGATCCCAGTCGAGCGATCGGATCGTGGTGGTTTCGGGTGCGATGTCGCTAGTTTCGGTGGTGAGGCGAATCCGCGATCGAGTAGAGCGAGGAGCAGAAGCGACCATATACGATCTCCCAAACTTGGTGTAAACGGTAAAACAGTTCTCTTATTGTTTGATTTTCGCGCGTTTTATCTCAATTTGTAAAGTTTCAATAAGTAAGCCTACCTATAAATGAATCTAATAAACAACGATTGGATTGCTCTAAACATTGGAAACTCCCGACTACACTGGGCTTTGTTTAAGAATAATCAGATTCAAGGAAAATACGATACGCCGCATTTTGCCGAAAAGCCAGTGACTTTGCTGAGTCCTTACGCTCCAGATCTTACGACAAATCAAATTAGTTTAATTTATCAATCGGCTCTGGGAGAAAGGATTGACTCAGAGCTATGGATCGCCTCGGTTGTCCCGCAGCAGTCCAATTATTGGCGAGATGCCGCGAACTCGCACTGCATTACTTTAAGTGACATTCCCCTTCAGCAACTCTATCCCACTTTGGGGATTGATCGCGCTTTAGCGGTTTGGGGAGCAATTCAAATTTACGGCAGTCCAGCGCTAGTGATCGATTGCGGAACAGCCCTGACTTTCACAGGTGCGAACGAGAAACATGAACTGATCGGAGGCGCGATCGTGCCTGGAGTTCGATTACAGTTTCAAGCGTTGGGGCAGCATACCGCAGCATTGCCGACGATCGGGCACGTTGAAACAATTCCCACACGATGGGCAAGAGAAACTCAAAGCGCGATCGAGAGCGGAATTTTGAACACGCTGGTTGCTGGGATTCGTAGCTTTATCGAGGATTGGAATGGGCAGTTTAAGAAAAGTACGATCGTCTTGACCGGGGGCGATGCGGCTTTGATTTACCGATTATTTGAACAAACTGAACCGAGACTCTTTGAGCAAATTCGGCTGGATTTGGATATTGTCTTTTGGGGAATGCGATCAATTCGGAATCTGAATAGGATTTAGGCACTGTCATGCTTACAGCAGAGTAGTTAGTGCATCTTCTTCAAGAACTTTTAAAGAATTAGTCTCTGGGCACACACAGCAATGCAGCATGATCAAAGCAGCTTTTTATGAAGAATTGATAATAGATGTAAAAATTCATATTAGTACCATCAACATTTCCTTATTAAAGTTTTTATCTTCCTGTCTATAGACACTATTTTTAAGGAAACCGCTTGGAGTCAACGTTGGTAAAGCCTGCCCTTCGCGAACAGTTGGGCGATTTCAGCAGCATTATCTGCTTGAAGGCAATGATCAAAGGCTTAGAAGAAGCTTTGGGTGAGAAAGCAACCGCGATTGCGCTCACTGCTGCGGGTCGCAAACGCGGCAAAGACTTAGTAAAGTCGTTGAGCTTATCCCATGCTTCGCTCGATCCCAATGCGATTTGTGATCAACCTTTCGGTCTCTAAAGCATCTAGGCACTTCGAGCGCAGAGTCGTCAGATATTTCGAGAGATATTAAAGAAAATGTCACTTGCAGGACGCTTAACAACCATCTCACTGAGCGAAGTTTTTCAGATTCTAGAGCGGGGAAACAAGAGTGGGCGCTTACTTCTACACCTAGTGATAGAAGGTTCAGAGTCTCCCTATCTCTGTTCACTTTGGTTTTGGAAAGGGCGAATCGTGACAACCCGAATCGAGCAATGTCGAACTCTTGACGATGCTAGTTCAGCGCCGCTGGATCACCAGTGAAATGGTTGCTAACTTGAACCAAAATCGCACGAGCGACACTCCTTTAGGACTTTATCTAAAAGACCGAGGAGTACTGCAAATCGATCAGTTACGGTTACTGTTTCATGCCCAAGTGATCAAGCCAGTCTGTAGCCTCTTCAAGTTTCAAGACGGCAGCTTTCAGTTTATTACTGAGCAACACCCACCGAGAGCTGAGATGACTGGATTAAGTTTGTCGATTTCAGAGGCAACTTTGCTCGGCTTACGGGCACTGAAAGATTGGAGTGGATTTCAATCTCGATTGCCGCATTCAACAGCAACTCTTTCTAAGCCAGTTCTTGCCCGCCTGATGATTCATCTCGATACGATCGAGGCAAAGGTTTGGACATTATCGAATGGTACCTTGACCCTTGAGCAAATGGCAGCAGAACTGCAACAACCGATAGATTTGATTCAGCAGGTTGCCTTTCGCCTACTGTCGATCGGGCTAGTTGAAGAACTTCCCGCCGATTCGATCCTGCCACGGCGCGAACTCGAAGGAACCTCATCTAAGCTCATGGTAAAATCAGCGACTGAAAACTCTCAATCGCAGATCAGCGAAACTTTTCTGCACAACTTGCTAGGATTTTTGAGGAGTAAAGTCTAATGGAAGTAATGCGGCTCGTTGTGGCAGGAACTGTCGGAGCAGGTAAAACAACATTTATTCGCAGCGTGAGCGAGATTGAAGTAGTGGATACGGATACGACTCCAACGGATGAAGTTGCGAATCTAAAAGCGAGTACAACTGTAGCAATGGATTTCGGTCGGGTGACATTTGGCTCACAGATGGTACTTCATCTGTATGGTACTCCAGGACAGGAACGCTTCGATTTTATGTGGGAAGTGTTGAGTGAGAAGGCTCATGCTTACATCCTATTGGTGGCAGCGCACCGTCCTGAAGAATTCCGCAAAGCGCGACAAATTCTAATGTTTATCAACCAGCGGGTACAAATTCCGATGGTACTAGGGGTAACGCACACAGATTGTGAAGGAGCTTGGTCAGTTGAGGATGTTGCCTACGCAATGGGATGGGGGTATGAAAATCAAGAAGTGCCCGTGATTACTGTAAATCCTAACGATCAAGGATCTGTGATTCAGTCCTTAATCCAACTGATTGAACATTATGCTAATTCAGCCTTACTAAAATCGAGTTGAGCTTGTGCAGAGGGAGAGCCTCCGTCCCATCAACTGGTTTGGGCGATCGCGTTAAGCAATCGTTGTCCTACCCTCGAAATAGTCTTGTAGCTGTTCGTCATGATCGTGAGAAAGTTTACCAGGTGGTAGATGTGAGCGATGAAACGCTTGCACTTCTGCTACCTCATCGACATCTTTTGGATTAAAAGTTCCGATCGCTTCTACTTCAACTACCACGCAGATCGAGTGCATTCTTGGATCGCGACCGGGAGCCGAATAGACTCCTACCAAGCGCCGAATTTTGGTCAATTCTAAGCCTGTTTCTTCTGCCAACTCGCGTCGAATCGCACTTGGCAAATCTTCGCCCCAATCGACAATACCGCCCGGAAGACTCCACAGACCGTTATCACGTCGCCGAATCAACACGATACGATCGTCCGGCAAAACGGTGATAATACTTGTTCCAGTGATTGGATGTCGGAAAATGACACCCAAAACTGTTTGAAAATAGTGCCACAAGCGGCGCATAAACTTATTAGGAAACAAAGTGAAGGGATAATACGTCTGAGGATTATCAGCGCAGAATCAGACAAAAGCGCGATCGATTAGCAAATACGAATCGGTTGAACTAAACGAAATCAGGAAAGGTCAGCAAGGACTTGAGCCGCATGAAAATCGGGCTTTACTTTGCGGTAGATTTTTTCGATCGTACCATCTGAACTGATGACAAAGGTACTTCGAGTAATTCCTAAATACTCTTTGCCCATGAACTTCTTCAAACCATAACTTTCGTAAGCTTCTGCGACTTTGCCTCCTTCATCACAAAGCAGCGGAAATGGTAGGTTGTGCTTTTTCGCGAACTTCTCATGCGACTTTGCATCGTCAGTGCTGACTCCCAATAGCACTAAGTCTTGCGCTTGATACTGATCGTAGACATCCCGAAACCCGCAAGCTTCTTTAATGCAGCCCGGTGTGTTGTCGCGCGGGTAGAAATACAGTACCACTCGCTTTTTTCTGAAATCCGCAAGCCTCACGAGATTTCCGTCTGTATCCGGTAAGGAAAAGTCAGGAGCGATATCGCCAACGTTCAAACTCATTCTTCAAACCTGCTGAAATCGTTGTTTTGCAGACTGGATCGCGCGATCGATTTGCTCGAATCCCGTGCCGCCGAAACTGTTTCGAGCCGCAACGACTTGTGCAGGCGCGATCGCGTCGTAAATATCCGACTCAAACGCAGGATGAAGGTCTTGCCAGTCTGCGAGTGATAAATCTTTGAGCAGTTTGTTTTGTGAAATGCACGATTTTACGACTTTCCCAACCAAGTTATATGCTTCTCGAAACGGAACACCTTTTGCCGCAAGATAATCCGCGACATCGGTTGCATTGGAAAAATCTTCTGCCACCGCTTCATTCAATCGCGCTGTCCGAAACTCCAATCCTTCTCGAAATAGAATGGTCATCGCTTCCAGACATGCCTTCACGGTTTTCACCGAATCGAACAGCGCTTCTTTGTCTTCTTGCAAATCTTTGTTATACGCCAGCGGCAACCCTTTCATCAGCACCAACATCCCCTGCAAATGCCCAAAAACCCGTCCCGTTTTTCCCCGCACCAGTTCCGGCACGTCTGGATTCTTCTTCTGCGGCATAATGCTCGAACCCGTGGCACAGCTGTCTTTCAGCGTCACAAAGCTAAATTCTTGAGATGCCCAAAAGATCACTTCTTCAGATAATCGGCTGAGATGCACCATGATCAAACTTGCCGCGCAGAGAAATTCGATCGCGAAATCTCGATCGCTGACGCCATCCAAGCTATTTTCGTAAAGCCCACCGAATTCGAGTAGTTCTGCGGTGTAATGTCGATCGATCGGAAAAGTCGTTCCCGCTAACGCACCCGACCCCAACGGCGAAACGTTCACCCGCTGATGAATTTCTCCGAGTCGCGTCCAATCGCGCTGCGTCATTTCAAAATATGCCAGCAAATGATGCGCCAAACTGATCGGCTGTGCCCGCTGTAAATGCGTATAACCTGGAATCAGCGTTTTAACATGCTGCTCAGCGAGTCCGAGTAGAACCGATTGAAAGTCTCGAATCTGCTGACGAATTTCTTGAACTTGAGCGCGCAAATAAAGACGGGTATCGGTTCCCACTTGATCATTGCGCGATCGAGCCGTATGTAACTTCTTGCCCACATCGCCCGCAATCTCGGTGAGCCGTCGTTCTACCGCGAAATGCACATCTTCGGCATCTACGCCCGGTTGAAACTGTCCTTGGCGATATTCTTGGCGGATTTGCTCTAAGCCGCTTACCAACTGATCGCCTTCTTCCGCTGAAATGATGCCCGTTTTTGCCAGCATCTTCGCGTGTGCCTGCGATCCGGTTAGGTCGTACTCAATAAGCTCAATATCAAATCCGATGCTGGCATTAAACTGCGCGATCGCTGGATGCAACGCGGATTCAAAGCGTTGGCTCCAAGTTTGAGGGTTGGATTCAGGGGACTGCTGACTCAAGAAAATTTATCTCGATCGACTGCAAGTTTTAAGCCTACCGCAAACAATCAACAAGAAGGGATGAAGTGCGAATTAAATTTTTTCATCCCCGATTAACGCTTTAGCCAAACGAAGTAAAGGTTCTAACAAAGTAGCCTAGTCCAATTCCGAGGACAAACGCCCAAACCTGACCCGTTCTGACAAAGTGATTCCAACTCGTGCCGACGTTTCCCGCAATATCGGTTTGCTTAAATTCTTGTGCGAGAACGGTGACATCGATCGATTGCACAAAATCACTCGCATGAGTCGCGTGATCGAGCCATGTGGATAAATCTAAGACGAAATGAATCATGATTACTCTCTGAATGCCAGGGTTTGCTTTCAGGACAGTATTACCACATGGATAAACTCAGAGAGTCCGAGAAAATGCTAGTTCAACAGCGGCATTACAGAGGTTGCGATGATCGCAGCTTGCGTACGATCGCGTAAATTCAATCGTCCTAAAATACTGGCGACGTGATTTTTCACCGTGCCTTCTGAGATATCAAGCGATCGAGCAATTTCTCGATTGCTTGATCCTTCGGCAATCAGTCTCAATACTTGACGTTCGCGTGCGGTGAGCTTGGCAAATCCAGGCGGCAGATTCGCAGCAGGCGCGCGACGTTGAGAGGGCATGAACGGGAGAACATTCGTCGCTGGAGATTCGATCGGCTCGATCGTCGGTGGGTCGATCGAGAACGCGAGAGCTTTCTGCAAAATCCCAGGACTGAGTTGGGTAAAACCTTTATGTGCGGTACGAACCGCGTTTGCGAGTTCATCGGGTGACATATCTTTGAGCAAGTAACCCCGCGCTCCGACTTGCAAAGCAGTTCGCACTGAAGCTTCATCATCCGAAGCCGTCAGCACCAAAACGCGCGTGTCTGGACAACGTTCGCAAATTGTCTGAGTCGCGGTAATGCCATCCATTCTTGGCATCTTCAGATCCATTAGCACGACATCGGGTTGAAGTGCTTCGGCTTGCTCTACCGCGTCGCAACCGTTGTCTACATCCGCCACAACTTCTAGGTCAGGCTCTTGCTCTAAGAGCGCTTTTAGCCCTTCTCGAATGAGATTCTGATCATCTGCTAACAATACGCGAATCATGACAGTAGTTTCCTCTTAACAGAAGATTTTCGAGACGAAGGTTGGAGACGGAACGATCGATTAACTCCTAGAAGCGAAAGATTGAAAATAGAGTGATCATCGCGAAAACGATTGACTGACTAAATGGTTTGTAAAACTTTACCAAATCATTTTTTACTTTTTGTGCGAATAAATCAAGTTAGTTGTGACAGAAATTTACCAAATCAGAGAAGAAGTCAGTATGCTGAAAGACTAGAAAATTGCAGTGAAAAAGTAGTGATGCGGAAGACTGAGCAATCCATCAAGCCAATTCCCTGGTTTCGGCTCGGACTAGTTGGAATATTTCTCATTTCATTGAGCCTTCGTTTTTGGGGACTCGGACGATTTAACACCCTAGTCTTTGATGAAGTTTACTACGCAAAGTTCGCAAATAACTATCTGACTGGAACGAAATTTTTCGATGGTCATCCGCCTTTGAGTAAGTATTTGATTGCGATCGGAATTTGGATCGGCGATCGCCTTCCGATCGGTCAAGACACTGTAAATACGCTCACAGGTTCCGCCCTCAGTACCTGGAGTTATCGCTGGCTAAATGCGCTTACTGGGTCATTTATTCCGCTGGTAATTTCTGCGATCGCATTCCAGCTTAGTCGTCGTCGAAGTTACGCTCTGATTGCTGGAACCCTTGCTGCAATGGATGGTTTGTTCTTAGTTGAGTCGCGCTATGCCCTGAATAATGTCTACCTTGTACTATTCGGATTAATCGGGCAATGGTGTTTGTTATTAAGTTTACGATCGCCAAAAAGATTAAATTCGTTTCTGGTACTATCTGGGGTATTTTTTGCGGCATCTGCTTCGATCAAATGGAATGGATTATGGTTCTTGATCAGCACCTATTTTTTATGGGGAATTGGTTGGATATTTCGCTTCTTCAATTGGACGCGCCAAGGATCAAAACCATCCACAGAAATTCCGAGCAATTCATTACCAACTTCACCGTTATATCGTCTTACACAAATTAACTTGTTTTCTTTTTTACTTTGTTTCGCAGGTGTTCCCGCGCTGTTTTACTGGTTAATTTGGCTACCCCATATTCATCTAAATCCAGAGTTTGGTTTTGTCGAAGTCCAGAGACAAATTTTGGCATATCATCAGCGAGTTGGTAGCGGAAGAAATATTCATCCTTACTGCTCAACTTGGTACAGTTGGATACTTATGCTTCGTCCTGTTGCGTATTATTACCAAGTTGCATCAGCGACTGATCCGGTTCCCAATGGCGATTCTGCGCTCGTACTTGAGCCTGGACGGGTTGTGTATGATGTCCACGCGATCGGGAATCCGATATTGTGGTGGCTTTCAGCAATTGCGATCGTATTTATCATTTGGATACTGATCGAACATTGGAAACTTTTGCCAAGTCTCGCTAGCATTCACGCACCCCGGCTGAGTTTTCTACCGCCTCAAGAGTTGTGGATTGTATTATTTCTATTCGTGAGCTATTTGGCGAACCTGCTGCCTTGGATGCCCGTATCCCGATGTGTGTTTTTATATCACTACATGGGGTCATCGGTTTACGCCACGATGGGACTCGCTTGGTTTGTCGATCGCTGGTTTCGCACCCGCGAGTTTCGCCCGATCGGGATTGGCATCATCGTAATTTGTGCGATCGGCTTTGTGTTTTGGATGCCAATTTATCTAGGACTACCCTTGTCACCCGCGGCATATCAACTGCGAATGTGGTTGCCCTCGTGGATTTGATCAACCGTTATCGCCCTAATCCTTGTGGTGTGATCTGAAGTTCCACCCGTCCATCTTGCCCACCATTGACTGCAACCTGTTGAGTGTCTAGCTTTCCAGAGGCTTGAGGTCCCGCAATGCTAAACGGTGGATTGTTTTGCTGATAGCTGACATCGCCATTCGCTTCAAACTGCTGAGTCGCAAGAAACCACTTAACGCGATCGGCACTTAAACGCGATTGATTCTTTTCCCCAACTCCGCGTACATCGCCACTGAGATTCGCGACTTGCTGATCGATCTGCATATCGCCTTGATTTGCGGTCAATGTCACCTGTTGAGCAGAATTGACGATCGTAATCGGCTCGCTCGCTGACAAGGTTTTCTGATCAATATTCCAAGCCAGCGCATTTCCGCTAATTTGCGTGTTCGACTGTTTCAAAGCAATTCGAGCATTTTGGCGAAGCGTAACGATCTTCGCTTTTAAGTCCACTTCGCTTTGATCGGCGCTTCCTTGATCGGTAATTTGCTTATTCTCATAGCGATCGATTTGAATCGGTCGATCGCTTGTCAATTTCTGATCCTGAATCTGCCAAGTCAGTCGCTCGCCCCGCATCTGAAGGGTCGGTTCTTTCACTTGCGCCACGATCTGACCTGTGAGTTCGACGCGACGCGCGCGCGTCAAAAATCGCCCTTCTTTTGCTGCGAGTTGAACCTGCTTATGATCGCCGTTAAAACCGTTCCGAACAATCAACACATCCTCAGTCGGTCGCCATTCGAGTTCATTCCCTTTGATCACCGAGCCATCTCGAATATCGACAGCG
Organism: uncultured Leptolyngbya sp.; assembly: GCA_964242045.1. Classification (GTDB taxonomy): domain Bacteria; phylum Cyanobacteriota; class Cyanobacteriia; order Leptolyngbyales; family Leptolyngbyaceae; genus Leptolyngbya. The sequence continues at coordinate 577 of CAXTDB010000029.1, read as the reverse complement.
GTAATTTGACCTTTGAGCACGATCGACTTGCCATCTTGCTGAATATCGCTCCGCTGTGCCTCGATCTTAAATACAGGCTTTCCGTCTTGGAAAAGCTCACCTTTCGGCTCTTGAACCGTTGCGTTTTTCTGATCTTTTGCGTAAACCGCTTGCTTCGCTTTTACCCGCCACCAAAGCTGTCCTTTCTCATTGGCTTGCTCTAACGTGACATTGTTAAACGTCAAATTGCTATCAAACTTTTGTACGCCTTGAGTATCTTTTGAAATCTGCTCAGCAGCCCGATTACGATTCCCGCAACCGCTCGCACCGATTAAGAGCGTAATTAAAGCTAGGTTTAATAAAATTGAGCGACGCAAAATGCAATTCCTCAGACCAGAGAATGAGCGATCGAGACAAACGACGAAATCTATCTCGATCTTGCTCCCGACTTCTCTACTTTACGGTGAATGCTCATCATCGTGTTCATCCATCAGTCCAATACTGGTTAACGGGCGGTAGGTATAACTCCGAGGCGTTTTTTGAATATCTTCTTTGATGTTGTCGAGATCAATATAGCGATCGGCAACGTTGATCAAGC
>CAXTDB010000028.1:13028-25477 GCA_964242045.1 uncultured Leptolyngbya sp. | reverse complement strand
CCGGCTCACTGGGATTTTGCGCCCCAAGAAGGCAGTGACTCCGGATTACTTGTGGCGTTGCCGAATCGATCAATTCAACTCAAGCGCGGTGATGTTGTGGTTGCCTTCGCTCAGGATGGCTCACAGCGCTATTGGGGCCCATTTGTCGTGGGAGAAACCGATCGACCAGATTGGAATGCCCAAGCGGGAGAATGGGAACTGATTCTAGACAATTAGACCCGGTATAGGCTCATCACCTCAGACAAGGGCAACCGGGACTGAGCCGCGATCGACAAATCTGAAACATGCCCCCGATCTAAATGCTCAGATGCCGCACAGCCAATCATCGCCGCATTATCCGTACAGAATTTCATCGGTGGAAACAGAACTTTGATTTGATAAGGTTCTGCTGCAAGTTGAAGCTGTTCTCGTAAACCGCGATTTGCTGCTACCCCGCCGCCAACCGCGATCGTCTTCAATCCATAATCTCGCGCACACGCGATCGCCCGTTTCGTTAATGCCCGAACGACCGTCGCCTGAAAACTTGCGGCAAGATCCGCGATCGCGAAAGGCTCCCCGGTTGCCTCAAGCCGCTGAGTTAAGCGCAACACCGCCGTTTTCAACCCGCTAAAACTCGAATCATACGGATGAACTCCGCCTTCTGGCAGCGAAATCTGACCTTCAGGAAGCGAGAACGCCTTCGGGTTTCCTTCAGCCGCCAGCTTATCGATCATCGGCCCGCCCGGATAGCCTAACTTCAACAGTCGAGCCACTTTATCAAACGCTTCTCCAGCGGCATCATCGCGCGTTTGACCAAGAACTTCGTATCGTCCACAGTCTTTAACGTAAATCAAGCTCGTATGCCCTCCAGAGACAAGCAAACAGAGAAACGGCGGCTCTAAATCTGGGTCGCTGAGATATGAAGCGTAAATGTGTCCTTCCAAGTGATGAACGCCGATGAAAGGCTTTCCATGCACGATCGCTAACGTTTTCGCCGCTGTCAATCCCACTAATAGCGCCCCGACTAATCCGGGTGCACAAGTGCCTGCAATGCCGTCGATTTCCGACCAGTTCAAGCCGGATTCTGTAAAGCATTGTGCGATCGCGTGGTTCACAATTTCGACGTGCTGACGCGATGCGACTTCGGGCACAACCCCGCCATACTGCTGATGAATCGCGATCTGTGACGACACAACGCTGCTGAGAATGTGACGATTTTTTACGATCGCCACCGCAGTTTCGTCACAACTTGTTTCAATTGCTAAGACCGTTGCCATTTGCTGATAGGTTTTGGGAGTAGGTGACTGTTACAGTCGCTCGAATCAGAGTGAGCTAGGCTGATTTTCTAGTTTAGCGCTCCGCTCGATTCCCACCCGTTTGTGCAAAAAATCACCGTTTTTTACACAATCTTTCTTGTAATCCGTAAATTAAAGGGAAACAATTCCATGCAACGATTGTTTGCTCTGGTTCTTGCCATTTTTCTAGGGTTTGGCTTTTTCGCGCCGCAGCCAGCCCACGCTTATAATCTGACTCCTTGTAGCGAAAACGAAGTGTTTGCCCAACGAATCCAAGATTCGGGAAATGCAACTGCTCGTCGTCGCTTAGAGCTTTACTCGCAGGCAGGCTTGCTTTGCGGTAAAGATGATGGACTGCCGCACTTGATCACCGATGGCAACCTCAAGCACGTCGGCGAATTCACGATTCCGGGTCTACTGTTCTTGTACATTGCAGGCTGGATTGGCTACTCTGGTCGGTCTTACCTCAATGCGGCTAAAAAATCGGGAAATCCTGAAGAAAAGGAAATCATTATTGATGTGCCTTTAGCAATTAGCTGCATTTTGCCTGCACTGCTCTGGCCCCTGCTCTCGATTCAGGAACTCCTTGCGGGTAAACTAATCGAGCGCGACGATCGCATTCCAGTCGGTCCTGATTCATTGATTCTGGATCGGACGGATAAAAGAAAGATGCCTTCGCAGTCCCGTTAATTTCAGTTCACGAAACTCGCGGCGACAAGGCAGCTTTGCTTTCTAACCGCGAGTTCTAATCATTGATTCGCAAATTTGGAGATGATCTATGGCAAGATACCTTTCCTTGAACGCGGTGTTAGCCGTTGTTACTCTCGCTGTTGTGTATTCAGCGTTTATGCTGATTAACTGGGTTGCACCAGACTTATTGTTCTTGGCACAGTAAACCCGTATGGGCAGTCGGTTTATTGCTGGAGCGCTCTGCTTGTACTCTAGTAAGATATCCCACTGCCCATTGTTGTAATGAATCCTGAACCCGAAATTCTGCGACTGCTCGATGTCATGCCCGCATCAGGTCGCATGTTTGTTAAGTTAGTCAGCAAACCGGATCAAAGATGGGTGATCGATGCTCCCCCGCCGCTTCCGTGGATGCGCGATCGACCGATTTATATTAATTTCGATCTCTGGAGTCGGTTGTCTCGATCGCAGCGAGATTTGCTAATTTTACGCACCGTAAGCTGGAGCATCAATATCAAGTGGTTTCAGCCTTCCCCGATGTTGGGACTCACCGCATTAGGCGCGATCGGGCTTGGAGTGGAACTCGCACAGCAAGATTTTGTTGGAATTGCCGCCGCGAGTGGATTAAGCGCGATCGCACTGTTTCAAATCTGGCGCAATAACAAAAGCTCTCGCGTAGAACTTGAAGCTGATGAGAAAGCGCTGAAGATTGCTCAACGACGCGGCTACACAGAAACCGATGCCGCAAGAGCGTTAAGCAGCGCGATCGAATCTGTGGCGCAGAATGAAGGACGCATGTTGAGCTTTGTTGAACTTTTGCGCTGTCAGGCATTAAAAGCGATCGGCGGACTGTCTCCGGTAGGAATTCCAGACGAACTCAGGCGCGAGTAGTCAAGTGAGCAACTCATTTCTAGGAATCGCATAAGGATCTTTGCCATATCCCAAAGCAAACTGAAACGAATGCGCCACAGTTTTGCTTGAGAGCGTCATGAATACAACGAATGCCGAGAACGCCACGATCGCAGCAACTCCATATAGGCTGCGATAGCCGATCGCATTAGAAACACTACCCAAAATCGGACCCGCTAAAGCAATCCCTAGATCGAATCCACCGATAAATAAACCAAAAATTCGTCCGCGTTCATGCGGGTAACAACGATCGGCAACCAGCGCAATCATAATCGGTAAAAATGTTCCGCCGCCAATCCCTTCGAGCGCTCCCGCCAATAAAAATGTACTTGCAGTATTTGCCTGCCATAGTGCGATCATGGCAAAAGCGTAGCAAAGCAGCCCGATCGAGATAAATCGTCCGCGTCCATAGCGATCGCTTGCTTTTCCCGATACAAACCGCGTCATAAAGCTCGTGACTGCTGCCGCCGTGTAGAACAATCCCGAATTCAGCCCGACATTCGATTCTTTGATGTAGAGCGGCACAAAGGTTGCGATCGCGCCAAATGCAATTCCAATTAACAGCATCGTAATCGTGGGAACTCGAATACGATCGCTGAGCAACATCCGCCAATATAAACGCTCAGTTTTTCGATCTTGGGGTTGATGCTGCACCGGAGGCGCTTTCACGAACATTGCACAAGTCATACTAATCATGCCGAGAATCGAACTCAACACAAACACAGGCGCGTAGGTGGTAAATTCTTGCAGATATCCACCGATCGCGGGACCTACTGCCATGCCGATCGGATTGACCAAACTCATATAGCCGATCAGTTCGCCTCGATTTTCCGGCGGTGCAATATCCACGACTAGCGAACTATACGCCGTTGTAAAAGCTGCAATACTAATGCCGTGAAAGGCTCGCACGATCATTAATACTGGAATCGACTGCGTGAGTAAATGACAAATTGGAGCCAGAGTTGCCGCCGACATTCCGATCAGCAAAACAATCTTGCGTCCCCGATGATCTGCCATTCTTCCAGCTTGGGGACGAAACATTAATAACCCGATCGCAAATGATCCCATGACGATACCAAGCTGACCATCAGGTGCGCCGATCGACTTTACATACAGCGGCAGAGTCGGTAAAAGGCTCGCCAAACTCGCCCAAAACAATAATCCCGCCGTAAACAGTACCCCCAGATTTCGCTGTGTCTGAGGGCTTAACTTGGCAAAAGTACTCAATGCCTGATTCCTGATGAATAAAAGAATTTTAGAATCGTTAGCTTCCCGCGAGAATTGCAGGCATTAGAACGCCCCCGATCGCGTGAATCACACCGTTATCCGCTAAAATATCGGACTGTGTTACTGGGATATCATTTACTTTAATTCCACCTTGATGATCGACTGCAATCACAGAGCCTTCTAAAGTCGGTGCTTCATCAATTTCGGTCAAATCCTCGAATCGCACATCACCTGACAGAACGTGATAGCTCAGGACGCGACGTAGTTTCGGTAAGTCCGCAAGCAGTTCGTCTAAAGCGCCTTCGGGCAATTTGGCAAAGGCTTCATCGGTGGGAGCAAGCAGTGTAAACGTTCCGTCTGTGTTCTCAAGTTCTGGTGCAATGCCAGCTTTATCGATTGCGCTCAACAATGTTTTGAATGATCCCGCTTCGGATGCAGTTTGGAGAAGATTCGACATAATCAATAGTGTCCTGTTCAAGTCCTCTCTTTAAGAAAGAACATTGCGATCGAATTTACATCGAACGAAAGAGAGAACTCTACTCAGATTAAATCAGTTCAGTGATCACAAGTTTCAAGGGCGGTAAACCTTATTGAACGGTTGCTTAAACCACATTGACATCAATTGTCAAACATCTCAATCTCGGCAACTGCATCAAGAATATCTTGCAACCGTTCTGAAAGATCGCGACGGGTCATACGTAAACGACTTCAGACAGAACGCGATCGCGAATTCTTGTCTTCAAACCATTTTTGGTGACAACATCGACCTTCATGCCGACCATTGCGCTCAACTCGTTTCGCAGTTCGACTAACTTAAACAGAGTCGGTGCATCACTGTAATCAATCAAAATATCAATATCGCTCGTTTCCGTCTGTTCTCCTCTGGCATAAGAGCCGAAGACTCCTAATTCAGTTACATGATAGGTTTCTTGAAGAAAATGCCGATTTTTGCTCAAAATTTGCTTTACATCTTCAAGCGTTTTCATAGATTCAGCACCTTCATCGGTTTGTAGCTTCTAGCTTTCTTCAGAATTATTTGCTCGATCGAGTAAATTCTTTTTCGACTCTTTCAGGTCATTCCACAGCGCTTTGATTTGCTTGTAGGCATCACCAGGCGGAATTTTGCCAGAGGTTTCCAATCCACACAGCAATGAAACTCGTTGAGCAAATTCCTGCAAGTTTGCATTGAATGCTAGATTTTCAGGGGTAAAGTCGCCTCGGTAGTGAGCGGTCGGGTAAAAGAAGTCCTCTTTTTGTTGCTCTGGTGTCTTATCCACAGTTCTACCCTTATCTTTTGCTGGTTTCTGTATTGTATGTTGACTATTCTGTGCTGAAAAGCGAGGTTTGATTATTCTTGTGTTGTAAGAATCACTCGGAGTTGATTCAGTGCAATCTCGACTGTTGCCGCAATACTGACCAAATCTGGACTGAGCGATCGGAAAAACGTCTGCGCTCTCAAGTCTTCGGTCAATAAAATCACCTGTTTTCCCGCTTTGATCGCTAACGCAATCTCCGAAGCCGTTCCCGCTCCCATGCCACAGGCAACGATCGCCTGACTCGATAGCACGTTGATATTATTTCGCGCATTACCCATATCGGTAATGATCGGAATGTCGATCGCATCGCTCATCTCCGAATCGATATCGGGCAAAATCCCGATCGTTAATCCGCCCCGACTTTTTGCGCCCCGACTCACCGCATCCATCACCCCGACATTGCGCCCGCCGCTCAGCGTCACCCATCCCGCCATTGCAATTTGCTGACCGAGTTCGTAAGCCGTTTGGATTTCCAAGGGAGTTGCCGCTCCCGTTCCCATTACCCCGACGATCGTTTTGGGCATTTTGACAGCAGAATCGAATTCTGCAACTTGGATATGGATTTTTTACCATTTGTTTCGATCATTGTGCCAATCTACAACGGCGAAACAGATTTACCCGCCTTGCTCGCTTGTCTTCGGACGCAGACGTATCCGAATTTTGAATGCTTATTGATCGATAACAACAGCAACGATCGCACTTCGGAATTATTAAAGGCGGCAGAATCAGAAAATTTTCGATCGCTGAATCAATCCCGCATTCAAAGCTCTTACGCCGCTCGAAATTTAGGCATTCAGAACGCAACTGGAGAAATTGTCGCGTTTACCGATGCGGATTGTCGCCCAGAACCGAACTGGTTGGCAAATTTGATTCAACCTTTTGCCGATTCAACGATCGGATTAGTCGCAGGCGAAATCAAATCGCTTCCGGGTCAGTCTCTTTTGGAACAGTACGCCGATCGGCAAGAAACCCTGTCTCAAAAACACACGCTAAATCATCCGTTTTGCGCTTATGGTCAAACTGCCAATCTTGCAATTCGATTCGAGGCGTTCAAACAAGTTGGCTTATTTCGTCCTTATCTCACCACAGGCGGCGATGCAGATATTTGCTGGCGAATTCTGCGGGAAACTTCTTGGCAATTACGCTTTGCTGAAACTGCGATCGTGCGTCATCGCCACCGTACCACCTTGCGTGAACTCCAAAGCCAATGGCGCAGGTATGGACGCTCAAATCGCTATCTGCATGAACTCCACGGCATTGATTTAATGCGTGAACCCAACATCGCAGAGTATCGTTATCGATTAACCCGGTGGATGCTAAAGGAATTACCGATCGCATCGCTAAAATTACTAACAGGTAAAGCTAGCCTAATCGATTTGATTGATACTCTGATCGGGCTTCTCTGTCTGCAAGCGCGCGCTGAAGGACAACGACAAGCCGAACTTTCAAATCAGGCACACACGATCGAATCGCTTCTAATTCCCGCATCTCAGCCTTAACTGACACAAAATTCGCTAAATTTAAACAAATGCGTCAGAGGAATCGATCATGCCGGAGCAACTTCTATTAGTCGATGATGAGCCTGGACTCCGGGAAGCGGTACAAGCTTATCTTGAAGACAGTGGCTATACGGTGCATACCGCGACAAACGGACGCGAAGGCTGGGAAACATTACAGCGCGTTCTGCCCGATTTGGTCATCACTGATGTGATGATGCCACAAGTGAGCGGCTACGAATTCCTCAAGCAACTGCGCGATGATCCTCGCTTCAAAACGCTGCCCGTGATTTTTCTCACGGCGCGGGGAATGAAAAGCGATCGTATTCAAGGCTATGATGCGGGCGTTGATGCCTACTTACCCAAACCGTTTGATCCCGATGAACTGGTCGCGATCGTCACTCGATTGCTCAAACAGCGGGCAGATATCAAATCGACAGGCAGCGAGGGCGATGTGAATCTCGCAGACCTTTCGCGCCAAATCGCAGAAATTCAAGCCGAACTCAAAGGACGAGGCGCGATCGTTCAAACTCCTGCCCCGATGAAGCTCGATTTCACCCCTAGAGAACAAAGCGTTCTCGATCTCGTGGTCGATGGCTTGATGAACAAGGAAATCGCTCGTCGTCTCGATACCAGCGTCCGCAACGTCGAGAAATACGTCAGTCGCCTCTTTAGCAAAACCGGAACGAATAGCCGCACCGAGCTAGTCAGATTCGCGCTCGAACACGGACTCATCACCCCAGATCAGCAGCGTCAAACCGGATCGTAATTGCCGTTTGAGGAATGCGGTAGCTCCGTTCCACCGAGCGTTCAAGGCTCAGACTCGCGTTGAGTTGTTGAACAAGCGTATTGATAATTTGAAATCCTAACGTTTGAGGGGCATTTAGATCGAAATCGGCGGGGAATCGATTTCCAGTGTCGCTAACGGTCAGGGTGACTTGCGAATTCTCAATTCCCAACGAAACGGTGATTTCTCCGCTTTGATTTGCGAGTCCATGCCGCAACGCATTAGAAATCAGTTCGTTCAAGATCAGTCCAACCGGAACGATTCGATTCGAGAGCAGTTCGATCTCGCCGCTGATAATAGTTCGCAAAGTGACTTGACTTGGATCGATCGCGTAAGTTTGCACGAGCGTTGTCGCAAGATTCTGCACATATTCCCCCAGTCGAATCGTGGTCGCGTTTCCAGTTTGAGACAATCGTTCATGCACAAGCGCGATCGAGCTAATTCGGCTCTGATTAGTCCGCAAAAGCGCCTGAACGGTCGCATCTTGCGATCGCGTCACCTGGAGATCGAGCAAACTCGTCACGACCTGCAAATTATTTTTGACGCGATGATGAATTTCGCGCAGTAAAATTTCTTTCTCTCGCACCGACGCGCGCAACTGTTCGATCACCGGATTTTCTTCTGCTTGTTGAATCACCGATCGGGCAGACTGTAGAACTTCGAGCGCTGACTGCAACTCTTGCTGGATCTCGGCTTGAATTGTGGAACTCAACGTAGACTGTGCCAACAAGCGATCGCGAATCGACGCGAGACGTTGCCGAATCGCTTCTACCTGCTGGGCGAACCCGCCATTATTCGTACTAGAAACCATTCATGTTCTCAGGAACTCAACCAAAATCAGCCGATTGCCGCTGCGAGGACGATTGAGAGAGGGCAACATCAATGCCGCAGAATGGTCGGGAGTCCGCATAGGGCGAACTCACACACCGACTTCTACGGGCGGGGAACTCACATAACAATGCGTCTAGGGGGGATTGGCTATCTAGCCTATCATCGAATGCCGCACCGCATAAAGCCCAATTGTGCCACTTTTCTCAATGTGCTTGATGAATGACATCAGCTATACTCAATACTCTCCGTGTTGAATTCTGAAACGTTTTTTTAAGCTGTACATTACATTAGAGATAGTCCCGTGATATGCCAGTAACGTTTGAGGCGATTTATGGCTGCTAATCTTGCTTCGAGTTCAACGGTAACGCCACAAGCCGCGCAGGATGCGGTAGCGCTACGAGAGGTTTTCGCATCCCTGACAGCGGAGAGTTGCCCGCTGACGTACAATTTCCACATGCACACGACACATTCAGATGGGCAGCTACGTCCTGAAGCGCTCGCACAACAAGCGATCGACCTTTCCCTGAGAGGATTTGCGATTACGGATCACCACCAAATCAGCGGATACCGAGCAGCACAGCAATATATGGAGACCCACGAAGGCGACTTATCGATGCCGCAGCTGTGGACGGGAACTGAAATTACTTCGAGACTGCTAGAAACTGAGGTGCATATTCTAGGATTTGCCTTTGATCCATTGCATTTGGCGATCGCGTCTTATCTACAAGGAGTCGCACCGCAAGGCGATCGCGCTCAAGCTGCACGAGTGATCAGCGCGATTCATCAAGCAGGCGGAATTGCAGTATTGGCGCATCCAGCCCGATATCGTCGATCGGCGGATGAATTGATTCCGGCAGCAGCAATGGTAGGAATTGACGGTGTGGAAACGTTTTACGCCTACAACAATCCGAAACCCTGGACACCTAGCGCGAAAGAAACTCAGCGAGTGACGCAGTTGAAAACTAAGTACGATCTACTGAGTTCTTGCGGAACGGATACGCACGGCATGAGTTTGTTACAGAGACTTTAGGTAGTTCTCAGCGTACTTCTTTCCCTCTTTACTTATGTAGGAACTCAGGTTCAGCTACTCCTAATTCGGTGTTATTTGCTGACGCTAGCACGATCGACTCCGAATTTCTCTTAAAACCCGACTGGTTCCTTCATTGAATGCTCGATCGAGCCAGTTGAGAATTTCTGCTCGAATCGATCGATTGGGAAACACTCGGCTCGTTTCAGACTCGACATATCGCCCATTTTCCAGCAAATAAATTTTGAGGTTCTGATTGCGATAGATCCAGACTTCGGGCATTCCTAATGCTAGGTACGCCTGTAATGTTGTGTTAGAGGTAACATCGGACTCGATCGATAAATCGGGTGGCGGATCTGTCGCTAAATACATTGCTGACATACAGTGTCGAACCCGCGCTGCGTTCTCATCTACATAGAGACAGCTATCTGGCTCAAGTCCAGCCATTTTCGCCTTTTCCCTGAAAGTTGTCGAGCCAAAGTCTTCCCATTCTCGCTCCTCGGCATCTAGTAGCGCTTTGACAATATCACTGATGCTGCGATGAGGTCGTTCATGAGCGGGAAGGGGAGGCATGATCTCTAGTGTTCCTTGATAGTAAACTGTGCGAAATCTCCGAGTTTGTTCTAGCTCGGCTGTAATCGCTTCATACTGCTCCCAAGTCACGTTATGTAACACAAACGGCACGCCGGGAACGAATTCGATGTCTCGGAGTGGAATCAAAACTGAAGACTCGATCGAGGATGTTGCCGACATAACATTACTTCCGTTCTGGATGTGCAGATACTTCTGGCGGCGGATTGCCTAATGTATTGATTGCAGCAATCAGTTGATACAGCTTACCTAAATCGCGCTGATTAAAGTTCAGCATCAAGCGCGGTAAAGGATAAGCTTCGTCTTGCGCTTCTTGCGGAAGCGGTTTGGTTTTCTCGATTCTGCCCGTAACGATAATTTCTTTAAAGCGATCGTTCAATTCATCCACTGCCGCATCGCTTAATTCTGTCTTCAAACGCAGCACCAACTGACTGCCAACGTACCGACTAGAGTGATACACCTGATAGAAATTAGAAATCGCCGCACATGCGACATCTAAATCATCGGTAATCGTATACAGGCTTGGATCATCGGGGCTAATCAAACCGCGTTTCATTAACTGCTTATCGATGTACTCTGCCCAATCATCCCAATATCTGCCACCCGGCTTATCGATCAGCACCAAGGGAACCGGAGCCGATTTTCCGGTTTGCGTCAGCGTCAAACATTCAAATGCTTCATCCTGTGTGCCAAATCCACCGGGAAAGAGCGCTAACGCATCGCTTTCTTTCAAGAAAAACACTTTGCGCGTGAAAAAATACTTAAACGGAATCAGCTTTGGATCACCTTGAATAAAGCGATTCGCACCTTGCTCAAACGGCAAGAGGATATTCAAGCCAAACGACTTATCCGCCCCGGCTCCTTCGTTCCCTGCCTCCATGATGCCGCCGCCCGCACCCGTGATTACCATGTACCCCTGCTGCGTCACACATTCGGCAAACCCTTTTGCCAACTGATACTCTTCGGTATCGGGCTTAATCCGAGCAGAACCAAAAATCGCAATCTTCCGCACATGCCGATACGGATAAAACACGGTAAACGCCCGCTCCATATCTTGCAGCGACGCATTGAGAATCTTCCAATCTAAACGATCGATTTCATCCCCCGACATCCGCGCAATTAAACTCAGCGCTTGAGCAATCATCGCGCCGTGCGGCAGATTCGGCAACTGATCAAGAAGCTCATTCAGCGTCGATCGTAATGGCTCGACATTCAACACCGATCGGATAGGTTGGGACAATTCTGACGGGTCAACAGACATGAACGCTTTCCTCACAAGGGCATTCTATTTTAGCGAGATTGGGCAGAATGCGATGCCCGCACCGATACTGAAAAACGCTCCAGAGGAAAATTCTGGAGCGTCTTCAGCACGGTGAAAAATGAGTTTAACAAATGAGACGAATCCAGGGGGCGTAATCTTAAAGATGCTTTTCGAGCGTATTTGAAAGGGTGGTTTTGGGAACCGCGCCAACGACCATATCCACGCGCTGACCGCCTTTGAAAATCATCAGCGTGGGAATGCTGCGAATTCCAAACTTGCTGGCAACACCCGGATTTTCATCGGTATTGAGTTTGACGACTTTGACTTTGCCTTCATACTGCGCTGCAATCTCATCGACCACAGGCGCAACCATGCGACAGGGACCACACCAGGGTGCCCAGAAATCCACAAGAACTGGGACTTCACTCTGAAGCACTTCCTGGTCAAACGAAGAATCCGTAACTTGTGCGGTTGCTGACATTCCTGAAAATCCTTGCCTATGTTTCATTTGACGAAATTCTAACATAGCAAAACCGACGGGACTCATTCTCAGCGCGGACATAATTAGATACAAAATCGCTCGAATTGCTCGTTCAACCCCTTTAAAACGAAGGAACCGCCTAAACCGAAGTCCAGGCGGAGTGTGGTGTGAGGAGTGAACGGAAACATGCGTCTCCGCTTCCTCTATTCTAGACGACGGATTTAGTTTTACCCGACGATCTTGCAAGTCCTGGCAAAACTCTTAACGATTTGATCAAAAGATTATTCTGCGTTCACGATTGGGTGTGCCATAGACATCGCATTTCGTCAAGCAACGGGAATGCGATCGCAGAATACACAGCGATCGAGCTTACTTACCCATCCCAAGCTGCTGTGCTTTTTGGTAGACTTTGCCTTCAGTTAACAAAGATGGAGCAATCACCACATCGACTTGCTGCATTTCCTTGATGTCTTTTGCACCCAATGTTCCCATACTGGTTTGCAGCGCACCGAGTAAGTTGTGCGTTCCATCATCTAATTGAGCGGGACCGCGCAGAATTTGT
>CAXTDB010000028.1:12335-13018 GCA_964242045.1 uncultured Leptolyngbya sp. | reverse complement strand
CAGGCAATACATTTGCAGATATCGCCGCCTGTGATTAGTCCTCCGTCTGCAATTACGGGAACATACCGCCCGGTTTCGCGCTGATAATCGTCACGCGCTGCGGCACAGTCTGCCACCGCCGTCGCTTGCGGAACGCCAACGCCTAGGACTCCTCTAGATGTACAGGCTGCACCGGGTCCAATTCCAATCAAAACGGCAGCGGCTCCAGCTTTCATTAAATTCAACGTGACCTCATAGGTGACGCAGTTTCCGAGAACCACGGGAATCGGCATCTCTTTGCAGAATTTTGCTAAATCTAAAGGCGAAATTGATTCCGGTGATAAATGTGCGGTCGATACAACGGTCGCTTGAATGAAAAACAAATCGGCTCCAGCCTTTGCCGCAATTTGTCCGAACTGACTTGCACCCGCAGGAGTTGCACTCACTGCCGCGATTCCACCTTGGGACTTAATTTCTTCAATGCGCTTTTCGACCAGTTCAGGTTTAATCGGTTGCGCGTAAAGTTCTTGCATCAACGGCACATATTCCGTTGTTCCGACTGCGGCAATGCGATCGAGAATCGGATTCGGATCTTCGTAACGAGTTTGAATCCCTTCTAAATTCAGTACGCCTAATGCTCCCAACTGCGAGAGCTTCACTGCCATACCCACATCCACTACGCCATCCATTGCTGATGCGATGAT
>CAXTDB010000028.1:0-12325 GCA_964242045.1 uncultured Leptolyngbya sp. | reverse complement strand
CGCGATCGATGCCGCCGATCGTCCAGCGCGTGTCTGCCAGTTTCGGATCGAGTGTCCGCTGTCCCGGAGAGAGCGCAATTTCATCAAAACCATACGCTCTGCGAGCCGTTTTGCCCCTGCCGATTTGAATATCCACGCCAATGTTCCCCAAGAACTAATTGGATAAGAGTATCAAATTTCAATCCAAATTGTGTGAGAAAACTAAGGGGTTTGATCTTAGGGAATTAAGCATCGCGTATGCTGAGATCTAATGATTTTGATCAGGTGTAATGCAGACGACAGCCCAGGCAATTCGCTGTTTTCAACTTTGTTGCAATTTAACCAGTAAGTATTGCTCGATCGATTTAGTAAGGCTGGACAGACGAACTGGAAACGTCATTATCTTGTCAGGAGGAGAAACTAATATTGAAATTGAGCCAGACGGAGAATGGAGATTTGTATGAACGTAAAGCCAGACTTTGAGAAGATGACGCAGATCGAGCTTCGAGCTTACGTTCTAGCGCATCGGAACGAAGATGAAGCATTATCTGCTTATCTCGATAAGCGTCGGATTGAAAATCAACCGTCACGAACCTATGGCGCGAATGACGATGTGAGTGCGGCGATCGATGAGTTCCTTCAGCGCAACTCAAAGCACTGATTCTTCTCTCCATTCGCTTTCCGGTTCGCGCCAGTAAACGCTATTTTCCCGCTGCATCATGCGATATCCAATGAGTTCACGTCGTAATGTTGCAGTATCAGGATGAATGCGTTTAATGATTTCATTCAGCGATCGCTCTGAATATTGCCGCTCCATTTCAAACTGATTCACGAGCCATTTCAAAATCACCCAGCGTTTTTTTCGACTAGCGGGGATTTCGCGTAAGCGATCGCCGTCGAGAAAACTTTTCAGAACTTTCTCTTCCCAGGCATTAGGATTGACTTCGCTCGAAACCGTTGTGATTTGAGCCGAGGTGAAAATCGCTTTGCTTAGATCTTGTAGCGCATCTTGGTTGAGGCGATAAAAGTGCGTATTGCGATCGGGGCGCATTTGAACGAGATTTAATTCTTTTAGCTTGCTGAGATGATGCGAAACTGTAGGTTCTTTAAGCTGTACAAGTGCGGCAAGTTCTTCCACGCTGTACTCACGCTGCGCCAAGATCCCGACGAGTTTAAGGCGACTCTCGTTTGATAGAGCTTTGAAAAAACTCAGTAGAGTTTGAAATTCAGGTTGAGACATGACTTCTAGTTTGATGTTTATCTAATTAGAAGTATATCGAATAAGATTTAGAGATGCCACTCGATCGAGGTTTATAATTTCTGAACAGGTCTATGCGTTGTTATGTCAGAAGAATCCAAGAAAATTGGCGCGATCGAATGGAGCGGATCGAGGCAAACATTGATCAGTTTATTGATGTTGTTTTCCAGAATCAGCGCGGTCAGGCAGTACAACTCCATCAAGAACAGCTTGCCTCTCAACAAGAACAAATCAACGAGATTAGGCAACTGTTCCAGCGGCTTGCCGAAACCCAAATCGAAATGTTTGCCCGCTTCGATCAAATGCAGTCTGAAATTCGCGGACTTTGGATTGAAACTCAGCGAATGCTCGATACTTATCTAAACCAAGAGTCTGACGAAGACACGCAATAAAATTCACTCTAAAACCCTGACTTATGTTTGAAACCGCACAGTTAATTCAAAATGCTCGATATTTGGGCATTGCCACGATCGCAGTTGGTGTTCTCGCGATCGTTGGATTTTTATTCAAATGGGGCATCCGTTTTCGATTAGTTGGAATCACTGGATTTATGGCAGTTCTGACCGGGGGTGTATTTTCGCTCAGTTTGGCACTGTACAATCGTCCAAACATTCCCGGCTCTGTGCATTATTCGCGCGTGTTTGACGCGGGTACGGCTCAAGTCGTGATCGCTGTGCCACCCAGCATTACTGAAGCTCAAATCGAGGCAACCTTAAAAAAGGCAGCGATCGACATTTTTTCTCGTGGTCGCCTGTCTCAAGGATCGGATCAAATGACGATTCGAGCGCGCACCATTTTGCACCCTCAAGACGGGATATCCCAACCTTTATACTTGGGGGAAGTGCAGCGATCGCTCTCGATTCGCGAAGATGAACACGCTACGATCAAGTTGTATCGCGAAAACTTGGCACAATTACCCAAGCCAACCGCTTAAAGTTTGTTTTTCTCATCTGAATATGCCTACTCAATCGAATTCCATTGTTTCGTTGATGATCGCACCTGCTCAAGTCGTGCGCGGATTTGGTGCGATCGAACAAGTTGGAGATCAAATCGCGCGCTTGGGAACTCGTCCGCTGATGGTGGGCGGAGAACGATCGCTCGATGTGGTTAAATCCCGCTTGAAATCGGTGTTTAAATCTCACTCGCTCATCGCTGCGAAAGCGTCTTATGGGAAAGACTGTAGCGAGATTACGTTGGAGAATTTGAAGAAAGCGGTTGCAGATCACCAAGCCGATTTTATTATCGGAGTCGGAGGCGGCAAAGCGTTGGATACCGCGAAGCTGCTAGCGCATCAGTGCAAAATCCCGATCGTTACGATTCCGACTTCAGCGGCAACCTGCGCGGCTTGGACAGCCTTATCGAACATTTATTCTGAGCAGCACGCCTTTTTGTACGATGTCGGACTGGCGCGCTGTCCTGATTTATTAGTGTTGGATTACGATTTGGTCGCCACTGCGCCGCAAAGAACCTTGATTGCGGGAATTGGAGATGCGATCGCCAAATGGTACGAAGCCTCAGTTAGCAGCGGTCATTCTGATAAGACGCTACTGATTGCAGCGGTGCAACAAGCGCGAGTCTTACGCGATATTCTGTTCCAAAAATCCGAAGCTGCTTTACAGAATCCTCTGGGATCAGAATGGCAAGAAGTCGTGGATGCTTCGGTGCTAATGGCAGGCGTAATCGGTGGAATTGGGGGCGCGCAGTGTCGAACGGTTGCGGCTCATGCCGTTCACAATGGATTAACGCATTTGTTAGAAAGCCATCACGCTTTGCATGGGGAAAAAGTAGCGTTTGGGATCTTAGTACAGCTTCGACTTGAAGAAATGATTCAAGGCAATCAGCTTGCTGCGACCTCTCGACAGCAATTGTTGAAATTTTACGATCGCATTGGATTACCAAAAACGCTCTCGGATTTAGGATTGGAAAGAGTGTCGATCGCGCAACTCCAACATGCCGCTGAGATTGCTTGTAATGATGCTTCGGACATTCACCGCCTGCCGTTTCCGGTCGCTCCGAGTCAATTGATGGCAGCGATGGTATCAACGACTGCACCAACAGCAGCATCGCGACCTGAAATCAGCGATCTATCTCATGTTGGATCTGCGGTAGAATAGCCAACTCAGTCGTCTTTCTTGTCTGATTCAACCTCATGAACTTGCCCTGGATTTCTCCTGCCGATCGATTAACGAAACTGCCTCAGTACGTTTTTGCGCGCCTCGATGAGCTAAAAGCCAACGCCAGAGCGCAAGGAGTCGATTTGATCGATTTGGGCATGGGAAATCCAGACGGAGCGACACCCGACCCGATCGTCGAGTCTGCGATTCATGCGATTCAAGACTCTAAACATCATGGTTACCCGCCGTTTGAAGGCACAGCAAGCTTTCGTAAAGCAATCACCGATTGGTATCGACGACGCTACGGAGTGGATCTGAATCCCGACGGTGAAGCTCTGCCGCTGTTGGGATCAAAAGAAGGATTAACGCATTTAGCGCTGGCGTATCTTGATCCGGGCGATGTCGTGTTGGTTCCGAGTCCTTCGTATCCGCCGCATTTTCGAGGTCCGTTAATTGCGGGTGCAACGCTGTATCCGATGGTGTTAAAGGCTGAGCAAGATTGGCTGATTGATTTAGCGGCGATTCCCGATGAAGTGGCTCAGCGCGCCAAGATTTTGTACTTCAATTATCCAAGCAATCCGACGACTGCAACGGCTCCACGCGAGTTCTTCGAGGAAATCGTTGCGTTTGCACGTCGATATGAAATCCTACTTGTACATGATCAAGCTTATGCAGAATTAGCGTTCGACGGCTATCAGCCTACGAGCTTATTAGAAATTCCAGGCGCGAAAGACATTGGCGTTGAGTTTCACACGCTGTCTAAAACGTACAACATGGCAGGCTGGCGGGTGGGCTTTGTTGTGGGCAATCAGCATGTGATCCAAGGCTTACGCACTCTGAAAACGAATCTAGACTACGGCATTTTCTCAGCGATTCAAACAGCGGCAGAAACGGCGCTGAATTTGCCCGATCGCTATCTCATCGAAGTGCAAGAACGCTATCGAACTCGCCGCGACTTCTTGATCAATGGACTCGCAGAATTAGGCTGGTCGATCCCGAAACCAAACGCCACAATGTATCTTTGGATTCCTTGCCCATCGGGAATGGGTTCGACAGATTTTGCGCTATCTGTTCTACAAAAAACGGGAGTTGTTGTCACGCCTGGCAATGCCTTCGGAGCGGGCGGAGAAGGATATGTGCGAATTAGCTTAATTGCAGACTGCGATCGCTTAGGAGAAGCCCTCAACCGATTGAAGCAAGCAAATATCCGATTCGCTTAAAACAAGTCAAATTTTATTAGCAACGGCGCGATCGCAAGCTATCATATTTCGGCAAATTGATACCTGCTGCGAGGATGCTACTATGGGTCGCCATCTACTCACAATCAAGCAATTTAGCCAAGACGGAATCCGCTTTCCCGGATACATGGTGAGTAGTACGGCTCCGATTAATGTCGAAGATAAAGAAGAAAATGACGACAATCGAGATCCGAGTGAAGTATTAAAAGAAATTGCAGATTATTTAATACAAAACAAAGAAAGCGCTGAGATCTTAATCCCAATTCACGGCTACAACTCAGATAAATCTGGTGCGGAATGGTGGTACAAAGAAACGCGCAAATATATTAGCCAACATTTTGATAATCAGGTCAAACCAGGACTGATTGTGATTGGCTATCGCTGGCCTTCTGAGAAAGTTGTACCAGATTCTTCCAGCGGTGCCAAAAAGATTTTGAACAGTTTTCAGTTTCTTCAAGGAGCAGTGAAAGCGTTCAAAGCCTTACCAAAACCTTTAGCGATCGCAGGAATTTTTGGACTTTCGCTTTGGATTATCGGCGGAATTTTTAACACCATAATTGCGCTACTTAAGCTTGTCAGTGACTTTACGATTTTAGTGGCATCCTCTTTTGTTCTCACCCTTTCATTATTTGTTGTTGTTATCATTCTCACAATCTTTATCCTGAGAATTTCTGGATATTTCCGGGATACGTATCGAGCAGCAAATTACGGAGTTGCAGATTTAGTTGAATTCATTCGTCAATTAGATAATCAACTCGTTCAACAATCACCGGACATCACACAAAATAGAATACGACTTAATTTTATTGGTCACAGTATGGGCGCTTATCTTGTCACAAATACTGTCAGAATTTTGTCAGATGTCTTCGATCGAGATTCGATCGGGAACTTAGAAATCAGTAATCAGAAAAAATGTCCCTCTCCGAATATCGGCAACGTCTTTCGATTAAGTCGGTTAGTGTTAGTTGCACCCGACATTTCTGCTGAAACAGTGATTTCAGGTCGAGGCAATCCGTTGAGATCTTCGCTGCGTCGGTTTGATGAAGCTTATCTATTTAGCAACGAAGGCGATATGGTGCTGAAAATTGCTTCGACTGCGGCAAATTATTTCAGCTTTCCAGCCAGTACGCGCGATGGCGGATACCGTTTAGGAAACGTCATTGTGCGAGATCCAGGAAAGTTCGGAGTTAAGAAACAGGGCATTGTCAACGTTGACGATCGCGGAAAACTACTGCCGTTGACGGGTACTGAATTTCTAGACTGCTTGTATCTTCGGCAAGGGGTTCCGCTCTCGAAACGGCAAGACGAGGTTGGGCTAGAGAACGATCATTTTATTGCAGAATTATTCACTTATTTCGACTGTACCAATTACAAAGAAAACGGCAAAGGAATGGTAAGCCAAGCGCTCGGAAAACCTTTTCTAAACTACAAAGATTACGTCGCTTTGATTCTTTCTGGGAACGATGGACATGGCGGATTACTTTATCAAAAAGATGCCGATTTTAGTCGTCGCTTGATCTACGGATTAAGTTGTCTTGGATTCAAGAACCTGCTGACTTCGCTCGATCCGAATGAAAGCGATCGACAAGCCCTGCTCAAATTACTTTCTCAACGCTGCGACGCAAAAGGAGTCCAGGTGTTACTCGCAAACGAACGCTACGATCGCGATGTTTTGCTTCGGTCAGATCTCAGCGATCGACAAGGATATTAAATACCTGTTGCGAATTCGCTCAGAATGAGTGATTGATAGCCGATCGAGTTCCGGGAACACTAAGCCTGATGAAGTTTTGGTGAAGCATTGTTTGCAAACCAGTAACCCCAGGTAACAGTCTATGATTTCTCGATCGAAGCACCGTCGGTTGTTCTGTTTCTGTCTCAGCGTTCTCAGTTTGTCTTTGTCAATTGCGACCTCACCTGCAAAAGCGACCTCTCAAGCGGTTCCTGCACCGATTGTCTCTCAATCCTTATCGAACTTAGATCAAGGACGCAAGTTCTATCAATCTGGGCGCTTTGAGGACGCGATCGCAATCTGGCAAACCGCCGCGCGCGAGTATCGAATGAAAGGCGATCGTTTAAACGAAGCCTTGAGCTTAAGCTACTTATCTTTAGCCCAACAAGAACTCAGTCGATGGAACGAAGCAACTCGCTCGATCGAGCAAAGCATCGCGTTACTCAAATCCGCACAGCCCGATGCTGTTTTATGGGCACAAGTGTTAAACACTCAAGCAAGCTTACTCCTTCATACAGGAAAAGGAGAAGCAGCATTAGAAAGCTGGAAGCAGGCACAAACCTACTATGAGAAAGCAAATGACAAGACCGGAAGCCTAGGAAGCCAGATTAATCAAGCTCAAGCGCTTCAGAGCCTAGGATACTATCGTCGTGCCAAGCAACAGTTAAGCGACATCAATCAACAGTTAGCAAAGCTACCGAACTCAGATGTCAAAGTGAACGGACTGAGAGCACTCGGTATCACGCTGCAAATGATCGGAGAGTCCAGACAAAGCCGAGAAGTTTTAGAACAAAGTTTAACGATCGCCAAGAATCTCAAACTCAACTCTGAAATTAGCGCAATTCTAGGAGGACTCGGAAAAACCGCGATCGACCTTGATGATCCAGAAGCCGCTTTAGCTTACTTTGAACAATCCGAACAAGCCGCAGTTTCGCCACTAGAACAGTTGCAGGCACGGCTCGATCGCTTCAAACTTCTCATCGATTACGATTTACTGGAGAAAGCAGCCCCGATCGCACCGCAGTTGT
This sequence comes from uncultured Leptolyngbya sp., assembly GCA_964242045.1. GTDB lineage: Bacteria > Cyanobacteriota > Cyanobacteriia > Leptolyngbyales > Leptolyngbyaceae > Leptolyngbya. The sequence goes on along the minus strand of CAXTDB010000028.1, from coordinate 4,979 downwards.
TCTCGCAGCTTCAACAACTTCCACCAAGTCGTGTATCGATGTATGGCGCAATTAACTTTGCCTCTTCACTCAGCACGCTCGAAGATCGTGAGCAACTTGTACCGCTGAAAGATATCTCAAAACTGCTAGAAAAAACGGTGCAATCGGCACAAACAATTCAAGATCCACGCGCCGAAGCATATGCTCTGAATCAATGGGGTAAGCTTTACGGACGCACTCAGCAATGGGCAGAAGCCGAAACAGTCACACAAAAATCTCTCGACATTGCGCGCCAGTATCAAGCCGACGACATCATCGCTCAATCGGCATGGCAGATGGGACGGCTCTACATCGAACAAGGAAAAACGAAAGATGCGATCGCTCCTTACGCCGAAGCCGTCAAGTCGCTCCGTGCCATTCGAGGCGATCTCGCTGCGATCAATCCCGATGTGCAGTTCTCTTTCCGAGAAAGTGTTGAGCCTGTCTATCGCGAATTTGTGGCACTGTTGCTCGAAGGTCAACCCGGACAAGCAGAACTCACCCAAGCCCGTGAATTGATTGAATCTTTGCAAATGGCAGAACTCGATAACTTTTTCCGAGAAGCCTGCCTCGATAAAACTCAGCAGATCGACCAAGTTGATTCAACGGCAACCGTGATTTATCCGATTATTTTGCCCGATCGCTTAGCCGTGATTTTCTCCACTGCGGGTCAACCTTTGCAATACCACGTCGTTCAAAAACCTCAAGCTGAGATCGAAGACACTTTAGATCAATTGCTCAGCGCACTCAGTCCAGTTTCAAATCTTCGCGATCGAGAACGCCTGTCTCAGCAAGTCTACGACTGGCTGATTCGTCCCGCAGAATCTTCGCTCAAACAAACTAAAACCTTGGTCTTTGTTTTAGATGGGCGACTGCGAAACATTCCGATGTCTGCATTGTATGACGGCAAGCAATATCTGATCGAGAAATACGCCGTCACACTTTCACCTGGGCTTCGCTTAATGACAGCCCGATCGCTGCAACAAACACAAGTTGGCGCGCTCGTGGGTGGTATTAGTCAATCTCGATCAGGGTTTGCAGCCCTTCCTGCGGTGGAGGCGGAAGTCAAACAGATCGTGAAGATGGTTCCAAGCACGAAACTGCTCAACGCTGAATTTACCAGAAACGCACTCGCCGATCGTTTAACGAACAGCAAAGCGAATGTCGTTCATCTTGCGACGCATGGACAGTTTAGTTCTCGATTAGAAGATACTTTCCTGCTGACTTGGGATGGAAAAGTCAACATTAAAGAACTCTCCGAACTGCTGCAAAGTCGAGATGCGACAAGCGCGATCGATCTTCTCGTTCTGAGCGCCTGCGATACAGCCAGCGGAGACGATCGCGCCGTGCTTGGACTCGCAGGATTAGCGGTCAGATCCGGAGCACGTTCTACCCTAGCAACTCTCTGGCCCGTAAAAGACAAAGCGGCGGCATTACTAATGACCCAGTTCTACCAAGAACTCAAACAACCAGGACGCACCAAAGCCGAAGCACTTCGCCAAGCCCAACTGAACTTGATTCAGAAAAGCGACTTCCGTGATCCCTTTTTCTGGTCTGGATTCGTTTTGGTTGGAAATTGGCAGTAGAAACCCGGAATTCTATGTTCCTACAGTTTTTCTTTTCTGAAAGTTACGCAAACTCTCTACTAGATTCAGCTGAGTTTCTCTTTACGATCGCAAAGTGGTGTTCTCTCGGATTGTGTCAAAAATTACTCAGATACACCTATCTATGAAATATCAATCGATCGCTAGCGCGTTGGGCGTTTTCGCTCTCGTTGCAAGTAGCGCTTGGACTCCGGTTCAGGCAGTTCCGTTTTCTCCTCCTCCGGGTAATGGCGTACCGAGTCAAGCCACAGGTGGAGCTTCTCGCGGCAATCTTTTCGTTAACACCCGCAGTCGCACCGTTCGACAAGCGACAGGTGGAGCTTCTCGCGGAACCTTGTTTCAACCTCGCGGCAATCGTCGCGCACCTCAAAGCGCGGTGGGCGGGGCATCTCGTGGCGGATTCTTTCAGCCTGCTCGTACCAATCGCGCACCTCGTGTGGCAACGGGTGGAGCATCGCGGATGGGCAGACAAGAGCTAGATCCCTCGATCGTCGGTTCGACTGGACCTGCGGCGATGCTAGCATTGTTGCCCCAATCCTACTACGGAACTACGATCTCCGAGCGTCCAACGATTTTGGTTTACCTGCCTGCAACTGGAGCAGAGCAAGCCGTATTTAGCCTCAAAGATGAAGCGGGCAATTCAGTTTATGAAACTGAGGTGGCGGTGAGCAAAGAAGCGGGTGTGAGAACGATCGCACTTCCCAAAGATGCGCCCGCACTGGAAGTCAACAAAAACTACCAGTGGTTTCTTGCCCTCAAAGTTGATGGACGCTTGAATCCCAGTACCCCTTATGTCGATGGTTGGATTCAGCGGATTCAGCCGAGTACAGAATTGGCAGCGGTTCTCAAACAGGGTGATGCGCTTCAGCGAGCAAAAGCCTTGGGCGCGGAGGGAGTTTGGTATGACTGTGTATCGACTCTAGCTTCACTGCGTGCAGGTCAGCCGACTAGTGACCTAGCTCAACAGTGGAGCGAACTGCTCGAATCTGTTGAGTTGAGTGCGATCGATCAAGCTCCGATGGTCAACTAACGTTTAATTGGCACTGATCACCATCGATCAGTGCCTGCCAAAGCAAGTATTATGTGGCAGAAAATTCAGACTTTCTTTTACCGGACTCGTAGTGTTTTGATTATTGCGCCGAGTGTTGCCGCGGCTGTTGCAGCGGGTCAAATGCTAGGCGTGTTTAATTTGTTGGAGTGGCAAACGCGCGATCAGTTTTTCCGTCAGCGATCGACCAATCAACTTGCAGAATCGATCGTGATTGTGACGATCGACGAAGCAGACATTCGCAGCGTGAAAAATTGGCCAATTCCAGACGGGTCACTGGCGCAGTTGATCGACAAGATTCGAGCGCAAAAACCAAGAGCGATCGGGTTAGATTTGTATCGCGATCTGCCCGAAGGTGAGGGACACAAGCAGCTTGTTCAAGTGTTTGAAACAACTCCGAATTTGTTTGGCGTTGAGAAAATTACGGGCGATCGCGTTGCGCCTCCGCCAGCTTTAAAGAAATTGGATCAAGTTGGAATTGCAGATTTAGTGCTGGATGGCGATCGACGAATTCGACGTGCATTATTAACCTCAGAAGATGCTCAAGATCAAACGGTCAAAGCAGGATTAGCGACTCGCGTTGCATTGAAATACTTGGAAGCAGAAGGGATTGCTTTAGAGAGCATTAATCCAGAGCAGCAGAAATTCAAGCTGGGTCAATCGATCTATTTACCGCTGAAAGACCAAGAGGCAGGTTATCGAGATGCCGATGTCGGGGGCTATCAGATTTTACTGAACTGGTATGGATCACAGCGAAATTTTCGCACTGTAACAATGCGCGATGTGTTAGCGGGTCGAGTTCCAGCAAGTTTAATGCGCGATCGTATGGTGTTCATTGGCTCGATCGCAGCGAGTACAAATGACTTTTTTGGCACACCGTTTAGCTCGTCTTGGCTTTCTGCGGAAGATCCAACGCCGGGGGTAGTAATTCACGCGAACATTGCTCAGCAAATTGTTAGTAGTGCGAAAGCAGAGACGATTTTGCGAGGGTTCTCGATCGTTCAATTTTCCGCCTGGATTTTTGCTTGGTCTTGTTTTGGTGCGGCAGGGAGTTGGAAACTTGCCAGTCTACCAACGAGAAAACGGCTTCCGGGCGGCAAGATTCTTTGGACAACGATTGGCACAAGCGGCACGATCTTGGGAGGTGCTTATTTAGGATTTTTGGGCGGCTGGATTGTTCCGGTTACACCTGCATTAACGGCGTTGATCACGAGTGTGATTGCGACGGTGAGTTCTCATCGATACGAGAAGTTAGAGGAAACGAATCGCAAATTGGAAGCCGCAAACAATCAGTTAATTGATTATTCTAAAACGCTAGAGGCAAAAGTTGAGGAACGCACTCACGAACTCGTTGAAGCAAAACAAGCAGCGGATGCCGCGAACCAAGCAAAGAGTGAATTCCTTGCCAATATGAGCCATGAGCTACGAACCCCGCTGAATGGGATTTTGGGATACGCGCAAATCTTAGAGCGATCGGTTGCACCCAAAGAGCAAGAAGGTATCAAAATCATTCATCAATGCGGTTCGCATTTATTGACATTAATCAATGACATTCTAGATCTGTCGAAGATCGAAGCTCGCAAGCTTGAACTTGATTTTTCCAATGTTCATCTAGAAAGCTTTTTGAGTGGTGTCGCTGAGATTTGTCGGATTCGGGCGGAGCAGAAAGACATCGGATTTCAGGTTGAACTCGACGATCGCTTACCTGTTGCAATTTCGACCGATGAAAAGCGATTGCGGCAAATTTTGATTAATCTTTTGGGCAATGCGATCAAGTTCACGGATCAAGGTTGTGTGACGTTTCGGGCGAAGTTGATCGAGACATCTAGAGTTCGATTTGAAGTCGAAGATACGGGCGTGGGAATGTCGATCGCCCAAGTTGAAAAGATTTTTCTTCCATTTGAGCAAGTCGGTGCAACGGAACGAAAAGCAGAAGGGACAGGATTAGGACTTGCAATTAGTCAGCGAATTGCAAATTTGATGGGGAGCGGAATTCAAGTTCAAAGTCGTTTGCGTGAAGGCAGTATTTTCTCATTAGAGTTGGAGTTTGCGATCGCTTCAGAGTGGAATTCATCCGCGCAAGATCCAACCGCCAACCCAGTCATTATCGGCATTGCAGAACAATCACCAACAATCCTAATTGTGGATGACGATCGAACTCAGTGCGGCATGATCGCTGCATTGTTAAAAGAGGTCGGATTTGATGTCAGAGTAGCTCATAGCGGCAGTGATGGATGGCTATCGGTTCGCGATCGCGTTCCCGATTTGGTGATCACAGATTTAGCGATGCCATTGTTAGATGGTGTGGG
>CAXTDB010000027.1:20573-25498 GCA_964242045.1 uncultured Leptolyngbya sp. | reverse complement strand
TGAATTCGACGCTGCTTGAGTTGATCGACAACCGTTGTAAAGTTAGTAACGGTATCCGTGGCTTGATTGTCAACGCGAAGTCGCGATCGAGCAATTCCTGCTTTGTCGAAAATTTGACCGACTTCCGATGTTCCTGAAGATACCCAGATGTCCAAATTCGGGCGTTTTTGGGCAAGTTGAGCCGCTCTTTGTTCTCGATCGGGAGTGCCTCCTAAAACAAAAATCAGTTGTGGACTCGGAGAAGAGTACTTCGCGATCGCGAGTCTCGCTGGAAGATAGCCACCGATGCAGCACAAACTTCCTGCCAGAGCCATGACGATCTTTCGAGAAGGTTTCAACCTGTCACCTCCGGCGATCTAATGTTACTTATTTGATCGAAGGAAATCGATATCGCAGACTTGCCCCGGTTCGTCCCGTCACCAGCCACAGGAGCGAGCGTCCTACATCTCGCAGAACTCGCAGTTTTGATTCTTGGCGATGCTCCCCAGACACTTTGAGCGGGGTAAAGGTAATGCCCTGACTGCCTAACACCACCGCTGCGATCGCTTCAGCCCGTGGCATGTGATAGTCAGAAGTGACAATGTAAACATGCTGAATGCCGCGCCGCTTAAAGTCTGAGGCGACGGTTGTAAAGTTTGTGACCGTATCGGTAGCGCGTGTGTCTAAATACAGACGAGAGCGAGCAATGCCCGCTGCTTGAAAAATATGCGCTGCCTCAGGCGTGCCAGTAGAGACCCAGATTTTAAGCGAAGGATACTTTTGGGCAAGTTTTGCGGTGTATTGTTCTCGATCTGGACTTCCTCCCAAGATGAAAATCATTTCGGGAGCGGGGGACTGTTGACGCGCAATCGCCAGCCGAGCGGGAATATACCCTAAGCTAAGCAAAACGGCAGCGGAAACAATGCACCGAAGCAGTCGAGTATAGGTAGACACAGCAAACTCTGATCATTGGTAGAAACCCTGACCCTAGTGTAACTGCTTTCGTTGTTTTACGAACTCTTTTCGGCTTGAATCAAATGAACCGATAACAAAATTTCAGCCAACACTCGCTGAAATGTGTAATACCATCCTGCCCAGCCGTCTAGAATTCCGCCTTTGAGAATCAAGCAGTAAATCAAAATTACAAAGGGCGCGAGAATTTTTGTTCTGCGAATGCGATCGCCTAAGCTCAGTTGATTTCTCGGTGTAGAACGTAATTTTTTGACTTCCAGCACCATGTAGCGATCCTGTGCCCACAGCCAGCGCGACAAGGGTTTACGATCGTCGTGATAGATCGGTGCATTCAAAAAGCTGACTCTTCCTCTGGCTTCAAGAAGCTGGGTGTGACCATCATCGATATAAGTAGCTTGGTCACGTCGAAACAGCGCTTGTCGAGGAGGTAGAAGCGTTCCGCGTAGAGGTTGACCGAAAACACAGTATTTAAACCGAATAAAAAAGCTATTGATTGCGGTATCTGAAGGCAGCGATCGGATCTCATCGATCAGCTCATCGGACAGCACATAGTCCGCATCCAATGAAAGCACCCATTCTGACTGAATTTTACTTAAACCATAGTTCCATTGCTGAGCGTGAGTATCAAACGATCGAGTAAAAACCTCGACTTGAGGATAAGCGCTCAAAATCTCCAGCGTTTCGTCGGTGCTACCGCTATCGATCACCACAATGCGATTTGCCCAAGTCAATTGCGCTAGCGTTCGACGAATATTTGCCGATTCATTATAGGTAAGAATCAGGGGCGTAACTTCCATAAGCCTAGTTTCGGGGGCAGACTGCTCTTTATGAAACAGGTTGTGAGTTAAGGGCATGACTTTTTTGGTTGAGGATGTCTAGGTAGGCTTGGTGCAGCTTTCCGGCGATTTGATCCCAGGTGTAATGCTGAAGAATAAATTGGTGTGCGCGTTGTCCTAATGCTGCTGCTGCTTGGCGATTTGCCAACTGTCGTCGCATTGCGTCTGCGATCGCGCTTGCGTCGATCTCAACAACTTCTGCCGCGTTTGCGATCGCAGCTTCTGGAAAATTACACCCTATCGTAAACACGCAAGGCAGCCCGGATGCCATTCCTTCTAGGACAGAGAGGCTGAATCCTTCTGAATAAGAAGGAGCAACATACAGATGCGCCGCTGCGAGTGCAGAACGTTTTAGCACTCCTGTGAGCATTCCGGTGAACGTGACCGCTTCAAGCACTCCGGCTTGTTCAAAGTAGGAGTGAGCCGTGGGTAAAAAACCAGTGTTGTCAGGTCCGGCGACAACTAAATGAGACTGAGGAAATTGAGCCTGAATTTGAGCAAAAGCGGGGGCTAAAAGATCGAGTCCTTTTTTGGGATCAACTCGTCCCAAAAACAAAATCAGCGTCTTGCCGCGCAAGGCTGGGAAGCCTTGATAAAACAGTTCAGGATCAGGCAGGGTTTCAAAGTCTTGGCGCTGCACTCCGTTCGGAACAATCATCAGCGGGGTTGGCAGAGCCAGCGATCGAATTCCATCTGCTTCCGCCTGAGAGAGCATCTGAATCATGCTGGCTTTACGAAGAATCGGACGTTCAATCAGCGTATAGTACGCTTTCTTCTTCAAACCTTTGTATTCTAACGCCCACGGGTCTAACATTCCTTGCGGATTAACTACATACGGGATTTTATACAGCTGACAGAGCCAATGTGCGATCGCGACCGGATAAGTAAAGAGCGAAATCGTATGTACCAAATCATAATCGTGCAAATGCTGAAATAGCCAAGCAGTCAGAGAATAGCTAAACTTATACTCACTCAATCGCCAGCGCGGAAAATATTGAATTCGATAAGCATCTTCTTGCTGCCAAGTGCAGAGCGGAACTTCTAAATTAGTAGAACCATTTGCATCTGTGGTAACGACATCAATCTGAAGATCGCGATCGCCCAGTGCTTGAGCCATTTCCAGCACGAGCTTAGACGTACCACCATAAACAAGACCGATCGCAGGAATGACAATTAAAACTTTCATGCTCTACCCTCCCTTCAGTACATGCTCAACCGCTTGATATAAGCCTTGAGCAAAATAGCTGGGAGAAAAGTTTTGAATGTGAGCTAAGGCGGCAGTTCCCATTGCTTTAGTATATTCCTCATTTGAACTCATCTTGCTCATCAACTGCTGCATCTGTTCCACACTATTCGGATCAAATCCCCACCCGTTTACGCCTTCAATAATCAAATCTTCAAAGCATCCGCATCGATTCGAGACTAATACTGGTAAACCTGCTGCCATCGCCTCATTTACCACGAGTCCCCACTGTTCCTGATAACTAGCGTGAATAAAGCAGTTTGCATGAGCGAAATAAGGCATGAGTTCATCTTGCTGAAGAAATCCTGAAAAATGAATACGATCGCGCACTCCAAGTTCGTTTGCTTGCTGCTCAATTTGCGATCGCAGTTCTCCATCCCCGCACAAAACCAAATCCCAAGCTTTAGCGCCCATGCGTTGATAATAGACAGCGTAGGCTGCAACTAAATTCGAGAGATTTTTCCTTGCAATAAATCGGTTGATCGAGAGAAAGAAAGGACGCTGAAGCGGACGGGGTAATCTGCCAATTTGATCCGGATGAAAAACTGCATTATCGACGACATCATAACCAAGAAAAATTTGGTGCGCCGACATTCCCAGGTGAATCAAGTATCGCAGTTGAGGCTTTCCTGCCACAATTGCAGCTCGGTACTGTTTGAGCAATCCCCGCTTCACCTGCTCACTCAGCCAATGCCGCTCAGCATCATCTGCTTTGGAGTCAGACATGAGAATTGCTGCCTTGCCGCGCCAGCGACACCAAGCTAAAGCGGCTAACATTCCTGGAGAACTATACCCTGCGATCGCAACAATCGAAGGATTCTCTTGATCGAGAGTCGCAAAAGTGTGTCTCATCAAATCATGCCACTTAACTTGTTCAAGCTGTCGGTCAGGCACAATAGAAACAAAGGGATAACCTACCTGATCAGTCGCTGTTACCCAAGCATAGGTTGCTTCAGATCGTGCCAGTTCAATCCCAACGCACTGAATATTATCGCTTAAGCAGCGTTGATGAAAGCAGCTTACTCTCGCAAAATGATAAGGGCCATAATTTCTAAATAGAACTGCTACTTTTGCTTTGTATTCCATAAGCTGAACTCAAAATAAGGCAATCATAGAGTTACATGAAAGCTTCATTCGCTTTCCTAGCTCGCATTAAGCATAATTTGGGGAAGTAGAGGACTTGACTCGCTTTCGGGCATACCACAGACCAACTGCCAGAAAAACAGTGTTGAACACCATATCTGCAAGGCAAGTCGCCGTACCATGCGTGACTGCTTTTAACGCAGCGGGAATAAACGTGATGTACAAAATCTGAGCAGCGATGCTGTTTTGCTGAGTCGCTGCAACCCATAGCAGCTTAAAGAAATACCCTAATGCTAAAAATACCAAGCAGCCAAAATAGTCAAATTCGAGAAAAGTGTCACAAATGCCAGTAGGAACTAGCCCTGGATTCGCCACAAATCCGTCGTAAAGCTTCTTAAGATCAAATTTTTGGGTTTGTATCATCAAGCTGTCTTTGAAATCTTTCCCGACCCATTGTGCTGGAATAAACCGAAATACTAGCTCGTTCCAGTAGTCAAGCCCGTAGCCGTACTGTCCGCTATTCACAGCCGCATCCATTTGCAATCCCGCCCACTCTAACTCTAAGTCTTTTGAGCTTTTCACCATATCTTGAAGCATTTTAATCGGGTCTAGCTGCCATAAGCTGTTCCAATTTCCGCTTGCTCCAATGCGACGATACTCACCAGCGACTGGAATTGCTAACAACGCAAATACAATCGCGCCGATTACGAAAGGTCGAGGGGGTGTCCATCGTTTGTGAAAAAAGAAAGCCAGCGCGATCGTTAAGAGAAAGGCTGCCGTCACTTCTCGACGACCGAACAGAATAATCCGCT
>CAXTDB010000027.1:0-20563 GCA_964242045.1 uncultured Leptolyngbya sp. | reverse complement strand
CTGCAAGAGAACTAACGAACCAAACCCAAGACCAATCAGATGAGGGGTCGATGGACGCTTCAGCAGCACGGTTAGCAGAATTGCAAAGCCTGGAACAGATAAAACTACAAACGTTGACAAAATGGTGCGAATCCCAGTAAGCTGCCCCCGATTATTCACGGTGGACGTTGAGCTGAGATCTAGATAGGAAGCAACAAAGCCAACCAGCGCTAGCGCTAGTCCAACGTGGAATAGTTTGTTGAAGTTTACAGGTTGATTGAGCAATCGAATAGGTTTATTCGAGACGCGAAATGCAACGCTAAGCAAGCACATCGCCAGGCACAGAAACGACATCAACAGCACTCGTTCTAGAGCCGTTTCGGTCGGGAGTTTAGCGCTAAGATACAGTGAAATCGCCTGTGGAACCAGGAAAGAAGAAAAGATTCCACCCATGAAAAACGGGTATTGATACACATTCTTCATGCGATCGAGTCCCCATCCGATGCAGGCAATGCAACCAAGAATGAGCAGCGCGAGGTAGATTTGTGCCATAACAAATAAGCGTGAAGGTTGAGTTAATTTTGGGCAGCTATTTCTCTGCGAATCGTTTCAGCATAGGCATTCCAGAGATTTTGGGCTACGAACTCCTGCATTTTTTCTCGATGACCCAAACTGGCATTTTCTAAAAAATGAATCAGACTTTGAGCCATTTCGCGAGGATTACTCGCATCGATCGTTAAACCGAGTTGATACCGACGCGCGATTTCTCCCATCAATCCGTAGCTGGAAACCAGCATTGGTTTCTGAGCCGCAGCCGCGAGCAGCAGAATGCCACTCATGCCGACATGCCGCTGATAAGGTGCGAGTACCACATCTGCAAGCTGGAAATAGCATGGAACTTCTACCTCTCGAATAAAACAATCTTGAATGAGAATCTGAACGGGCAATGCTTGACAGATTTCAGCGACCTCCTGACGAATTTTTGCTTTGTCATGCTGCATAATTTCGCCAGCTAGAAGAATACAAATCTGCTGACACGACTCCGGGGCAAGCTGCTTGAGCGACTCCAATAGGGTATAAACCCCTTTACGGTCAGTTAGCATCCCAAACAGCAAGAAAATCTTGCGATTTTGTTCAATTCCAAGCTTAATTCTTAAATTCAGCACAGCTTGGGATGAAACCGGAACAATTTCCACCGGATCAGGCAAATGAACGATTTTCGGACATAGGCGCAACTGCTGAATCGTTTTAACCGCAAACGGATCAAGGCAAAATAAAGTATGAAACTGAGAATTTCTTAGCGCCAGAGAGAGTAAAGCTTTTTGTCGCCACGATCGCACTTGATCGTTGAGTGTGAGGGTCGCGTTTGCAAAGGTGTGATAGTGAAAAGTCGGACGAAAATAAATCGCTGAAAAAGGACAGGGAGCAGGTTGACCAAAGGCGATCGCAAGCTGAAACGAATCAAAATACATCAGCATCGCATGTGTCGCTTGAATTCGTTCCGCATATCGGCAAAAAATCCGCCACTCAAAAAATCCCAACTTCAAGCCAGTGGTTTGCTTCTGCTCTGCTGCTTCTGCGGCTGAGATCGCTAACAATTCAATCTGCGGATGCGTCTTTACAAGCGCAACGACTTCTTGATGTACGGTGAAAAACTGCGGTGAAACCACCAGCGTTAGTCGCGTTGAGAAAGGCTCGTAAAGCCAACTTTGTACCAAGTAGCGAAGATAGGTACCGTGATGTCCGCCGCTGAGCAAGTCAAACAGCATCACATGGTCAGTATCTTTTGAACTGGAAAGCAGTGAGTTTGACATTCTAGAAGAGGATGTTTTGAAAGTGATTGTTTCTACCCTGGCTTGCTCCCGGACTGAAAGAAAGCGCTCCCTAAGAAGGGTTAAGCTGTTGTACGGCATCGATAAATCGCTTTTCAGCGGCAACAGGACGAGGAAGAGTCGGCGGCGGAGCGAACGGTTGGTTTAAGCGATCGAGCAGTTCAAACAAATCGTCATAACAAGACACGCCTGCGTAACTAAAGGCACTCCGACAAGCATTACCGTTCGCGACGACTGGAATACCCGCGATCAAGAGTTCTGGAATCCGAGTTAAAGCACCGGAGCTTGCGGTTTGATGCACCAAAGCAGCTTTGGCTTGAATCAGAAATTGAGTCAGGCGATCTTCGTCGATCGCACCGTGCAGCACAAAGGACTGATCACAGTATTCTTTCAGCGATTCTGTTCCATATCCGACAATATCGACCTCAAAGCTAAAATGCTGGCGGATTTGTCTGAGCCATTCAATCTGCTCGATCATGCCCTGCCGGGTGGGTGGATTGGTCGCACTGCCAAGAATCAAATAGCGGTCTTGGGGATCGCGTCGCGCTCGGATGGTGAGTAAGTGCTGTTCGATCGCAGTTGGCGGATAGTACGGCAGATAGTGAGCATTTGCGCCATGCAATCGCAGCAGCCATTCTTCTTCGCGTGAAATACAGAAAACGATATCGGCTTTGACTAAAGACTGAATTTCAGTCGTCAGCGATTCATAAAACGCATCGGGAACGAACGATTCTAAGTTGTGCGGCAGGGCAATTACTCTAAAGTTTCGGTCTTGAGCAACATACGGCGCGACATAGTTTTTCGTCGCTTCCCAGATTAAAAGCTTATTTCCTGTGTGTTGAGCAAGCACTCGATCGTATAGTTGCCGCTGAAATCCACAGAAGGCGATGTTTTTAACCGAAGGCTGGACTTGAATCTGATGCTTCAAAATAAAGCGTGCGGTCTGCGGATGAATCAATGATCCGATTCCTGCCAAATAGCGATCGCGCGGGCGATTCAGCAATTGACGATTCATCCGAGTGATTGAAATCTGCGATCGCTCAATGATTTCGAGAATCTGGGCGCTGCGACGATTGCCGCCATGCCCGGACGCACTCGGTTCAAAAAAAGAATCAAGGATGCTCATTGATCGAGGTTAGTTCCAGCGTGTATTCGCTCTGAGAAAGCTATTTTCTCGGACAAAGCAAACATCACATTGTCCTAATGCTCCATCCAGAGGACGGCGAGAAAATCCGGGAAAATCATAAACTACATAACCGGAATTTCGCATAAAGCTGATCACTTGATCAAAAATCGGTTGCCCCGGCAAAAATGGAAACAACGACACTTCGAGAATAAACACTTCAACTTGACCGAGAAGCTGCGTTGCTCCTTTAAGGGCTTCGAGTTCAAAGCCTTGAATATCGAGCTTGACTAACTGAGGAAGCGGCAGTTTTTGATCGTTGAGCAACTGATCGATCGTGATAATTTTCACGGTTCTATGATGGTTCGATGCTGCACTTTCAGACCCGATCCCAGGCAAGAACGAAGACCCTGCCAAATCTTCCCAAACGGTTAAGGTGAGTTCTCCGGGTTCCGCTCCCGCTCCCGCTAATATCCATTCGCTCCCCGGAAAATCTCGACAAAATTTCTCTAATGTGGGCTGCATTTCGATCTGAGGTTCGATCAAAAAGCAGTGAGCAGCAGGAAAAATTGATTTTGCAGTTCGACTCCATTCCGATGTGTTCGCTCCGACATCTAAGATCCAATTTGGACTAAAGCCGGATCGTTTCAGTTTTTCTAACATAAACGGCATATCGCCTGCGGGACGCAGCAAAGAATTGCGGCGCTGAATGTCATAGCCAAGCCGAATCGTTAGCGCTTTTCCAGCTTGTTTGAGTTTGACGAGGAGCGGTGTTTTTTGCATAACCATCATTGCTTGAATGCAACGGTGTAATGTTCAAGATGTCGATCGAAGACCACAGGCATTTCGAGTTGTCGGTGCAGTTGAACGATCGCAGTATTATCGTGCGGATCAGAGAGAGATTGCTCGATCGCGTCTGCCAATGTTTCAGGCGTGTAGGGCGAGAAGGTCGAAATCGCACCGGGCTGCAATCGGTTGTATTCCGCAATTTGAGGTAAATCAAACGCGAGAATTGGTTTATGCGCTGAAATCCATGTGCACAGCGAACCGGATGCAGATGTTGTTTCAAACGGGCATACAGCCAAATGAGTTGCAGCGAGATAAAGGGCTTGATCGGCTTCAGAAAGATAGCCTGTGACTCGAATGCGATCGATGACTCCCAGCGTTTTCGCACAATCCATGACTTCCTGTAAAAAGTCCGCGTGTCCGAGTCCGCCCGCAAACACGACTTCATAATGAGCAGGCAGTTTCGCTAAAGCTTTTACCAGCAAGTCATGACCTTTACCGCGATAGATAAATCCAAGCAGCGTAATCACAGTCTTTTCGGTTAAATTCAACTGCTGACGGGCGATTTCTGGTGAAACACTAAGAGTGCGAGACTCGACAAAATGCGGAATAATTTTGACTCGGTGAGGGTCAGTATATCGATTTAATCGCTTTGATTCTTCTTCGGTACAGACAAAAACTGAGGGAGTACGATCGAGGACTTGCCGCAGTGCCCGAAAATTCGGCGAGAGTTGTTCGCGAGCGATCGTTTTTAACCAAGTCGGAAAATCTGCAACGGATCTTTTTCCTTGAACGATTTCTGCAAACATCAGCGAGCTATGCGGCGGATAAAACAGATCATGAAGGGTGGCAATTTTGGGCGGCGTACAGGCATCAAGAAATGTTTTGAGGGGCTGAAACTGCTGTTTTCCTCCCCAAATGTGTGAGTTGTGCTGAAAATGCACTAGATCTGCGTCTGAAAGGATGGCGGCAGCGGTGTGAAGATTAGGGCGATCGATTGTTTTTTCACCTGTTAAAACGACTTCTGCTTCGATCACGCTCAATTCAGAACGGGTCTTGGCTTCAGTCGCTAAGTAGCGCCCGTAGCGCACGATTCCGTGTTCTGGCTCCCCGATGTGTAGATATCCAATCTTCATAACTCTAGGATTGCGGCGAAAGCGATCGAGCAATCTTGCCGACTCCGCGTTTGAGCAGTTGTCTGGAGTCGTAAACGGTGTTGAGAACGCTGTAAAGAATGGCGTTTTGGGTGCGAGTGAGGAAAGGAAGCTGATCGCGGTAACGTTTGAGTAAAGCTGCCGATCGTGCCGCTCCCTGTCCGGTTTGCCAATCGGTGACAGTTTTCGTGCCTGCAATTTCGCGATAGTTGCCCCAAGTTTGATCGATGTGTTTCACGGTTGCCACTTGTACGGCTCTAAGAATGAAATCTACATCCAAAGCGAAGTGTTCATCGACTTGGTATTCTCCGATCGCCTCGTGCAGACAAGCATGATAAAAGTAAGCAGAAGGATTCACTGGATGAGGATTGATATTTGCACCGAGTAAAAGGTCAGTCAAGCTGAGATTTCTAGGGCGATTGTATTTTTTCAGATTGCCGTGATCGTCCCAAACATTACAGTTTCCAACCACCAAGCTCGGAACAGGCAGAGATTTAAAGATTTCAACGGCTTGATTCAGAACATGCGGTTCATAGTAGTCATCGACGTTGAGAAATCCGATAATTTCTCCTTTTGCAAGTCTGATTCCCTTGTTCATCGCATCGGATTGACCTTGATCTTTTTCGGATATCCAACGGATGTGAGGATAGTTCTCGGCATAGCGCTTGATGAGATCGATCGTGCGATCGCTCGATCCGCCATCGATGATTAAATGCTCAACTTCTGCACAGTTCTGCTGAATCACAGCTTGTAAACAAGACTCGATATATTGCTCTCCGTTGTAAACCGGAGTAATCACACTGATCATACGATTCAAAATCAATCACCAAAATGCAAGACAAGACCCTAGCTGATACTCAAGATGACGATCGCGTTCTCCGATCTTTTTCGCAGGCACACCGCCAACAATCTCATAAGGGGCAACCGATTTTGTCACGACCGCACCAGCGGCGACGACTGCACCGCGTCCAATCGTCACACCCGGTAAAATTGTCGCCCGCGAACTAATCCACGCATAATCTTCGATCACGACCGGAGCCACTACCCCCGCAAATCCGGGATCGTTCAAATCATGCTGCGCTGTCCAAACCCAAGCGGCAGTCGAAAAATTGACAGAATTCCCGATCGTTAATCCGCCGCGTCCATCTAAAACAGATTGATCCCCGATGCTGGTATGACTTCCGATCGTGATTTTATCAGCATCTCTGATGTGGCAACTGTTATAAATCACTGTGCCTTGCCCGATTGTTAAGTGATACAGCTTTGTATACAAAAAATGCCTCAGCAGTTGCGAAGGAATCTTACCAATCCACTGTAGTAAACTGAATTTGAGCGAATCATACAAATATCGTTTTGAAGGTAGAGAAATCGTTGCGGACGGTTTAACCGGAATGCTATCGCTCATACAAAGTTAGGGCTGTAAGACAAAGTTAGGGCTGTAAGACAAAGTTAGGGCTGTAAGATCTGCTGATAAAGTTCGACGTATCGCTTTGCCTGAAGCGCGATCGAGTATTCTAAAACGGCGATCGTTCGACAGTGTTCTCGCATCTTCTGGATCTGTTCCTTTTGTTCAAGCAACGTCTTAATGCCATTGCTCAAATCATCAATATCTTCAGGCTTCGCAAGATACCCGGTAATATCCGGACGAACTAAGTCAGAAACACCACCGACATCGCAAGAAACCATCGGTGTTCCACAAGCCATACTTTCCTGCAATACCAGCGGTAGATTGTCTGCACGAGTCGGAAACACAAACAAATCAGCGGCAGAATACGCGATCGCTTTTAGATGATCCTCCCGCACATAGCCAAGATTGACTGCTTGAATCCCAACTTTCTCTGCCAGCGTCGGATCGCCTTCTCCGAGCGTCAACATCACAATCTCTGCTTTGAGCGAGGCAGGCAATCGTTCTAATGCCGCTAAGAACAAATCTCCGCCTTTACGCCGCTCTTGAAGATCGTGAGCCACAAACAGCAAAACTTTTTTGTGCTGTGGAATATTGAGCCGATCGCGACACTCTGCTTGATCGATCGGTTGATACACTTCTAGATCAATGCCATTCGGAATGTAGTGAGTTGGAAAGCGTTCCTGAAATCGCTGTTTGGTTAAATCTGCAAGCCAGCGACTCGGTGCAATAAACGTTAGCTTCGCTCGATCGTAGACCCACTCTTTTAGCTTCCATTCCCAGCGCGTACTATCTCGACGCATCGGTGGAAAGATACTCAGATCCGGACAGCTTCCACAACCGATGTTCCAGCGATCGCAGCCGTAGCTAAAGGCACAGTGACCCGTTAGCCACCACATATCGTGCATTGTTACCACCGCAGGCTTGATTCGAGCAAGCTCGGCGATCGCCAGATAGTTGAAATATCCGGTATGTAAATTGTGAAAGTTAACCAAATCAGCCGCTTGATAAAACGGATGATGTTTGATCTGAGCCGTCGAAAGCAGGTGGACGTGATTGAGTCCAAGGCGCTGAGTCAAGCGAGAAAGGCGTTTTTCGGGTTTAGAGGCTGGCGGAACCAGGGCGACTCGATCGCTGTTCGTTTCCGTTCGCCCTACTAATAGATGCGAGTCTGTTCCTTGATTCAGTAAGCCTTGATGCAGATTGTATCCTGCGATCGCCGCCCCGCCAAAGGTATCAGATTGATTGATATGAAGAACGCGCATGATCCATAAACGAATGTTGTTTGGCAATCAAATCGCAGATTTCGCGCACCGCTCCTTGTCCGCCTGCTTTGTGCGTAATGTAAACGGCAACGGCTTGATTTTCGGGCATTGCGTCCGCCACGGTAATCGGTACACCCACATTTTGCATCGCAGGAATATCAACTAAATCATCGCCGATGTAAGCCACGCGATCGAGCGATAAATTCAGCGTCTCACAAAGCTGCTGGAGTGCTGCTAACTTATCAGGAACGCGCAGGTAAACGTGCTGAATGCCCAACCGTTTAGCGCGATGTAAAGTTGCAGAAGAGGAACCCGCCGAAAAAATTGCCACTTCTACACCGCAACCGATCGCCCGCTGAATGCCTAATCCATCTTTGACGTTGAATTTTTTCAGTTCTTCGCCTGTTTCGGTGTAGTACAGTCCCCCATCGGTGAGAACGCCATCGACATCGAGCGCGAGTAATTGAACTTGACTTAATCGCGCTTCAAATTCTGCTCGTGGTAGCATCATGATTGAGACACCGCCGCTCGAATCTGTAGAATTGGCTTGAGTACGGCTTCTAGTTGTTCCAATGGAATCATGTTTGGACCATCGCTCGGTGCATTGTCTGGATCTGAGTGAATCTCCATAAACAACGCATCGATCCCGACCGCAGCAGCGGCTCTTGCCAAAGTCGGCACAAAATGGCGCTGTCCGCCCGATTTGTCTCCTTGTCCACCGGGCATCTGTACGCTGTGCGTCGCATCAAACACGATCGGGTATCCAAACGCTCTCATTTGCGGCAGCGATCGATAATCCACCACGAGCGTGTTATATCCGAAACTCGTTCCACGCTCGGTTAATAAAATGTTTCTCGCGCCGCTGGTTTCAAGCTTACGCACTACGTTTTTCATGTCCCACGGTGCGAGAAACTGCCCTTTTTTCACATTCACCACCCGTCCAGTTTCAGCAGCGGCAATCAGCAAATCAGTCTGCCGACAAAGAAACGCTGGAATTTGCAGCACATCGACAACTTCTGCGGCGATCGCCGCTTGAGAGCTTTCGTGAATGTCGGTTAGAACTGGAACTCCAATCTTATCTTTGACTTTTTGCAAAATCTCTAAGCCTTCGTGAATCGCTTGTCCCCGAAACGAATTGATCGAAGTCCGATTCGCTTTATCAAACGAAGACTTGAAAATGAAGGGAATCGATAAGCGATCGCAGACTTGTTTAATTTCATCTGCCATTTTCAGCGTGAAGTCTTCGGATTCGATCACGCAAGGACCGCCGATCAAGGCGAGAGGACAGCGATCGCCAATCTGAATCGTATCTGTAATTTGAGCCTGAGTCATAGTTTAGATTTTCTGTAGTTTCCAGAGTACTCTACCCTTGAGCTTATGATAGAGAACCGTTAGCATGTTGCCCGTGAAGTGTTGATAAATCCGCGTTTTGCCTTATCTTAAAATGCAACAAGTTTGATCAAATCGGTCGCTCAGTATTTATATTTTTTGCAGAAAGGCGATCGGGAGAAGTTAAAGAAAATGTTCTAAAGGGAATCACTTATCCCATTCATCCGCCCCTCAACTGGAAGTCGGATTAGAGCGATGAACGAGGAAATTTTCTATTAAAACATCTTCTAAAGAACTACTGGAGAGCAAAGGTAAATTTCAGTCCCTTTGGCAGCTTGGTCGAGAGAATGCGAATTTTCTCTTTTTCGTTGACATACACCAACTTGGGGCTAGGAACTTGCTTCATTAGATCTACTGTTTTTCCAGAGTCATAGTAACAGTAAGACTGACAGTTTGATTCAATACCAAAAATCAAATAAACCTGCAAGTCTTTGCTAGAAGTGTGCGTCGATAAAAACCTTTGTTTTAAGTAAGAGGCAGGCAAGATGCGTTTACGAATGGCTGTGTCTGGAAGATGCCAGAAGTCGAAGTTTTCGGCAAAGGAAATCGCGATCGCTTGAGGATTTTGTTTCAATAGCTCGATCGTGGCTTGATAGCTTTCTGGATGTCGATTGCGAATCGCGTTGCTCGGATATTGAGTGATATAAACTTTGGCATCAAATCGATCGAAGCCAAACACTCGATCCGGGACGCGCAAAAACATCGACGCTGCAAGAAACACAAAGCT
Organism: uncultured Leptolyngbya sp.; assembly: GCA_964242045.1. Classification (GTDB taxonomy): domain Bacteria; phylum Cyanobacteriota; class Cyanobacteriia; order Leptolyngbyales; family Leptolyngbyaceae; genus Leptolyngbya. Next base: position 10,903 of record CAXTDB010000027.1, on the reverse strand, counting down.
TCCCAAAAAAACCAACGAAATAATCCGAAGAATTCCATCTCGGTTCAGTCGATTTTGAGGTAACTTAAATCCGATTTCATTGGCAACTAACACAAATGATGGAAACAGCGGGTAGTAATATCGCTGATCTGCGAGGTAGATAAAATCGATCGAAGAAACAAAGCTAATTAGGGCAAGAAAAATAACCAGCCCAACGTTGAGGCACAAAATGATTTCTAACCGCGCATTCTCTACTTTCTTTTCTTTAGAACTAGGGTAGCCCCAGATTAAAATAGAAGCATAAACTAGCAGCACTGAAAGCACGATCGGAGTCAGAAACCGTCCGCCAGGAACATGATCGCTCAAATGGCTAAATAGCAGAAACTTAACTTGTCTGAACGCTTCTGCAATCTGAAATAGCTTTCTAAACAAGGCATCTGTTTGAAAAGATCCGGCTAAAGTTAGCTGACTTGGAACACTGGTGCTAACAACGGCTCGATAGATAGAAACCGCTCCGTAAAACAATCCAAATCCCAAAAGAATCTTTCCAAGCTTGATAAAATTGTTTCGTCTAATCAAGAAAAATAAGCAGACTCCAACAATGATAAAAATTGCTGCATAGCGAAACGTATACATCAGCCCAATCAAGCATCCGATCCAGAAAGATCGATCCTTAGACTCCGGGGCAGCGCTCAAGTAAAACAAACGAATGATAAACGGAATGCCTGCCCATAGGAATAAATCGGTGCCGACCCAGTCGTAAGTGAAATAGAAAGGCAGCAAAACTGCAAGTAAAATTGCAACGCCTTTCGATGCAGCGGTTTGGAGTTGCGATCGCATGACATCCCGCCAGATCAGTCCCCACCCGAACCAACCTACGATCGAGGCGATCGCGTACATTAACTTCAACGCGATCGCCAAAGGCAACCCAATTTTCAACAGTCCAAACAGCACCAGCGAAAATCCCGGTGCGTACCAAGTTAAGGGATTGAGCTTCGGTGGTTGTGAGACATCTTGGTTGAGAATGTATGTTCCTAACCCATCGCCGTTGAGTAACGAAAGTGCCGCGCCGATTTGAACCGAAGCATCACTGTTTAAAGCGAGCGGACTTAGCGATCGTAAGATCACAACAAAGCAAGCTGTAATCACAAACAGAGCGACTACGATGCTCTGAATCGAGTAGCGAGAGAGGAAATTCTTCATGCCTTCCCTAGAGGTTGAATCTGCATTAATTTTTTGAAAAAGACTGAAAATCTAGTTCTGGTTGGCTGTTAATCTTAGAGTTTGGACTTACCTACTACGAGGAAAATGTAAAATGCAATCCTTTTGAAAGCTGGGTAGAAAAAATCCTAATCTTCTCTGTCTCGTTTCGATACACCAATTTAGGAGGAGGAATCTGCTTGAGTAATTCTACTTCCTCATCCGTTGTGTAGTAACAGTAAGTTTTGCAGTTACCTTCGATTCCAAAAACTAAGTAAGCCTGCAAATTCTTGCTGACAGTGTGTGTCGATAAAAATCTTGAGTTCACGTTCGCCACTGCGGAAGCAGGCAGCATTTGCTGACGAATTACTGCTTCTGGTCTATGAGAAAAAATGAAGCTTTGAGCAAAGGAAATCGCGATCGCTTGAGGATTTTGCTTCAGTATCTCGATCAACTTTTGCTCGCTCTCTGGGAACCGACTGCGAATTTCATTACTCGGATACTTTGCGATATCAACTGAAGGGTTAAACTCCCAGAAGCCAAAGATTCGATTCGGTGCGCGCAAAAACGTAGCAGTTGCAGAAACCGCAAAAATTCCTAAATAAATTAATAGAATGCTCTTGATAATTCCATCTCGATTCAATTTGATTTGAGGCAGTTTGAATCCGATTTCATAAGCGATTAGCGTCAGTGATGGAAAAAGCGGATAATAATATCGTTGATCGCCAAGATAGATAAAATTAACAGAAGATAAGAAACTAATTGATGCTAGAAAAATAACAAGCGCGAAGTTAAGACACAAAATGAATTTAATTCGAGAATTTCCCGAATTTTTCGCTTCAGAACTAGGGTAGCCCCAAATCAAAATAGATGCAGAAACTAGCATCATTACGATAATAAGAGATCTGCTACCGGGAATATGATAGTGGCTAAGATGACTAAAAAAAAGAAATTTGACTTGCCCTAAACTTTTTACAATTTCAGACAGTTTGCTAAACCAAACATCGGTGCGAAAAAAATCGCCCCATACTAGCTGACTTGGAACACTGGTTTTGACAAGCACCCGATAAAGTGAAACGGCTCCATAAAAAATTCCAAACCCTAAAACGATTTTTCCGAACTTGATCAAGCCATTCTGCTTGATCAAAAACAAAAAGAAAGCGACGAGAATGAATATCGCCGCGTATCGAAAGGCATACAATAAGCCGACTAAGCATCCAATCCAAACATACCGCTTTTCGCATTCTGGCGCTTCGCTCAAGTAAAATAAACGAATGACAAAAGGAATGCCTGCCCATAACATCAAGTCAGTACCTACCCAGTCATAAGTAAAATAGAGCGGAAGCAAAATCGCAAGCAGAACAGCAACGCCCTTTGAAAAAATACTTTGCTGCTGCGATCGCATTGCATCCCTAAAAATCAACCCCCATCCGTACCAACCCCCGATCGCAGCAACCGCATACATTAACTTCAGCGCGATCGCAGTCGAAAAACCGACTTTCAGCAACAGGAAAAGCATCAGCGAAAACCCTGGAGCAAACCAAGTTAATGGATTGAGCTTAGGCGGCTGTGCAATATCATCATTGAGAATATAAGTTCCTAACCCCTCTCCATCGAGCAGCGACAAAGCAGCACCAATCTGAATCGAAGCATCACTGTTTACCAGCAATGGACTCATCGATCGCAAGATCACAACAACGCAGGCTGTAACCACAAACAAAGCGACCACAATGTTCTCAATCGAGTAGCGGGGAAGAGTTTTCATGCTGCTTTTGCTCGCTGCGCTAATTCTCCGAATAGAACACCAAATTCGATCGCATTCCCCACAGCTTGAAATGTCTCTTCTGCACCTTAGAATCTGCCGGGAAAAGCTTGATCATCTCCTGCTCGGTCAATAGATTCAAATTCGCTTCATCTGCCCAGAAAGACTTACCAATCAGTTTCAGGATCGCGCGAAACCAAGCGGGAGGAAGCCAATGCAGCAGCGGTAGACTCGTGTGAAACTCGATCGGAAACCAGCGATTCGGAGTCGTAATAAAGCATGTCCGCCCCACTCGACACAGTTCCCGAATAAAAGCTTTTTGCTGCTTGTGATCGCCCACATGCTCAACGACCGCAAACGTCACAACCAAATCAAAACTGCGATCGGCAAACGGAAGATGTGATCCATCCGTTTTGACAAACTTCAAGCCGGGATGCTCTTGTTCTAAAAAAGAAGCGTCCTCGGTTCCGACCGCCGTAATGTTCTCCGGGTAAGGATAAAGCTTCTCGAAAAAATTGCAGTCCTGTCGTCGATCGGAAGTCACGCCTACATCTAGTACCAAGGTGTTACCAGAAATCGGAGCAATCTGCATCAAGGTCTTGAACATTTGCTGGCGGGCGTACCAGGAAAGCTGAGTCGCAAACCCGCCGAGCTTCGGACCGATATAAGGACTATCGTGCTGTGTTGTTACCATGTCGATCGATGAATAAAGCCGCTATAGTTCTAAAATGCTGAGAAAGAAGCTAGAGAAGATAACTTGCACCCCCAACGCGAGTGCAGTCACCGATGGAATCACTAACCGCATCACGATCGAAGGATTCAATTTTCCAAACAGTTGTCCACTCCAAAGCTCCAGCGCGCAAAACGTTCCCACTGCACCCACGGCTAGCAAAAAGCCTCCGATTATTAATCCAGATTCCAAGCTCATATACCGCACAAACCGCATAATTCGTCGATCGGGTGGAAGCAATCCTTCACGAATCGCAAACACTTTGGAAAAGACAGCAAATGCAGTCACCTGAAATCCAACAATCACGGCAGTTGCAGCATAGAGTAAAGTGTGAACATCAAAGATGCCGCGCGTTCCAGGCAGCAACCAGGCAGAGGTCAGCAAGCCCATCAGCATCAACAAGATTCCCGGATAAAGAAACAGCCATCGGGGACTATACAGCAGCAGAAACCGCAAATGTCGCCAACCATCGCGCCAGCTTCTTAAATGCGGGGGACGACTGCGACCATCTGGAGAAAGCGTCGTCGGCACTTCTGTGATTCGTAATCGATGCAAGGTTGCCTTTACCACCATTTCGCTTGCAAACTCCATTCCCGTCGTTTGCAGCGCTAGCTCTTGAATGCTCCGAACTCTGAACCCTCGTAACCCACAGTGAAAGTCACCGCAGGGACTCGCAAACAAAACTCGTCCGATCCAAGTTAAAACTGGATTTCCCAAAAAGCGATGCAGTCGAGGCATTGCTCCTGGTTTGATTCCGCCTTGAAAGCGATTCCCCATCACCAAGTCATAGCCTTCTCTCAGCTTGGTTAGAAACGGCGTAAGCTGAGTGAAATCGTAGCTATCGTCGGCATCGCCCATAATCACATATTGACCCCGTGCTGCTTCAATGCCACCTCGAAGCGCACTACCATAACCACGCTGGGGAATATCAATCACGCGCGCACCCAGTCCTTGGGCGATGTCTTGAGAACCATCGGTGCTGCCATTATCAGCAATTACGACTTCACCACAAACGCCATGCTCATTCAGATACCATTGTGCTTTTTTGATGCAGGTTTCTAGCGTTTCTGCTTCATTTAAGCAGGGCATGACGATCGAGAGTTCAACGGTGAAGACTGCATTTCGCGCACTACTCTCGTCGGAGAAAGTGTTGTACATTGTTTTTTCTGGTGCAGGTGAGTAGAGAACAAGATGCACCCGCAGAGTCTAAAAACTCTGAACCATTGCTCTAAACTTCAGCGATAGCGGACTCATAACAACTGCAATCTGAGTGAATTCAGCAAGAATGAAAGCTTTAAGCATTGTGCTTGAGAAACGGTCTGCACAGGCAGTGAAAGCAATCATAGAACCTTCAAATCTTCATCACACTACCATGAAAGAGTATGAAAGTTAAGCTGAACGGCTGAGAAATTACGTCGATATTAAGCGTTGGACAGAGATGAGATGAATACTTTGGCTTTGAGCAGATCTTCAGGAGTGTTGATTTCTGGAACGGCGGCGGTCGTTTGACAGACTCGGATGCGATACCCATGTTCTAGAACTCGAAGTTGCTCTAAAGCTTCGCATTGTTCTAAAGGAGTCGGAGGCAGCTTGGCATACTCAGCTAAAAATGCACGCTGAAAAGCATAAAGACCGAGATGATGAAACACAGGTACAGAAATCGGATTGCGATAGTAAGGAATTGCCGATCGCGAAAAATACAATGCTTGCTGATGTCGATCGCAAATCACTTTCACGACGTTGGGATCGCTGTATCCGGTTTCATGCGCTAATGGACACCCTAGAGTGGTCATTTCAGGAGTCTCACCGTCGAGGTAGGGCTGAACTAATTGCAGCAGCATTTCTGCGGTCACAAACGGCTGATCGCCTTGAACGTTTACAATCACATTCATATCTGGATAGCGTTCTGCAACTTCTGCCACGCGATCGGTTCCGGTTTCATGCTCGCTCGAAGTAATTTCGACGGCTCCGTTAAAGGCTCGAACACAGTCTGCGACTGCTTCGCTATCGGTTGCAACCACCACTTTTGAGAATGCAGGACACTGCATTGCGGCTTCGTAGACCCACTGCACCATTGTTCGATCGCCAATCTGCACCAACGGCTTACCCGGAAACCGCACCGACGCATAGCGTGCTGGAATTACCGCTAAAATCTGCACCATTACAATCCACTCCGCACAATATCATGAAGCCGAATTAATCCAAGACACCGCTGCTCTTGATCAATCACAGGCAGCACTGCAATTTGAGACGCGCGATTCTCCATGAGTTGGAGCGCATCGTAAGCGAGCGTTTCAGGAGTGACCACGATCGGGTTTGTGGTCATCAGTCGTGCTGCGGTGGAAACTGCCAATTCAGCCAAGTCAAATTTTTGAATCCATCGCCGCAAGTCGCCATCGGTAATTAGTCCTAATAGATAGCCTTTGTCGTTGACCACGCTAACGGCTCCGAGTCCACCTTGGGTGATTGCGCCTAACACTTCTAGCCAAGAGGCATCGGGGCTTAAATTTGGACTGTCTGAATGCAGCAAATCTTTCACCGTGAGCGTGAGGCGTTTTCCGAGTCGTCCTGCTGGATGATTAAACGCAAACTCTTCGGGAGTGACGCGCTTGCTCTGCATCAAGCTCATCGCTAGTGCATCCCCGATCGCTAACGCAACCGTTGTACTCGTGGTCGGCGCTAAGTTCAACGGACAAGCTTCTCGATCGACCGAAGCATCGAGCGTAACCGTTGCTTGCTGTGCCAGAGTCGAATTGAGATTGCCTAAAATCGCGATCGTGGGCACAGTTCGATGCTTTAGATGCGGCATCATTTGAATTAGCTCATCGGTTTCGCCGCTGTTGCTGAGAATCAAACCCACATCCGCAGCGTTGACAATGCCCAAATCTCCGTGCAGCGCATCACACGGATGTAGAAACACTGCCATCGCGCCAATGCTATTCAGGGTTGCGGCGATTTTTTGGGCAACGATTCCCGACTTGCCAACCCCAGAGAGAACCACTTTACCGCGACAGTTGAGCAGGAGATTAACGGCTTGCTCAATTGCGTTGGGATCAAGATGTTGCGCTGTTCTAGCGATCGCGTCGGCTTCAAGCTGCAACAGCGATCGAACATGCGACCAGTGAAGCTCTGGCTGAGTCAATGGCATCGTGGAAAAGCCTCCAAACAGATTTGAACATCGAAAAACAGGGACACGCTTTCTGTCAATCCTTCTTCCAGTCACAGTAGCAGAAGAAGCAATAAAAAGAGGAACTGAGATCAGCAACGACCCTCAAAGCTCGGCTCTAGCGAAAAGTACAGATTGAGTCATTCTTCCATTCTGGTCTCGATCGTTCAGTCAGGGAAAATTTGCAGAACTCTAGAAAGCCTTGATTTAGATAAAAAGCCAGTGAAAACCCGGAGAAGTTCCCGGAAGCATGGCGGCGATCGGTGTAAGAGGATGGTTTATCACTTCTAAAACACTCTAAAAGATATATCAATTCGATCGCAAAACAGCTTCAAGCGTTTGAGCGAATTCCGCGATCGGGTCAGGCGGAATCACTTGTCGAACCTTATCAGACGCGACTTTTCCCATTTCGTACCAAGAGTCTCGCTGCATCCAAGCTCTTTCCAAGGCTTCATCTAAAAATTCGGCGGTTGGTGCTTTCGCAACAAAGCCATTCACATTGTCATCGATTAATTCAGTGTTTCCAGCAACATCGGTAACAATGCAAGTCCGACTGCATAACATGGCTTCAACGATCACAAGCGGTAATCCTTCATACCGGGACGGCAAAATTAGCCCGTGATGCGTTGACCAAATTTCCTCGATGTCCGAGGTGAACTGTCCAAATTCAATATTATGAACTCCCCACAATTGTTGAAGTCGCTTCAGCGTTTCAACATGCCCGCCAGAGCCAACGAGTGTGACCGTGAGCGGGCGATTTTTCCATTTCGGCGATCGCAGCACTTCAAATAAAAGATCTTGCCCTTTGCTGATCGGATTGATTCGACCGACACAGGCAAGCTTGAATCCTTCATCGGTCGGTTTCCAAGCGGGAACAGCATTGTAAGCGACATTAAATGGATTTCGCACCACTTCCGCTTGAGGCAGATCAGCGGCAATCTGTTTAACCGTAAGCTCTAGCGTTCTTTGAGAAACGAAATAGCATTTTTTTGCTTGAGTGTACGCGATCGCTAATCGTTGATTTAGTGCATCGCCATACCAATAATTTTCTGATCCCGATTGTGCGATCGTCACAAAAGGAATGTTTCTCGCTGCACAAGCTTCCATCCAGTACAGTCCATCATTGTTGCAAGACTGACTAATCACCGCTAAATCCGGACGAAAGCGATCGAGCCAGCGATAAAAGTTTTTGCCGCGCTGTGCAATGAACATCAGCTTTTCGACTAGATTGCGATCATACCAGCGGTAAGTCAATGCACAAACCGATTCGAGTGCTTGAATCGGTTTAGGCTTGGATGCCCAGCCTTTGACATTCACACCGACGCTATAGCCCGCTTTTGCAAGATAAAGTGCAGTCTGCGCCCAAAGCTCCTCGCTGCCTCCCCAAGGCGCAGTATCGTTGATTCCAATAAAGGCAATTTTTTTCATACGTGAGGAGTCTTACTTTAGTAAAAAGTAGCGTTTGCGCTGATTCAGCGGTTTTTCGATCAGTTCCCAAGAAGTTACAGCAATCAAAACTGCCGCGATCGTATAAACCGGAAAAATGATGCGGCTATTGTCGATCGCGGTGAGATTTAAACCTGACAGAAAATAGTTCTGAAATAACTCTGGCATTTCAAAGTGGAAGATGTATAACCCATAGCTAATCTTGCCGCCATAAATAAGAAATTTTTGGTTTAGAACGAAGCCTAGAGCGCCTTTGAATCCTTGTGAAGCTCGTCCGATTAACCAAACAAAAAATAACCCTGCTCCGGTTTCTGCAAACACCGCTAAGATTTCATAATCGACCTTAAACATTCCTCCAATCAAGAAAGCAAGTAGCAAAGGTGTCCCGACCCAAAGCCCGATCGAGAGCAGTTTCTGAGCGAGAAGCCGACCAGAGCGACTTGCTGCCGTCAATGCACTCAGCAATCCCCCTAAGCAAAGGGTATCAAAGTGAGCAGGCAGCATCATATTTGTTTGGTGCGGGGTGAATCCGTAAACTGTCGCCCCAAGACGCAGCACCGGAGACGATAGCGCCATTGCTAAAAGTATTGGCATCAACCAGCGCTTGGGAAGAAAGATGACGAACCACGGCAGGACTAGATAAAACTGAGCCTCGATCGCCAGCGTCCAAAGATGCGACATGATGTTAAACGTATCGGGTTGAGCCGCGAACAAAAAGTTTTGAACATAAAAAATAAATGCAACAATTGTACTCCGAACCTCTGGATGAATAATCAGCGCTAAAGCAAGATACAGGTAATAGATCGGAAACAGGCGAAGACAACGACGCAGGTAAAAATTTTGAATTGTTTTCCAGGGAGAGCGTTGTTCTTGGTCTATCTTTTTGCGGGAGGCGATTAGAATTCCGGTCACGAGAAACCCGCTCATCACGAAGAACAGTCGAACCCCTAACCATCCCCAGGGAAACTGTGAACGCAGCGGATCAGCAGGCTGTAGAAAATGTGTGATCAAGACTCCAAAAATTGCAAGCGATCGCAAACTATCGAGTTGAGGCATGTAGCTAAGAACTGCCGAATGATTCTCTTTCATTTGATGAATCCTCTTAGGCTGTGCTAAAACTTCTGAGCTTGAATCACCCTGAATAAATCTACGATTTTTCAGTTAGAAGAAAGCAGCCTCGATTAGTTCCCGCAGAAATTAGCGATTTTGCGTTGTCATTGTTCTAAAACTCCTTGAATCATTGCAGCAACCCGCTTCTGAGCCTGACCATCACATACCCCTGCAAAATCTTGAATAAATTGCCGTTGTCCTACAAAAAGCTGAGACAGTTGTGTTTCACTCAATTGCTCAATGTTCTGTAAAGCGGTTTGCAGCATTTCCGAGGAGAATCCTGGAAGGGCTGCCCCGTATTGTACAAACGGCATCACAGGTTCAGAAGCCGCAAAATGCGCGTGAATCACAATTTTGCCAAACAACATCGCTTCTAAGCCGATCGTTGAATCTTCCGAAATCACAACGCTTGCTGCTGGAAACAGCGATCGTACAGGCTGACTCGAAAGTGAAACGCGATCGCTCAATGTATGCCGCTCGATGTAAGCCTGATAAAGCCCCAAATCATCGAGCGGATGCGGTTTAATCACCAATCGAGCCTGTGGCGATCGCGCCAGTGCATCGAGTAACGCTTCGAGGATTTGAACGCCTTCTTCGGGATGACGAGACGGAATGTAGCACTTCTCTGGGCGATGCGGGCGAGTTGCCCAAAGCCAGTAGGAACCAGAGAGATCGAGTTGATCAGGTCGCGTTAAGCGATCGTATTCGGGATTGCCATTGACTTGAATCTGTGCGGGTTGCCAAGTTGATTGCTCTTGGTAACGTTGAAGCCGCGATGATCCCCAAACACTAATCACATCGGCGTAAGCTTCATCTAAACAGTAATGTTCACAATCTAATCCATGCTGATTCATGATCGTGGGAATGCCTTGTTTGCGCGCTACGAAAACATAGCTTTGAACCGGAAAATGATTATCCGCAAACAAAAGAATCGCATCAGGACGCAGCATTGACAGTTCAGCTTCAATCTGTTGAGTTCGCAGCAGAAGTTGAGCAATTTGGTGACGCAGGACGATCGCATCTGGATTGCTCAATTCGATGCCGAGTGCTTTCAATCCGGTTGTAATGCCGAGATGCAGCGTTTCAACCTGAAGCAAATTTGGTGAATCTGAAAGCAACGGTAAACGAATCCGGTGAACGTTGGGAACTTCGCTAAAGCCTCCTTTCGGTGTGACAACCGTAAGCGATGGCGCGATCGAACTCACCACGGTTTGTAGCGTGGGATGCGGACAAGGAACATAAAGGACTTTACCGACGGGCAGCGATCGCACATCTTGCCGAGTCGAGAACAAACTAAACGATCGCTTTAACCAAAACTTCAGCCGATTCGGATGGCGCGCGATCGCATCAACTTTCAATCCAGCTTGCTCAAACGGTCGTGAACTCGATTGATTGCGAATCGATCGCGCAACTTTATCCCACAGAAAGCAGCGCGTGAGTTCTGCATAGTCAATTTGATCAATGATGGGATTGATCGAAGTATAGTTCGACCAGTTGCAGATCGCGTTCC
>CAXTDB010000026.1:21097-25922 GCA_964242045.1 uncultured Leptolyngbya sp. | reverse complement strand
GATCGTAAGGCAAGTTCTAGACGCAATTAATCCTGAAGATGGCGATTTGGAGGATAGAGACGATTAAGGCTGAAACCAGCAAGCAACATCTTAATCGCTCTTAAACAGCAGTTAGGTCTAGAGTGGAGCCACGCACGATCGGGATTTGATTCAGCGATCGTAGATTCTTGATCTAAAAATATCCGTTCCAGAGTTTTCAAACTCTCCCGGAGGTTTTAGATTACGTCTCCGAGATCTCAAATTGCCTCTTCATGTTTTCAAACTCTCTGAGATCTCAAATTGCCTCTTCGAGATCTCAGACTCTCTCCCGGCGTTTTCATTTATCGCTTCTGTGATCGCACTTCTGCACAGTGGAAATAACGCGATCGCGGATAATGGAAGAACTGCGATCGTGATTTTATCAGTTCGTGTAAACCCTTTCATATCGAATCTCGCCGATCGCCCGGTTTCCTTTGTGATTGATCTCGCCCAAGTTCCAGAGCATTCTCGCCGAACCGCAACTTATGCCCGCTTTAAACCTTGAGCGCAGGAACGACGATCGAGAAAATCTTTGCAGACTATGACGACCTGGAGCACGAAGACATTTTAGCCGCGCTTCTCTTTGTTAACTAGGCTTAGTACAACTTCTCTCCGGCGCAGAGTTCAAGGATTCTCAGCATGGCAATTTCAAGATGAGAAGAACGATCGCTTAACGCTTTCCCCAAGTCAAAGATCGCTTTCTCTAACAAGTAATGATCTAACAATCGCTGTAGTTCCTGATCATTCTGCGGCAAAAAGCTATCTTGACGAGCCACTTCAAGATAAGCATTCAAAAACGCAGTGCTGACCCAATGTTTCCAAACCTGTACCCACTGCTTCATTTTCTCTAATTGCTCTGGTGCGAATTCTGCATTGTTTCTCTCATTGTTTAATGCGATCGCACTCGCATCATGAAACGACTGAAGCATTCCAGCAACATCGCGCAGCGGAGAACGCTTCATGCGTCGATCGCTTAAACTCCGCGCAGTATTGCCCTCAAAATCAATCAGAACAAAATCTTTCCCAGTGTAAAGCACTTGTCCGAGATGATAGTCCCCATGATATCGAGTCCGCATTGCTGTAATTTTGAGATCTAAAGTGCTGCGGAACCGATCTAAACACAGTTGATATAACTCCAAAACTTCTCGCGCCAGTAGCGGATCGGGAACTCGATGCAGATTGTTTCGCAGTGAGAGAAAGACTTGTCCGGTGAGATTGCGGGCATATTGGTAAATTGATCGCTGATACAACGATGTAAATGGCTCTGGCTTAAAGTCGGGATTCTCATGATCAGAAGCTAAAGCAAGATGCAATTCGGCAGTACGCTGTCCGAGTAGCTGAATGTTGACAAGGTAAGTTCCGATTGCAGTTTGGGCAAAGTCTGGAATGTTATCAATCGATTCTGGAACTCCAGCCTCAGAAGTTATCACCGAATCAAAATAGGTGCGAAGACTATCGATCGTATAGTCCCAAGTGTTGCGCGCGTCTGAAATGAATTGTTGCAGAATTGCGATCGTCGACGGTGGTTTTCCAGGAGATTGATAGTTGAGCGTTCCCGCGATCGCGCAAATTTGAGGGAACCGAGGTTGCAGAAATTGCCGCATTTCCAAATCTGGATTGATGCCTGCTTCGACAATGCGGAACAGTTTGAGAATCAGAGTTGCTTCTGCATTCGTTTTCACAGATTCACCATACAGAATCGATGTATTGTTATGCTCACCTCTGAGTAAACTGGCTTCAAGGGGTGGAATTGGCTCGGTCGCAGTCGCGCTCAGTTGTCCGAATTGTCCAGAGTAGCGTTCACGATTTGAGAACAAATCAAGCAATCCGACCAGAAATGCAGGATCAGCGATCGCGGCAAATAACACACCATCGCCTTCAATCTGAGCAATGATCGATTCATTGGGAAGCGATAAAGCACGAACACTCTGGGTCGCGAAGCTATCGATATCGGCATGAGCAACGATCACAATGTAAGTTTCAGGCTGTCCTTGAAGATAGCTGACTTGTAGCCAAACCATTTGAGCTTCGTTGGTTTGGTAAGGAATTGTGATTGATTCAACAATTTGGGTGGATTGAATCGATCGAGTTCTGGCTCGGAACCAGCGATGCTGCATTAGGTGGTTTGAGAGAATGGTTTCTAAGGTTGCTTTGCTCGTTGAGCGAGTAAATGCGGTTTGCCAATCGCCTGTTAGTTTGATTGTTGGTACGGTTAATTCTGTAGCAGGTTCAACTTCTTGAGGCTTCAGACTGAACCAGTAAAACGCATAAGCACCTAAACTGAGAAAATAAGGGGCATCTTGCACCGCTGGAAATTCAGTTCGTCCGAAGATCTCAACCGGAATAGATCCCGAAAAAGCAGAAAGATCAAGTTCAACCGTTTGCACAAATCGAGATAAGTTCGCAACCACTACAATACATTCATCTTTGTAAACGCGAGTGAATGCTAGAACTTTGCGGTTTTCGGGATGCAGTAGCTGAAATTCGCCGCGTCCGAATGCTTGAAATCGTTTTCGAGTTGCAATCAAACGCCGCATTGCATTCAGAAGTGAGTTCGGATTCGATCGCTGAGCTTCTACATTCACCGTTGTATAGTTGTACTCAGAATCTACAATCAGTGGTAAGTAGAGCTTGTGTGGATTCGCGCGACTAAATCCGGCATTGCGATCGTCACTCCACTGCATCGGAGTTCTTACCCCGTTACGATCGCCCACATAAACATTGTCGCCCATGCCAATCTCATCACCGTAGTACAGCACAGGCGTTCCAGGTAATGCGAGTAAGAGACTGTTTAACAGTTCAATTTGTCGTCGATCGTTTCCCAACAAGGGTGCTAGTCGTCGCCGAATGCCCAAATTCACGCGCATCTCTTTGTCTTGAGCATAAACGCGATACATATAGTCTCGGTCTTCATCAGTCACCATTTCCAATGTCAGTTCATCGTGGTTTCGTAGAAAAATTCCCCACTGACAGTTCTCTGGAATGGTGGGAGTTTGTTGCAGAATATCGCTAATCGGAAAGCTATCTTCCATTCGCACCGACATAAACAATCGCGGCATCAATGGAAAATGAAAGTTCATGTGACATTCATCGCCATCTCCGTAGTAAGCTGCGGCATCTTCGGGCCATTGGTTCGCTTCTGCCAACAACATACATTCGGGATAGTTCTCTTCGACACGCTGACGCAGTTTTTTCAAGAACTCATGCGTCTCCGGTAAGTTCTCGCAGTTTGTTCCTTCTCGCTCGTAAAGGTAAGGAACAGCATCCATTCGCAAGCCATCGACACCCATTTTCAGCCAGAAATCTAAGACTTCAAACACCGCTTCTTGTACCGCAGGATTGTCATAGTTCAGATCCGGTTGATGCGAATAGAAGCGATGCCAAAAGTAAGACTTTGCGATCGCGTCCCACGTCCAGTTAGAAATCTCGAAGTCCTGAAAGATAATGCGCGCTTCTTGGTACTTTTCGGGTGTGTTGCTCCAAACATAGAAATCGCGTTCTACTGAGCCTTCTGAGGCACGTCGAGCACGCTGAAACCAAGGATGCTGATCGGAAGTGTGATTGATAATCAGTTCGATGATCACGCGAATTCCGCGCGCGTGTGCGGCTTCTAGAAAGGCTTGAAAATCCTCGATCGAGCCATAAATCGGATTAACGCTTTTGTAGTCTGCAATATCATAGCCATCATCGCGCAGCGGAGATGGGAAAAATGGCAGTATCCAAAGCGCCGTTACCCCTAGATTCTGCAAATAATCCAACTTCTCAGTTAAGCCCCGAAAATCCCCGATTCCGTCCCCGTTACTATCTGAAAAAGCACGAACCGGAACTTCGTAGATAATGGCATCTTTGTACCATTGGGGATCGGAGTTGAGTGTAGAAGATTGCATCATCGTCCTGATTGAATTCCCTGGAATTACGGTATTAGACTAGTCGGCTTTGTTTAGTTTCGTCATGATCTTAAGACTGATTGTTTACGATTTGTATTTGTGATGGAGGTTCCATCTTTAGAGTCATGATTTCGCGATCGAATTCGAGTAGAGTTCTGCGGTGACAAGCGTGGAGAAGTTGGGCGATGTTTCAGCGATCGAGCGGTATTCTTTTACATCCAACCAGTTTACCGAGTCAGTTTGGTATCGGAGATTTAGGACGATCGGCTTATGAATTTGTCGATTTTTTAGCAAAAAGCGGTCAAACTCTTTGGCAAATTTTGCCGTTAGCACCCACGGGTTACGAACATTCGCCCTACACGATGAATTTTAGTGTGTTCGCTGGCAATCCATTAATGATTAGCTTGGAACAGCTTGCAGAAGAAGGACTGCTGAAGCCAGATGAATTGATCCCGCTAGAAGGTGGACAAGAGCGAGTTGAGTTCGATCGAGTAATTCCCCACAAAACGAAACTACTAAAGATCGCCTTCGATCGGTTTCAGCCTGAGTCCGATTTTGATCAATTCTGCCAAGAACAAACCCGATGGCTCGATGATTTCGCATTGTTCATGGCACTGCTCGAAGCGAATCCTGGGAAAAACTGGAATCAATGGGACTCAAGCATTGCAAGACGTGATCCTGATGCGATCGCATCGATCAGCAAAACGCTGAAAACAGAGATTCAATTTCATCAATTTCTGCAATTCAAGTTCTTTCAGCAATGGATGAAACTGCGCGACTATGCCAATTCTAAGAGCATTCAGATTATTGGTGATATTTCCATCTATGTTTGCCATAACAGTGCAGATGTATGGGCAAATCCAGAAATCTTTAAGCTCGATCAAGAAACCTTTGAACCAACTTTCATTGCAGGCGTTCCT
>CAXTDB010000026.1:6962-21087 GCA_964242045.1 uncultured Leptolyngbya sp. | reverse complement strand
GACCGGGCAGCTATGGGGCAATCCCGTATACGACTGGGATCAACTCCAAAAAAGCAGCTATGAATGGTGGATTCAACGCTTTCAAACAACATTACAATACGTCGACATTGTTCGCGTCGATCATTTTCGCGGCTTCCAAGCCTATTGGCAAGTTCCCGCAGGCGAAGAGACTGCAATTAACGGAGAATGGATCGAAGCACCCGGAGCCGAATTTTTTGAAACATTGGGATCGCGTTTAGGCAGTTTGCCAATTTTGGCAGAAGACCTCGGCATCATTACCCCCGAAGTTGAACAACTGCGCGATCGCTTTAATTTTCCCGGCATGAAGATCCTACAGTTTGCTTTTGGTGATGATGCCAGCAACACACATTTGCCGCATCACTATGTGCAGAACAGCATCGTTTATCCCGGCACACACGATAACGATACCGCGATCGGCTGGTGGAACACCGCATCTCCACACGAAAAAGACTTCTTCACCCAGTACATCGGTTCGGCTCCTGACCCATCAAACATTCATTGGCTGCTTGTCCGAATGGCGTTTGCATCCGTTTCGGTTTGGGCAATTCCAGCCCTGCAAGATATTCTTGGACTCGATGGACGATCGCGGATGAATGATCCAAGTCAGAACGCTGGAAATTGGCGGTGGCGGTATACAAGTTCTGATTTGCTTACGGATGAACTGGCGGAAAAGCTACGATCGATGACTGCTTGTTACAGTAGACTTCCTGCGTGAATCGTCGAGGCTACTACCTACAGCGATGAGGATGCAGCACTGCTCTTACAAACTCAGCAAACGCGACATCCTCATCATTCAACTCTCAACGAATAGCGATCGTCAAGATTTCGCTACATCCGTTTGTTTTTGCTCAACACTAGGAGCTTGATAAGCTTGCTCTAGTCGCATCAGTCGTTTGGCTTGAGTTGACAAGGCACTGACATCTAACCAGTTTGCAATCAAAGCATCGGTCGAGAACAGTCCCCCTCCATTCACAGCAAACACGAGAAAGCAAGCGGCGTAAATCGCTGATAACTCCAGATAAGTCAGATTTAAGCCAGCCACGAGGACATGGTGATACATCGCAACACACATAGTGCTGAACAATCCCAACGCTGCTGGACGAGTCAGAAAGCCGATCGCGAGCAGTGGCGCACCGATCGTTTCTGTCAATGCCGCTAAATAGCTAAACACGATCGGAAACGGTAAACCAATGACCTCGACATAAGCATGAGCGAAGCTTTCAATGTCAGCAAATTTGTCGAGTCCGTTGTGAATCATCATGATGCCCAGAGTGGCACGCAGGATTGCCCAGACCGTTTGTGACCAGAAGTTCGGCGCGATCGTTGGTTTCAGAAGCGTCGTGAAAAATGCAGAGGTAGACATAAGTCTAAACTTGTAATGTGGGTAAAGTATTAAGATACTTAAAGTATAGCATTAACAAATGTAAAGAGAGTGCTGGCGAGTGCATTGTTTGCTCAAGCCACTGGGAATCAGTCTTTGCCTCTCGTTAAACAGGAAAAACGAAAATCAAAAAGACATGAAATAGAACCTCCAAACTCGTCCTCTCTCTGTCTTTAGATAGAAAGCCATACAACAAGCTTTACTTTTCTTAATATAAAAACTAAGCTTTGTGGGAAGATACGAACGGGTTCACTCTCCTGCCTGAACCTTCTCAGAAATGCTGTCGCTTCTCGATCGCGGTAGCTGTTTCTGGTAAAGAGGTACGCTCCAGCTTTAACCGATAGAGCATTTCTGTCGTAGGTTTAACCTTTCTGTACAAGCAAAATCTAACCCCTGAGAACAATGAAACTTCAGCGATTCGCCCCTGTGATTGCCGTCCTAGTTGGTTGCTTTTTCTTTATCACGATTAATCTTGTAGTGCCTCAAAGTGCTGCGAGTAGCCCACAGCAGTCACACTATCTGATTAAGCCGCTACATGCCGATCGCGTTCTTTATGTGCAGCCGCGACTTGCTTTAGGCAATCTAGCTCCCGACTCGCTATTGACAGCATTAGAAGAAATTTCGCAGCGTTACGCAATTAAAGCTTCCAAGTTATACACTCGGCAGGTCAACGGACGAGAGATTCCAGGAATGCTCGTTTTCACTGCGCCGCTGTCGGCACAATCAACTCTTGATTAATTAAGTGATTGGTTGCATTCGATCGAGCTGAAGCGGCAAAATTGTAGAACGTTTCGATCACGGGTAGAAGGGCTGCATGAGTCGCACCAAGCAATTAAAACTAGCCGCCTTTATGCGTCCCGTCAGCATTCATACGGCAGCTTGGCGATATCCTGGCGCTTTGCCAGATGCCAACTTTAATTTTCCAGCACTCAAACAATTCATTCAGAAACTAGAGCAAGGAAAGTTCGATGCTTTCTTTATGGCAGACCATCTGGCAGTTCTCAACATGCCAATCAATGCTCTAAAGCGCAGCCACACCGTTACGTCATTCGAGCCATTTACGCTACTTTCTGCCCTTGCCGCCGTGACCGAACATATCGGACTAATTGGCAGTGCTTCCACAACGTACGATCAGCCCTATCACATTGCTCGTCGCTTTGCCTCGCTCGATCACATCAGTGCAGGTCGCGCGGGTTGGAACATTGTAACTACTTACAATCCTGATGCTGCCCTCAACTTCGGACTCGAAGCGGAAATCGAACACGACGATCGCTACGAGCGCGCCCGCGAATGCTATGAAGTGGTCACAGGTCTTTGGGATTCTTTCGCCGATGATGCTTTGATTCGAGATGTGGAAGCGGGAGTGTATTTCGACCCAGCAAAACTGCACCTTCTGAATCACAAGGGCAAATCTTTCTCGGTGCGAGGACCCTTAAACATTGCTAGACCTGTTCAGGGATATCCGGTGATTGTGCAGGCGGGAGCATCCGAAGCAGGACGGCAACTAGCGGCTGAAACCGCCGAGGTCGTGTTTGCTGGAGTTAGCACGTTAGAAGCCGGAAAAGCATTTTTTGCTGATATCAAGTGGCGCGCACAAGCGATCGGGCGTGATGCCAACAGCATCAAAATTCTGCCCGGTGCGCTCGTGATTGTAGGTGAAACCGTCGAGGCTGCTCAGGCGAAACGGGCACAGCTAGATAGCCTGATCCATTACGATAGCGGCATTAGCAGTCTGAATCTTGCGTTGGGCTACGATGTTTCGAGCTTTGATCCAGATGGTTCTTTACCAGACATCCCAGAAACAAATGGTAGTCATACGGGGCGCGATCGCGTCATTGCCCTTGCCCAACGAGAAAACTTGACGATTCGCCAGCTAGCCCAGCGCGTTGCCAGCTATGGCGGGCTAATTTTTGTAGGTACGCCGCACACGATCGCGAATGAGATGGAACAGTGGCTGATCGAAGAAGGAGCAGATGGCTTCAATATCATGTTTCCTTTTCTGCCTGAAGGGCTAAACGAGTTTGTTGATCAAGTGATTCCAGAACTTCAGCAACGGGGTATCTTTCGTCAAGACTACGAAGGCAACATGCTTCGCGAACACCTTGGATTGGCACGTCCTAAGAACCGCTTCTTTTGAGCGAAAGAGAACAAAAACGGGAACATCCCCATTGTGCAAAACTCTCTCCGCCCTCATCCCCAACCCTTCTCCCTAGGGAGAAGGGAGCAAGACTTCCGGTTCCCTCTCCCTGGGGAGAGGGTTAGGGTGAGGGCAGAAAGACCTTGCTTACACAGTCAGGATGCTCCCACAAAAGCCTTCGTAGTGAACAGACACATCCGCATCAAGTCTGGATAAAATCTCAAATGCAAGATGTGCTTGGCGATGCGCCGACTTTGATCATCGGAAGATCCTCACTCTACCATAGAATGAAGCAGACGTAGAACACGGAATCCCTTGTTTTTACTTTACTATGGGAAATTCTTGGCATCTCAGAGATTATGTGTTTGCTGCCTTTATGACGATCGGCATGATTCTCGCGGTCGTGATTGTCGGCCCGTTGGTTCCTGCGGGGCTGCAACTGTTGGCATGGGCACCTTTAGGCGGCATTTTTCTTACCCTTGGTATGGCACGGTTACAGCGTCGAGGTAGCGTTGCCGTGATGATTTTGCCACTGGCACTGCTGCTTGGTCTGATTTCGCCGATCATTACGCTGTATCTTGCAGCAACGGTAATGATCACAGAGGGAGTTCTTTTCTTTATCGGTAACTATCGCCGTAAATCACATCGCTTGATTGGCAATCTGCTCTTTTTTGGAAGTGCGAACTTGGGTGGATTGTTGCTTGGGGCTTACTTGATTCGGGGCGCAAGGTCTGCTCCGTTTGTGCGATTCGTCAGCCAACCCCTTGTTCTTGGGTTGTTGACGGTAGCGGCGATCGTTGCTGGGGCAATCGGTTGGTGGCTGGGGGAATTAGCCGTCAAGCAACTTCGCAAAGCAGGCAAGCTGGATGTTGACCTCTAGGGCGCGCTCTCCACGATTTCTCGGTCAGATTAACCCATTGCTCAAACTGGCGGTTTGTCTGATCATCGCGATCGCAGCGCTATTGCTGCATCAACTCATGGCGATCGCGCTACTCGTGACTAGTTTGCTGTTGCTCACTCTGGTGTCGGTTCGGATTTCGCCCCTCGTTCTGGGCTACGGTGCGATCACGCTCTTGAGCTTTGTTGCGATCTCAGCCTTGCTGCGAGACACCGAAATCGCCCTCTTGAGTACCTTGCGGCTGATCGCGATCGCGCTTCCTGCGCCGCTCCTCGCTGGAACCACGGCTCCGAGCGATTTAGTTAGGGCGCTACAAACGGTACGATTACCGGGGTTTCTCGTGCTGAGCGTGATGCTGATTTGGCGGTTTCTGCCGCTGATTCAGCAGGAAGCGCAACGCATTGTGGAAGCCAATCAACTCCGTGGGGTCACTCTATCCCGTCAGCCTCAGCACTGGTTTTCCGGGCTATTCTTGCCGCTGATTTTTCGCATCGTTGCCTATGCGGATGACGTGACGATCGCACTCGAAACACGCGGTTATGATCCCGCCGCGCCGCGCAGCAATAGCCGTCCGCTCACTTGGCAGCGTGCGGATACCTTGTTTGGTCTGGGTGCGGTTCTGCTACTGATTGCGGTAGGATATCTCGAATGGAGCGCCTAACCCCGAAGCAACCTGTACTCGAAATCATTGATCTCACGTTCCGGCATCCTGGCAGATCGCAGCCTACGATCGCACAAGTGAACTTGAGCGTTAATCGTGGCGAACTCATGCTAATTGCAGGGGCAACGGGGAGTGGAAAAAGCACATTGCTCAACTGTATTGCGGGAATTGCGCCCAGTCATACGGGCGGCAGTTTGGGCGGCACGATTCTTTATCAAGGAGCAGATGTTCGTGGCTGGTCGGTGCGGCAGCGATCGCAATTTTTCTGCACCCTGTTGCAGAATGTAGAACTGCAAATTTTTACCGATC
The DNA here is from genome assembly GCA_964242045.1 of uncultured Leptolyngbya sp. Taxonomy (GTDB): domain Bacteria; phylum Cyanobacteriota; class Cyanobacteriia; order Leptolyngbyales; family Leptolyngbyaceae; genus Leptolyngbya. Next base: position 15,680 of record CAXTDB010000026.1, on the reverse strand, counting down.
GGGTTTGGGAAGAATTTGTCTTTGGTCTAGAAAACTGGCAAGTACCGCCCCAGCAGATTCCGCAATTGGCTGAAGCAGCATTGTCTGAATTTGGGTTAGCAGCACAACGGCATTGGGCAATCCGACAACTCTCAGCGGGACAGAAGCAGCGCTTGATGATTGCTTGTTTATTGGCACTCGGTCAACCCTTGCTACTATTAGATGAGCCATTAGCTTACTTGGATGTAGCAGGCGTGGAGCGGTTGTTGCAGTTGCTTAGAACTAGAGCCGATCAAGGACAAGCCGTGCTAATGGTCGAACATCGAATTGATTTGGTTCACTCGATTTGCGATCGCGCCTTTTACATGCAGGATGGTCAACTCTCACCGTGGCAAGCTCAATCTCCGTCGCTAGAACTGAACTCAGACCCTCCACCCTCGATTCAGCCCTCTACTGTTCTACTTCAGACTCAGCAACTCAGTTGGGGAGGCTATCCGCCTTTTCCCGATCTGCAAGTGCGATCGGGCGAAACCGTTCTGCTCAAAGGAGAGAATGGGTGTGGAAAAACGACGCTGCTCAAACTGCTGAGTGGATTACTCAAACCTACCACAGGGCAGTTAGAAATCTTGGGTAGAGTGATGAATTATCGAAGCGTTGTTGAGATTGCAGCGAATGTGGGGTTTGTGTTGCAAAATCCCAATCATCAATTGTTCGCCGATAGTGTGCGCTCAGAGATCTTGCAGCCCGGAGTATCGTCCTCACTTGCGGAACAATTACTCGATCAGCTCAGCCTAAAAGCGTTCGCAGACTACCATCCCCAGTCACTCTCTCAAGGACAAAAACGCCGTTTAGCGTTGGGTGCAGTGTTGGCAAGACAGCCCCGACTCTGTTTGCTAGACGAAATCACGGTGGGACAAGATCCGCGATCGTTAAGGTTGATGCTCGAAGTGCTGCGGCAGTTTACAGCCCAAGGAAACGCTTTGATTCTGACTTCGCATGATCCGATCGCAGCGATGGCTCTGAATGCTAGACAGATAGAACTATCGGCTCAATGAGGTATATTGCCGCTGCACCCAGCAGCGCGCGTAGTTTCATATCATCTTCGACAATTCAATGTTCTTGCTAGAGAATGCGAATTGGTCATCAAATGGAAACAAAGCGAAGATTTGAAACCCGATACATCGGTTTTGTCGGTTTCTCAGTCGTAATGAATTTGCCTACTTTCCAAAAGAGTGGGTTTCTATTTTATGGGCTGTGAATTAGGACAGAATAGCAGGTTGCAAAAAAAGAAGCTCGATCAATCAAATCGAGCTTTGAAGAGAATACGATCGCTAGATGTTTTGCCAAATAACGACTTTGAGCGCTTGATCATCGCAATCTGGTTCTCAACGAATGCGATCGCAATTAATCATACCAATTTAAACAGAGAAGGCAACAGATGACCTAAACTGAGAAGAGTTATTCAAGGATTGACGCATGGCTGGCGTTACCTCTGTCGAAGTCAAGGAAAGTCTCGAAGCGTTAGCGACACGACTACAACAAGCGAAAACGCCGAAAGAAAAGGAGCGATTACAAGTTCTCTACTGGCTGAAACAGGACAACCCGCCAAGTATTTTGACGATTGCCAAAGCGATTGTCAAACATCGGAATACGCTGCAAACCTGGTTGGTGCTTTACCGAATGGGTGGCGTTGACGCAATGTTGGAGGTGAAGAAATCGCCTGGAGGAGTGCGGGTGATTCCACAATGGGCAGAAGACGCTTTAGCAAAACGACTCGAAGACCCAGAGCATGGATTTGCGAGCTATGGCGCAGTGCAGCAATGGCTATCGGAAACGCTAGGAATTGAAGCCGAGGATCATGCGGTCTATCAGATGACCCGGCATCGATTGGGAGCCAAGCTGAAAGTGGCTCGTGCTCAGAACTGCAAGCAAAACCTCGCCCAACGCGAGGCGTTTAAGCAAATCTTACCGCCGACCTAGTTGTGTTGAGCCACGATGTGCGGCAAGTCCGACAAGACTCTAGACCGATTCGCTACTTTGCTCAAGATGAAAGTCGATTTGGACTGAAAACGCTGCTAGGACGACTGATTACCGCTTGTGGAGTCAAACCGATTGGCGCATGGCAATGGCTATTCAAAGCTTTCTGGCTCTATGGTGCGGTGGAACCCACCACCGGAGACTCGTTTTTCTTGCAGTTCTCGCACGTTGATACAGACTGCTATCAGCGATTTCTCGACGAGTTCTCCGCGCACTACTCAGACAGCTTGAACATTTTGCAAGTCGATAATGGGCGATTTCACAAAAGCAAAGATTTAGTTGTCCTAGATAACCTAATTCTGCTGTTCCAGCCGCCCTACTGCCCCGAACTCAACCCCATCGAACACTTGTGGCAGTATCTCAAAGCTGACCTCAAGTGGGCGACATTCAAAACCTTAGAGCAACTGCAAACGAAGCTTGACCAACTGCTGGCTGATTTAACCCCTGAAATCATTGCTTCTATCACAGGTTATTCTTTTATTCGAGAAGCAATATCTGCCCTGAACGCCGTTTAAATTGGTATTAAAACACGATTCTGGAAAGGTTGCAGCAAAATTCCCAAGATTTGATCGAGTTGGTTCACGTAGGATTCGATCGCATCGATCGAAACGTTCTTATCTTCTAGCGTCAAAAACTTCCAGTTTGTGCCAGTTGTAACGGCTCCATAAATCGTGTCAATCTCATTTCCGGTTCTTTGATTAAAGAGTTGGGCTGCGACCATCGTGGCGATACACTGTCCTAGCCCACCTTTAATGTTCTCGTTCTTTGCCTCAATCACAACTAAAACTGGGGCACTGATATAATACTGCTCCTTAGAGTGGCTCACATAAAGTCGCAGTAATCCATTAAGCCTAGATTGGAATCAACGTTAAAGTCAGTTCCCGAAAACAAACTGACCTGATAATTTGCCTGCCGTCTCATCTCGGATAAAATTGGCGCAATCAGAAACTCCGATCGAGCTTTCTCGGTTCCAATCGAAGTTGCCAATAGTAAGTTTTCTTCAAAGGTCAGCATCAGTCGCTCAGAAGGAGGCACAACTGCGATCGTTGCAAACAGATTTCGCCCCTCCTCGACGCTGAGGGCAAATGTCTCTTTGACTTTTGCCAACGTGAAATCGCTGTTTGCCATTAGTGAAGTCCTCTTGCTCTACCTCAATTGTGTCTGAGATCGCCGTCTGCAAGACATTGATCGCACTCTCAGTTCTTTACGACTCAACTCAAACATGGCACGATTTGGGCAAGTCGAGAGAACGATGCAAAATTTCCTACATTAGTTAACAAGTGCGATCGATCAACTATTCGATTCCTGCCAAACTCCAATCTTCTCCAGTTTGTTGCGCCAAGCTCCAAGTTTGAGTTTTACCCTCGGTTTTGCGTTGTAGATATAAATCGAAAGTGTTATCGATTTGTTTGTCTTGGCGCTTCGGTAACTTGAGCGTGAAATCATAGATGCCTTTAACGCGATAGCCATCAACGCCCTCGATTTTGAGCGGAGTTTGATCCGTGACTTTGACGCGATCAACGGTCACTTTCGGAGGCGCAGATAATTTCAACTGCTGACTGATTTCTTGCTGCGTTTGCTCGACCGAAATTGCGATCGCTTTTTTCAACACTCCATTCGGAACCGAGTATCGCCCACCACACGCAACCAAGCCAATTGCTAGGACAATCGATAGGATAATCTGTATCGGTCGTTTCACGGTCTTAGCTCCCTCTACCTTAAAAATATGTCTAAACAAGCGTTTGGTGTCGATGAGTCTCTCTACCGCTATATTCTCTCAAACTCAGGGCAAGAATCCGACGTTCTCGCTCAACTTCGCCAAGAAACCGCGCAAATGCCCCAAGCCCAAATGCAGATTTCACCAGATCAAGGTCAGTTTATGGCGCTGTTGGTGCGATTAATGCAGGCGAAAAAAGCGCTAGAAGTCGGAGTTTTCACGGGATACAGTTCGCTGTCTGTGGCGCTGGCACTCCCGCCCGATGGAAAACTAATCGCCTGCGATGTCAGTGAGGAATATACCGCGATCGCGCGTCGCTATTGGGCACTGGCGAATGTCTCAAACAAAATCGATTTGCACATTGCACCCGCGATCGATACGCTCGATCGCTTGCTTCAAGATCAAGCGGGAACGTTCGATTTTGCGTTTATTGACGCGGATAAAGGCAACTACGCAAATTACTACGATCGGGCGATTCAACTGGTGCGATCGGGTGGATTGATTGCGATTGATAACGTGCTGTGGTCAGGGCGCGTTGCGGACAATTCGGATCAAGATAAGATTACCAACACCATTCGCGCATTTAATACCAAAGTCGCGCAAGACGATCGCGTATTTGTGACGATGTTACCGATCGCCGATGGATTAACATTAGCGTTGAAGAAATGAAATCTGGATATACCTTACCTGTGTTCGCTTGTGCTTCTGCGATCGCGGCACTTCAACATCTTCGATACGGAAGCGCGATCGATCAGGTTGAACTTGATTTAATCAATCCGGATGAGAAAGTTGAGATCGCGATCGAACAAGTCGCTAAACTGACTCAAAATTCTGCTCTGGCAATTACTCGAAGCGATCCGGGGGATAACCTCGACCTTACCCGCAACACGCCAATTTGGGCAATGGTCGAATTAAACCAGGGCGAAGGAATTACGATCGTCGGGGGCGAAGGAATTGGAACCCGATCGAATCAACAAGCCGCAATTTACGCCTACGCTCAACAGCTACTCTCAACCAATTTAGAAAGACTGCTAAATTCTGGTGAATCTCTCCGCGTCACGATCATCTTGCCTCAAGGTCGGCAGCTCGCAAAGCGCACCTCAAACGAAGCGTTTGGAGTCGTCGAAGGCTTATCGCTGCTTGGAACTTCTGGCATTGCTCAACCGCTCAGCGCACCCGATCAGCTTGAAATCTTTCGCGCAGAACTTCAGCAAAAATCCAAGCAGTTTGACACGATCGTATTTTGCATCGGGGAAAACGGTTTAGACCTCGCGGCAAAACTGGGCATCGATCGCACCCGCACGCTCAAAACCGCGAACTGGATCGGCTCGCTTCTCGTCGAAGCCGGGATTCAGCAAGTTAAATCAATTCTTTTATTTGGCTATCACGGCAAACTGATTAAACTTGCAGGGGGCATTTTTCACACGCATCACCACGTCGCCGATGCTCGCCAAGAAATTCTCACCGCTCACGCTGCAAAAATCGGGATTGCGACAGCGGATTTGCAAACAATTTTTACCAGCGCTACGGCTGAAGATGGCTTGAAATACTTAAGAGATTTGGGAAGCGCGATCGAGGTTTACACTTCCATCGCTGAAACGATCGACGATCGCGCCCAAGCTTATATCTACACGCATAGCGAAGCCACGGTCGAAGTCGGGACAATTTTGTTCGATCGTTCTCGTCAGATTCTTGTAAAAAGCAAAAAAGCAACTCAACTGCTTGAGTCGGTTTGCTAATGTGATTAGAATAGCCAGAATATCTAAAACGCGCTGATTTTTTACCGCCCTTCAAAACGTCCGTTTACACCCGGTTTGATCTCGTTCATTTCATCAGGAAACTCCCGTGACTCCACACATTGAACCGTCCGTATTGGATGCCCCGACCGCATCTACTCCGCAGGATCTTGATGCCCTCGATCGCCAGATGATTGTGATTCTCGATTTTGGATCGCAGTATTCAGAACTGATCGCCCGTCGCATCCGCGAAACGCAAGTTTATTCTGAAGTATTGTCGTACCGGACTAGCCTCGAACAACTCCACCAACTCAATCCCAAAGGCATTATTCTCTCTGGCGGTCCCAACTCGGTGTACGACGCGGGCGCACCGCACTGCAATCCGGACATTTGGAAACTGGGCGTTCCCGTTCTCGGTGTCTGTTATGGAATGCAGTTAATGGTGCAACAACTCGGTGGAACCGTTGAACGCAGCGATCGCGGTGAATACGGCAAGGCAAATCTCACGATCGATGATCCCACCGATTTATTAACCAACGTCGAAGATGGCTCAACCATGTGGATGAGTCACGGCGATTCGGTGACGCAACTTCCTGCTGGATTTGAAGTTCTGGCACACACTGCGAATACGCCTTGTGCCGCGATCGCCGAACACGATCGCAAACTCTACGGCGTTCAGTTTCATCCGGAAGTCGTGCATTCTCAATACGGGCAGGCGTTAATCCGCAATTTCGTTTATCACATTTGCGAGTGTGAGCCGACCTGGACGACCGATGCGTTTGTCGAAGAATCGATTCGGGAAATTCGCGCCAAAGTCGGTGATAAGCGAGTTCTGCTCGCGCTTTCCGGTGGCGTTGATTCTTCGACGCTGGCATTTTTGCTGCATCGTGCGATCGGGGATCAACTCACTTGTATGTTCATCGACCAAGGCTTTATGCGAAAGTTGGAGCCAGAACGCTTGGTCAAGCTGTTTCATGAGCAGTTCCATATTGATGTGGCGTATGTGAACGCGCGCGATCGCTTTATTTCAGCGGTCAGAAACGTAACCGATCCCGAAGAAAAACGCAAACGGATCGGACACGAATTTATCCGCGTGTTCGAGGAAGAATCGAAGCGATTAGGACCCTTTGACTATCTTGCTCAAGGCACGTTATACCCAGACGTGATTGAATCGGCGGATACTAACGTCGATCCGCAGACCGGAGAACGAGTCGCGGTCAAAATCAAGAGCCATCACAACGTGGGTGGATTGCCCAAAGATTTGCAATTCAAGCTGATTGAGCCGTTACGAAAACTGTTCAAAGACGAAGTGAGAAAAGTCGGTCGATCGATTGGTTTACCCGAAGAGATTGTGAACCGTCAGCCGTTCCCAGGTCCCGGTTTAGCGATTCGGATTCTGGGTGAAGTGAACGACGAGAAGCTGAATATCTTGCGCGATGCCGATCTGATTGTGCGTCAAGAAATTAATCGAGCGGGAATCTATCACGAGGTTTGGCAGGCTTTCGCAGTCTTGCTTCCGGTTCGGAGCGTCGGGGTCATGGGCGATCAGCGCACGTATGCTTATCCGATCGTGCTTCGCTGCGTCAAGAGCGAAGACGGCATGACCGCAGACTGGGCGCGCATTCCCTACGATTTACTCGAAACGATCTCGAATCGAATTGTAAATGAAGTCAAGGGCGTGAATCGCGTGGTGTATGACATCACCTCGAAACCACCGGGCACGATCGAGTGGGAATAAAATCCCTAGTGGAGACGCGATCGATCGCGTCTCTATTAAATCGCGGCGTTGATTGTGGAAAACGGTGAATTGATTGTGGAAAACTTGGCGCGGTTGTGGAAAAGTTGCGTTTTAGCCATCCTAATTTGGGGATTCAGCACAAATTTTGCGGTTGCATCCGTTCATACTTACTCAGATACAACGAGCGTTTTATACCGCTCTTTATCGAAGCTGCAAGACGACTCCGATCGCGCTTGGCAAGTTGTGTTTTACAAACGATTCCCACAGGGACAACCCGACTCGATCCATCTAAGATTAGTTGGGTTTCCGGGGCTTGTGACGCTGAATCATGACCAGCCGTTAGAGATTGAAGCCGATCGATCAATCTTTCGCGCCGAAGATGTCACGCCGAAAGATTTCTCGATTCTTCACGTCGGTGAATACGATTTCAAACCTGTTTTGAATCGATTAGACACCGATACAAAACTCACGCTGATTTTGCATCTCAACGCTGGCGATGCTCGATTGAAGATTCCCGCAGAAACCGCTTTAGAGTGGTGGCGCGTGGCGAGTTGGCAGCCCGATCGCTAACATTAAAATACTGTTGGCAGGAGTCGATCGCATGTCTGTCCCTGACCTTTACGACACTGATTTTCATGCTTGGACACAACAACAAGCAAGCTTGCTGCGCGACCAACATTGGAGCAAAATCGATTTACCCAACTTAATCGAGGAAATAGAATGCTTGGGTAAACAACAGCGGCAAGAACTCCGTAACCGTCTTGGAATCTTGATCGGACATTTGCTGAAATGGGAATATCAGCCCCAAGCTCGTAGTCGTAGTTGGCTGGCAACGTTGCGGGTTCAACGTCGTGACATCTCGCGATTGCTCAAAGACAATCCAAGCCTCCAGCCTTATCTTGAGACTGCTCTACAAGAAGCATTTGAGAACGCACGCGATTTGGCAATGGGAGAAACGGATTTGCCTGAAGAAACCTTTCCTCTCGATTGTCCCTACGGTTTGAGTGAAATTTTAGACGATCGCTTTTTCCCCGGTGAACCCGATGTCTAACCTGCGATCGATACACCTAACAATCGCCCTACTCCAAACGTAATTCCCGCCGCCGCAAATCCGAATAAAACTTGACGCATCCCAGAATAAAGAATGCTGCGTCCAGTGAGCAGCGTAATCCCTGCCCCGATTAGAAACAGTCCCAAACCGCTACAAACCAAGCTGGCGATGACCGCATTCGTTCCAGCAACGAAGAAAAATGGAGCAACGGGGATAATTGCGCCGATCGCAAACAGAAAAAACGACGTAATTCCTGCTGCCCAAGCCGACCCACCGAGTTCATCGGGATCGATTCCTAGTTCTTCACGCGATAAAGCATCGAGCGCCATTTCATGATTCTGCATTATTCTTGCGGCTAACGTCTGCGCTTGTGTTTCCGGGAGTCCTTTCGCCTGATAAATCAGCGCTAACTCTTCTTGTTCCTCTTCGGGCACTTCTTCGACTTCGCGGGCGCGGACGA